>CAJPRR010000007.1 GCA_905373085.1 uncultured Selenomonas sp.
AATCGGGTATAGGGGGTGCATCGTTGGATTGTATCAAAATCAGGGGTAAGACGGAACTCCTCATAACGATAATGTCCAGCCTAGCTCAGGAGGAAAGCCGCAGTATCTCGGAGAACACCACATGGGGGCAGAGACGGCGTTTTGCCGACGGCAAGGCAAGTGTCGCCTACAAGCGATTCCTCGGTTATGATCGAGGCTTCGTGGTAAACGAGGAGCAGGCAAAGATCGTGCGGCTCATCTACAAACGCTTCCTTGACGGACTGAGCTGCTATGCGATTGCGAAGGAGCTTACAAAAAGGAAGCTGAGGACACCGGGCGGCAAGACGAAATGGAATCAGAGCACCGTGCGAGCATTCTCACAAACGAGAAATACAAGGGCGATGCGCTATTGCAGAAGGAATTCACAGTAGATTTTCTGCAGAAGAAAATAAAGAAGAACGAGGGTGAAATCCCTCAGTATTATGTAGAAGGAAACCACGAAGCGATCATTGATCCACAGACCTTCGACTGCGTGCAGGCAGAGATGGCAAGGCGAAAGGCAGAGCTGCGTTACAGTGGTGTGAGTATCTTTTCCTCCAAAATTCGATGCGGCGAGTGCAAAAGCTGGTACAGTGCAAAAGTATGGCATTCGACAGATGCCTATCGCCGTACGATCTATCGATGCAATCACAAATGTGGGAATGGGAGAATCTGCAGTACACAGCACCTTGCGAAAGAAGAAATCAAGGAGGTATTCGTTCGGTCGGTCAATATCCTGCTCGCGGAGAAGGATGAACTCATAGCCAACCTTCGTACGGTTATCCATATGCTTTGCGAGAATACAGCCTTGGAGAAGAAGCAGACGGAACTTCGGGAAGAAGTGGAAGAGGCGGCCGTATTGGCAGAACAATGCGTGAGTGAAAATGCACGCATTGCACTCGATCAGAACGAATACGCCGAGAGGTACGAGAGATTGGTGCAGCGTTATGAAAAAGCGAAGTCAGAACTGGATGCGGTGATGCAGGAGCTCCCGGAAAAAGAGATGCGAAAGAAGCAGATGGAGGATTTCCTTCGGATGCTTGCGGCGCAGGAGCCGATTGCGAGATTCGAGACGGAATTGTGGGCAAGCCTCGTGGATTTCATGACAGTTTACAGCAAGACGGACATTCGCGTGACGTTCAAGGACGGCACAGAAATATAAAATAAATGAAAGAAAGGCACTCGGCTTAGGTCGGGTGCCTTTTTCTTTTGGGATTGAAAAAACTCCCTGTCCTGTGTCAGAATTAGAACAGAGAACGAAAACGCAGGGAGGAGCTCAGCCCTGTGAAAACGGCATGTAAGGAATATATATGGAAGACAGCGACCTGTTCTGATTTGTCGGGTTTCCTTTGAATGGAGCAGGACAAAGAGAGAGTCAGCGCGAAGTACAAAAAGATACTGATTGCGGAGGCGATACGATGGACAATAAGAAGGAAATGGAGCGAGCGGAGCTGCATCGGGCGATCTGGCAGATTGCGAACGATCTGCGCGGCTCGGTGGATGGCTGGGATTTCAAGCAGTATGTCTTGGGCACGCTTTTTTATCGCTACATCTCGGAGAAGCTGACGAATTACCTCAACCGTGAGGCGCATGAGGCGGGGGATGCGGCATTTGACTATGCCGCACTGTCCGATGAAGAGGCGGAGACGGAGCGCGAGAATCTCGTGGAGGAGCAGGGGTACTTCATCCTGCCGAGCGAGCTTTTTGTCAATGTGCGCAAGGCTGCGCCGACGAATGAAAACCTCAATGAAACGCTGGAAAAAGTCTTTCACAACATCGAAGCCTCGGCGACCGGTACGGCGAGCGAAAACGATCTCGCGGGGCTTTTTGAAGACCTCGACGTCAACAGCAACAAGCTCGGCGCGACGGTGAAGGAGCGCAATGCAAAGCTCGTGAAACTCCTCGACGGCATCGGCGAAATGCAGCTTGGGCACTATCGAGACAATACGATCGACGCTTTTGGCGACGCCTATGAATATCTCATGGGCATGTACGCCTCGAACGCCGGCAAGAGCGGCGGCGAATACTATACGCCGCAGGAAGTCTCTGAGCTTCTGACACGCCTCACGGTCATCGGCAAGGCGCGGGTGAACAAAGTGTACGATCCCGCCTGCGGCAGTGGATCTCTACTACTGAAGTTTGCCAAAATTCTCGGCAAGGAGAATGTGCGAAACGGCTTCTACGGGCAGGAGATCAACATCACGACGTACAATCTTTGCCGCATCAATATGTTCCTGCATGACATCAATTTCGACGACTTCGACATTGCGCGCGGCGACACGCTGACCGACCCGCAGCATGATGCATTCGAGCCGTTTGAGGCGATTGTTTCCAATCCTCCGTATTCAATTCGATGGGCAGGCAAGGAAAATCCTCTCCTTATCAACGATCCGCGCTTTGCGCCTGCGGGCGTACTCGCGCCGCCGTCGAAAGCTGACTTCGCCTTCATCCTGCACGCGCTCGCTTGGCTGGCGGCGAACGGTACGGCGGCGATCGTCTGCTTCCCCGGCATCATGTATCGCGGCGGCGCAGAGAAGAAGATTCGCCAATATCTCATCGACAGCAATTTCGTCGATGCCGTGATCCAACTGCCGGACAATCTCTTTTTCGGCACGAGCATCGCGACCTGCATCATGGTGCTGAAGAAGTCGAAAGCGGACACGACTACGCTCTTCATCGACGCCTCGAAGGAATGCGTCAAGGTCACGAACAACAACAAGCTCACGCAGGAAAACATCGAGCATATCCTGCAGATGTATACTGACTGTGCAGATGTCGCCCACACGGTGCGCCGCGTCCGAGGCGAGGAAATCGCCGCCGAGGACTACAACCTCTCCGTCAGCACTTACGTCGAGCCGGAAGATACGCGCGAAGTCATCGACATCGCGGCACTCAATGCAGAGATTCGCGAGATCGTCGCCAGGGAAGAAGTGCTGCGGCGTGAGGTCGACAAGATCATCGCCGAGATCGAGGACGAGGAGGGCATCGCGCTATGAGCAGGCTGAGGGAGTTGATGGAAGAGCTTTGCCCGAATGGGGTGGAATATAAGAAGTTGGGAGATGTTTTGAGAATTTGCAATGGGGGTGACTATAAAAAATTTGGAGAAGGAACTATTCCTGTATATGGCTCTGGTGGAATTATGACATATATCGATACTTATGTTTATGATGAGCCTTCCGTTCTTATCCCGCGAAAAGGTTCTTTGGACAAACTTTACTATGTCGATGTTCCTTTTTGGACGGTTGATACTATTTTTTACACGAAAATCTCAAAAATTGTATCGCCGCGATTTGTGTTTTTTTATTTGCAAACTCAGCACTTAGAACGATTGAATAAAGCAGGCGGGGTACCGAGCTTGACAAAATCTGTGTTAAATAAAATACTGATTCCTGTCCCGCCATTGAAAATTCAAAATGAAATCGTAAAATTGTTAGACAGTTTTACGGAGCTTACCACGGAGCTTACCACGGAGCTTACCTTGCGGAAAAAGCAGTATAATTTTTACCGCGACAGTCTTTTGAATTTTGTCCGCGTGGACGATACAATCGTTCGGACAGACAGACAAGTTCAAAGAATAAGTAAATTTGGGCTGTGGCGAAAAGATTTTGATGTTGAATGGAAAACACTGGGGGAAGTTTGTACTTTGGTTTCTGGTGGAGATGTTCCGAAAGAGGCATTTTCGCAGTACTTTACCGAAGTTTATAATATTCCAATTTATAGCAATGGTGTTGGGGGAAAGGATTTATATGGTTTTACCAATGTTCCCCGGATTACTCAACCATGTGTAACGATTGCGGCACGAGGAACCATTGGGTATAGTGCATTGCGAATGAAGCCGTTTTATCCTGTAATACGGCTTATATGTGCAATACCTTGTGAGGTTGTTGATGTGAAATATCTTTTTTATATATTGCAAATGACAGCATTTAAGACACCGAGAACAGGGATTCCACAACTAACAATCCCTATGGTGAGGTGTTATCCTATCCCCGTCCCGCCGCTCGACGTTCAGAAAAAAATCGTCTCCATCCTCGACCGCTTCGACGCCTTATGCAACGATCTCACCAACGGCCTCCCCGCCGAGATCGCCGCACGCAAGAAGCAATACGAATACTACCGCGATAAACTGCTGACCTTTCCAAGAAGCAACGGATAGTTCTAACGCATGGATTCATTAAGAAAACGCAGAGGACTTCGGTACGAGAAATCGAACGTGCGAAAAGATATCGTCTGATTTATTGCGAGAGAGAGGAGAAATGACATGGATGATTTGGATCGCTATATTGCAGAGCAGATGAAAGACCCCGCTTTTCGCGAAGAACACGAACGGACACGTTTGGAATTTGCCCTTACAGAACTTCTTATTACGGCACGCATGGAGCAGGATCTGACACAGAAAGAATTGGCGGAGAAATCGGGGGTTCGCCAATCGAACATCAGCCGTATTGAAAAAGGACAGGCGGTACCTTCCTTGGTGACGCTTGATAAGATTGCAAAGGCATTGGGAAAGGAAGTCCAGGTCAGTTTTGTCTGATGGGGCGAGGAGGTCGGTACATTGTACTATAACCTGATTGCAAGCGCAGAAGAGAGCACAGTGCTCGCGCAATATGTTCGCGAGGAGCGTGCGCCGTATGCGGCGTATCAGTCGGAGGCGGCGCTTGAGGGGGCATTGATCGGGCTGCTGGAAGAGGAAGGCTATACGTATCTTCGGATTCATGACGAGGCGGAGCTGCTCGCGAATCTTCGGGAGCAGCTTTCGGCGCTCAATGATTATGCGTTCAGTGATGCGGAGTGGGAGCGGTTCTTCAAGGCGTCGATCGCGCCTGCGGGCGACGGCATTGCAGAGAAGACGCGGCGCATTCAGACGGATTATATTCAGAATCTTCGGCGCGATGACGGAACGACGAAGAACATCAAGCTGATCGACAAGGAGAACATTTATAACAATCGTTTGCAGGTCATCAATCAATATGCGGTGGAGGGCGGTGCGGACGCTCAAGCAGAGAATGCGGCGGCTCATGCGAATCGCTACGATGTGACGATTCTCGTCAACGGCTTGCCGCTCGTGCATTTGGAGCTGAAGCGGCGCGGCGTGGAGATTCGCCAGGCGTTCAATCAGATCAATCGCTACCAGCGCGACAGTTTTTGGGCGGGTGCGGGGTTGTATGAGTATGTGCAGGTTTTCATCATTTCGAACGGGACGAATACGAAGTATTATTCCAATACGACGCGTGCGAGCCATATCCGCGAGATGGATGCGGCGGGGCGCAGGGCGAGCAAGAAGACGAGCAACAGTTTTGAGTTCACGTCGTTTTGGGCGGATGCGAGCAACCGCCTCATTACCGATCTCATGGATTTTGGACGCACGTTCCTTGCCAAGCATACGTTGCTTGCCGTCTTGACGCGCTACTCGATCTTTACGACGGAAGAGGTGCTGATGCTCATGCGTCCGTACCAGATTGCGGCGACGGAGCGCATTTTGTCGCGCATCAAGATCGCGTCGAATTACAAAACTTGGGGCAAGATCGAGGGCGGTGGCTATATCTGGCACACGACGGGCTCGGGCAAGACGCTGACTTCCTTCAAGACGGCGCAGCTTGCCGCAGGACTGCCGGATATTGACAAGGTGCTCTTCGTGGTCGACCGCAAGGATCTTGACTATCAGACGATGAAGGAGTACGACCGCTTTGAAAAGGGCGCGGCGAACGGCAATACGTCGACGCGCGTGCTCGCGGGGCAGCTCGCAAATGATGCGGCGCGGATCGTCGTCACGACGATTCAGAAGCTCGCCATGTTCATTAAGCAGAACAAGACGCACGCGATCTACGGCAAGCATGTCGTGCTGATTTTCGATGAGTGCCATCGCTCGCAGTTCGGCGATATGCACACGGCGATTGCGAAGGCGTTCAAGAAGTATCATATCTTCGGCTTTACGGGCACGCCGATCTTTGCGCCGAATGCGTCGGGCGCGGGCAAGCCTTCGGCGCGGACGACGCCGCAGCTTTTCGGCGACAAGCTCCATACCTATACAATTGTGAACGCCATCAACGACGGCAATGTGCTGCCGTTTCGCATTGATTACATCAACACGATGAAGAGCAAGGCGGAGATCGAGGACAAGGAAGTGCGTGCCATTGACCGTGAGAAGGCGCTTGCCGCGCCCGAGCGCATCCGTGCCGTGACGGAATATATCCTCGCGCATTTCGATCGGAAGACGATGCGCGGCAAGGCGTATTCGCTCAAGGGGCAGCGTGTCTTGGGGTTCAATTCGATGTTCGCGGTCGCGTCGATTCCTGTCTGCATGAAGTATTACGAGGAGTTCAAGCGTCAGCTGGCAGCGGCGGGGCGCGACCTTGCGGTTGCGACGATTTTCAGCTATGCGGCGAACGAGGACGATCCCGAGGACGCTTTGCCCGATGAGGATTTTGATACGGCGGGGCTTGACCGCACGAGCCGCGACTTCCTTTCGGACGCGATTGCGGACTATAATGCGCGTTTTTCTACGAATTTTTCGACGGACGGGGATTCCTTCCAGAATTATTACAAGGATCTTTCTCAGCGCATGAAGAAGCGCGAGATCGATTTGCTCATCGTCGTCAATATGTTCCTCACGGGCTTTGACGCGACGACGCTCAACACGCTTTGGGTGGACAAGAACCTCAAGTACCATGGGCTGATTCAGGCGTTTTCACGCACGAACCGCATTTTGAATTCGGTCAAGACGTTTGGCAATATCGTCGCTTTTCGCAATCTGGCGAAAGCGACGGACGATGCGATCTCGCTTTTCGGTGATGAGAATGCCGAGAGCGTCGTGCTGCTGCGAGGTTTCCGCGACTACTACGACGGCTATGACGATGCGAGCGGCCGTCACCACAAGGGCTATGCGGAGCTTATCCTGGAGATGCGCGAGAAATTCGCTGTCGGTGAGCCGATCTTGGGCGAGCAGGCGCAGAAGGATTTCGTGCGCATCTTCGGCAACATTCTGCGCCTCAGGAACATTCTCACGGCGTTTGATGATTTCGAGGAGAATGATCCGTTCCTGCCGCCGCGCGATTTGCAGGATTACCAGAGCATGTACTTGGACATTCATCGCGAGATGACGGGCGCGGGAAATGCGGAGAAGGAGAATATCAACGACGATGTCGTGTTCGAGCTGGAATTGATCCGGCAGGTGGACATCAATATCGACTACATTCTGCTGCTTGTGGAGAAGTATCATGCATCGAACGGCATGGATCAGAGCATCATCGGCGCGATCGACCGCGCCGTCGGCGCAAGTCCCGAGCTTCGGAGCAAGAAGGAGCTGATCGACGGCTTCATCAAGACGGTCAACACGAGTACGAAGGTGATGGAGGACTGGCGCACCTATGTCGATGCGGAGAAGGAAAAGGCGCTTGAGAAAATCGTGCAGGAGGAGAAGCTGAAGCCCGAGGAGACGGAGAAGTTCGTCCGAAGTGCGCTGCGCGACGGCAGGTTCAAGACGACGGGCACGGCGATTGATACGATCCTGCCGCCCGTTCGCCGCTTCGGCGGCGCTCGCGCCGAGAAGAAGGCGGGCGTCATTGAAAAGCTCAAGGCGTTCTTTGCAACTTTTATGGGGCTGGCAGAGGAGTGACGGGGGCAGTTTGCTTGAGAGCACCGACAAAATGAAGTTCGCCAGACGTACTCCGTCGGTTGAAGATGGATAGACTTTTCCACGGTATTCGCTGTGGGCATATCGCTTTCCAAGATCTTGCGTTTCAATCGGTTCTTCTCTTGCAGCTAATTTATGATATAATAGTATAAGCCTATCGGTTCGTTTTAAAGCACCATGTATATTTGGATGTATATGAAAGAACCGCGGAGAAATGGATTTTGGTATGGTATGCGATATGGGGAGAGAGAAACATTGAAAAAGATGGCAACGGGAAAGGTGATTCTTTCACTGACGGCTGCAATCCTGCTGGCTGCCGCGCCCTGTGGGGCGGCAGATGTGGAGGCGGGAGAAGGAAGCGGCGCGGCGGCAGAGGAACTGACGCCGGATTCAAAGGGTGCGACGGAATTTACCCGACAAAAGAACGAGTCTGTTTACAGCCAGTTGGATTTTGCTGACAGACAGGAAACGGAATTTTCCCAAAGAGGGCGGATTGCCTCGCCTGAAAAGCTGGAGATCAAGGATGCCTACGGCAATATCGTATGGAGCCAGAAGGCGTATGGTTTTCTGGAAAACGCAGCGAAGAGTCCTGATACCGTCAATCCGAGCCTTTGGGAAAATGCCAAAAACAACCATGCCTATGGCCTTTTCGAGGTGGAAAAGGGAATCTACCAAGTGCGCGGGTACGACATGGCGAATCTCACCCTTGTGGCGGGCGATACTGGCTGGATCGTACTCGATACGACGATGGGCATCGAATGTGCAGGGGCAGCTCTCGATCTTGTCAAACAACATCTCGGGGAGAAACCGATCAAAGCAGTCATTATCTCGCATCCTCATATTGACCATTTCGGTGGTGTCGGGGCTTTCGTGAACGATAAAACGGTTGCGGACGCCTCCCTTCCTATCGAGAAGCAGCTTGCAGGCGGCAAGATTCCGCTCATCGTTCCGGAGGGATTTACCACTCATGCGGTGGAAGAGAATCTTTATGCGGGCAAGGCCATGGGGAGGCGTGCAAACTATCAGTACGGTACGCTTATCGACAAATCCCCGACGGGCGCGCTGTCAATCGGCATCGGCATGGGGCAGTCCAAGGGGACGGTATCCTTTGTCGTGCCGTCGTACGAGGTAAAGAAGACCGGCGAAAAAATCACGATTGACGGCGTGGAGATGGAATTCCAGCTGACGCCCGGAACGGAAGCTCCTGCCGAGATGAACATATACTTCCCGCGCTACAAGGCGCTCTGGGCTGCGGAGAACTGCACGGCAACGCTCCATAACCTGTACACTCTGCGCGGCGCTGAGGTGCGCGACGGAAATGCATGGGCGAAATATATCATGGAAGCGATGTCGCGGTACGCCGATCGATCGGAGGTTGTCTTCCAGTCGCACAATTGGCCGCATTGGGGCAAAGAGGTCATCCGCGATTATATGCTGAATACCGCTGCGGTATACAAGTACATCAATGATCAGTCATTGACCTATATCAACCAGGGGTATAACGGCGTGGAAATCGAAAATATGCTGCAGCTGCCGGAGCGGCTTTCTAAAAATTGGTATACAAGGCCGTATTATGGGACGCCGGCGCACAATGCCATGGCGGTCTATCAGAAATATATGGGTTACTATGACGCCAACCCGGTGAACCTTTGCAGGCTTCCTGCCGAGCAAAGCGCGAAGAAGATGGCACAATATCTGGAGCTTGGCAGCATGGACGCCTGCCTTGCGCAGGCGAGGCGGGATTTCGCCAAGGGGGAATACCAGTGGGTTGCCGAATTCACCAATCAGCTCGTATTCGCAGATCCTTCCAATCGGGAGGCAAGACTTCTCTGTGCAGACGCGCTCGAACAGCTGGGCTATCAGGCAGAATCCGGCACATGGCGCAACTGCTATCTGACCGGTGCGCTTGAACTGAGGAAGGGCAATAGGACAAAACGGCCTAGGAGCGGCGGTGAATTTGGCCGTGCTCTCATGCGCCAGCTTACACCGGAGATGGCATTCGACTACATGGATATCCTGCTGGATAAGAAGGCTATGGCAAACCGGGATGCCGAGATTCTTTTCCATATCGAAGATCTCGGCAAATATTACAGAGCCTATCTTGTGGACGGCGTCCTTCTCCATGCGGAGGATGCGGGAAAAGCTCCTGCGGACACGACGGTTGAATGCAGCTCCAAGACGATGCTCCTGCTGCTCATGGATTACAATGCATTTGCCCGGAAGGCAAAAATCGAGGGAGATGCAGCCTTGCTGCAAAGACTGGCGGCCAATCTGACTGAGCTCGGTCGGAAATCCGGCATGTTCAATATTGTGGAGCCGTGACATCAGCAACGGTAAAGTTTATCCGGCATACACCGTGTGAAGAGCTGCGATTGCGGTGATGGATGCCCGCGTGCCAAAAAATAGGAGGCGCGGTCTGTAGCCAAACTACAGATCGCGCCTCCTTTGTCATTTCAACGGATAAGCCTTGGTGAAAAGCCCAGGTGCGTCCTCGCGTTCGATCGTTAGCGTGAAGTCGCCGGAGGCGTAGGGGGCGAGGGCGTAGGGCGGGTAGAGGAAGACGAGTTCGCCGCGCGTGCCCATGTACCAGGAGAAGGTGTCGAGGCCTTTTTCTGCGGGGTGAATCCGTTCGAGCTGCTCGCGGATGTCGAAGGCGAACAGTTCTTCCTCACGTCCCGGGTATTGAGCATGGAAGGCGGCAGCAAGCGCTTGGAGCAAAGCTTCGCGGCTCGTGACGACGGCGGTGAGGGGGACTTCTTTTCCCGTTCTTGTATCGAAGCTCGCGCCGCCCTTGCCGTGCATCGGGTGTACGCCGCCCGCGTAGGACATGCCGAAGCTGCAGAAGCTGACCATGTGCTCGTCGACGCGTCCCCACTTCGTGATGACGGAGTAGTCGAAGTAGGCGGCTTCTCTAGGAACGCCGTTCTCGCGGTCCTCTTTCTTGAAATCGTAGGCGAAATTGAAGCCGCGTTTCGCATCTTGCGCTTCCTGGCTGTTCCAAGCGTCGAGACCGCATGCGAGCGAGGCGTGTGCGCTGCCTTTGACGCGCACTATGGGTCGGCTGCTGTAGACCATGCGCTTGCCGCCGGCGTCGTAGACTTCGATGCGGTGGTCTTCGACGAGGAGCCACGGCACGGGAGCTTCGAGGGAGCGTTCCTCGTCTTTGTCGCCGGCGGCCTTTGCCGGGAGCGTGGATTCCTTGATCGTATCCTGCTGCGCCGCCGCATGGACGGCGGGCATGAGCGGGAAATTGCTCGCCAAAAGAGCGGGAGAAGCGAGCAGGAGGGCGGCTGCGAGGGGGAGCGTGTGGAGTTTTTTCATGGGGTGAACCTCCTTTTGTGCGGGATATGCATACACTTTATTCTATTCTATCATGGGGGAGGCGCGAACGCCCTGTAATCAATGACAGGATGGAATAATATTTTGTGAAAACGTGGGGAAATTCTTCTGTGCGGCAAGCGCATTTGCGAAGATGACGCGCATCATTTTCCGTGCGGCAGGGGCGCTTGTGAAGCCGCATGAATCGGCGTATTTGAGGCGGCTTCCCTCGGTTGACAAGCTTGCGGGAATATGTTAGTCTTCCCTTAGAAAAGGGTAGGAGGTTTGAACATGCAAAACGACAGTTTGCCCGTTGAATATTCGCGCGGCTTGCTGCATCGTGCCAATCAGGCTTTTTTCTTTGTCGGCGGCTTCGGCACGGCGTCCTGGGCGCCGCTTGTGCCGCTTTTGAAGGCGCGTCTCGATGTCGCCGAGGATGTGCTCGGACTCCTGCTCCTGTGCATCGGCATCGGCTCTTTGTTGACGATGCCGATCGCCGGCTTCTTGGCGGGACGCTTCGGCTGCCGCCGCGTGCTCGCCGTCGATTCGGTCGTCTTTGCCGCGCTGCTTATTCTGCTCGCCGTGGTGGGGGACATCCACTTTGCCGTGCCCGCGCTCCTCGCTTTCGGCGCCGCCATGGGCATCCTCGACGTCACGGTCAACATCCATGCCGTGCGCGTCGAGCAGCTCTTGAAAAAGCGCCTGATGAGCGGCATGCACGCGCTTTGGAGCATGGGCGGCTTCTTGGGGGCGGGGCTTTTCACCGTATGGCATTCGCTCGGACTCACAGCCTTGGGCGCGACGGCTTGCTCGTCTACGCTCATGGTGATCCTGACGCTCGCTTTCATGCGCTTTTTGCTTGCGGGCAGAAGCGAACCAGGGGGCAAGAAGCTCGCCGTGCCGCGCGGCATCGTCGTCTTCATCGCCTTGGTTGCGGGCATATCGTTCCTCGTCGAGGGCGCGGTCATGGACTGGTCGGGCGTGTTTCTCACGGAGGTGCGCTCGATGGACATGTCGCTCGCGGGCACGGGCTTCGCTTCCTTCTCGGCGGCGATGCTCCTCATGCGGCTTCTGGGCGATGCCATCGTCAATCGCGTGGGCGCGCGCCGCGTCGTCCTCGCCGGCTCGATCATCGCCATCACGGGCTTTTTGATCGTGATTCTTTCGCCGGCTGGGAAGCTCCTCTTCCTCGGCTTCTTCGCCATCGGCTTCGGCTGTGCGAACATCGTGCCGATCTTCTTCTCGCTGATGGGCAGGCAGCGGGACATGCCTCTCAATGCGGCGGTCTCCTCCGTGTCGACATTTGGCTATCTCGGCGTGCTCATGGGGCCTGCCGCCATCGGCTTCATCGCGCACAGCACGAGCCTTCTGGCATCGTTCGTGCTCTTGGCCGTGCTGCTCGCCGTGCAGCTTTTTATCGGACTGCACGTGTTCCGCAAGGTGGCGTGAGAAATTTCATCGGCGCACGCTTCCAAAGGCGGCGCAAGGGCAGCAAAAGCTCTTGCACCGCCTTTTATCTTATGTGCGATGCTCTTTGATGCACGCGAGGAAAGTCGCGCCGTAGCGCTCGCACTTTCTTTCGCCGACGCCCTTGACGTGCAGGAAGTCGTCGAGCGTTTCGGGAAGAATGCGGCACATGTCGCGCAGCGTCGCGTCGGAGAAGATGACGTAGGGCGGCACGCGGTCGCGGGCGGCGAGTTCTTTTCTGAGCGCCCTTAGGTAGTCGAAGAGCGAGATGTCGACGGGCTTTTCCTTCTGCTTTCGGGGGAAGTTCTGGAATACCTGCTCCTTGCCGCGCAACACGGCGTAGGCGGGTTCTGCAAGCTGCAGCACGGGGTATTCGCTCTCCGTGAGCGAGAGATACCCCGTGGCGATGAAGCGCTGGATCGAGCGCTTGATCTCGGCGAGCGTCTGCTCCTGCATGATGCCGTAGGTCGACAGTTCGTCGAGGTGCAGCGTGCGCACGCGCTGCTCGGCGGAGCCTTTGAGCACCTGCGCTGTCAGCGTCATGCCGTAGCGTCCTCTCATGCGGTAGACGCACGAGAAGATTTTCTGCGCATCAAGCGTCACGTCGCGCCGCTCGAAGTCGCCCTTGCAGCTGCTGCAGCGTTCGCACGAGGTGGCGGGGCTTTCCTCGCCGAAGTAGCGCAGGATGAAGGAGCGCAGGCATTCGGGCGTGTGGCAGTAGTCGGACATCTTCTGCAGGCAGCCGAGTTCGTGCGCCTTACGCGCGGCATCCTCGGTCGAGATGTCGATCAGGTACTTTTGTGTCATGACGTCCTGCGGCGAGAAGAGCAGGATGCATTCGCCCGGCTCGCCGTCGCGTCCCGCGCGTCCCGCCTCCTGATAGTACGACTCGATGTTTTTCGGCATGTTGTAGTGGATGACGAAGCGCACGTTCGACTTGTCGATGCCCATGCCGAAGGCATTCGTCGCGACGATCGCCTGCACGTTGTCGTAGAGGAAGTCGTCCTGCGCCTTTGAGCGCTCTTCATCGCTGAGTCCCGCATGATAGGGACGCACAGCGAATTTTTTTTGCTGCAGGAAGCGGCTCAGGGCGTCCGTCTCCTTGCGCGTCGCACAGTAGATGATGCCGGCTTCTTCGCGATGCGTGCGCAGGTAGTTCGTGATGAAGTCCTTGCGGTCGACGCCTGTGAGGACGCCGAAGAAGAGGTTCGGCCGGTCGAAGCCTGCGACGTGCACGGCGGGACGGTGAAGCGCGAGAAGCGAGATGATGTCGTCCTTGACGCGCGGCGTCGCCGTCGCCGTGAAGGCGCCGATCAAGGGACGCTTCGGCAGACGTTCGATGAAGGGCGCGATGGCGCGATAGCTTGGGCGAAAGTCGTGCCCCCACTGCGACAGGCAGTGCGCCTCGTCGATGGCGACGAAGGAAACGGTCTGCTCTTGCAGCAGGGATTGGAAGAAGTCGGTTTCGAGCCGCTCGGGCGCGACGTAGACGATCTTGTACGCGCCTCTCGCGATGGCGCTGAGCCTTGCGCGAGCTTCCGCCTGTCCAAGCGAGCTGTTGATGAATGTCGCGGGCGCACCGGCTTCTGTGAGCGCGTCGACCTGATCTTTCATCAGCGAGATCAAGGGCGAGATGACGAGCGTGACGCCCGGGAGCAGCAGAGCGGGCACTTGGAAGCAGATGGACTTTCCCGCGCCCGTGGGCATGACGGCGACGGTCTCGCGGCCTTCGAGCAGGCTCTTGACGACAGTCTCCTGCGCAGGGCGGAAGCTCTTGTAGCCGAAGGTCTGCTGCAGGATCTGCAGCGCGCGGGCGAAGTTTTGCTCGGGCATGGATGGACTTCCTTTCGTGTCATGGTATAATATATGTCAAGGAGGCGGTACGAATGCCGATGACGGCAAAACAGATGATACGGCTGCTTGAAAAGAATGGCTTTGCAGCGGTATCCTCCAGATCCGGCTCGCATCAGAAGATGAAAAATCCTGCGACAGGGAAAATGACGATTGTACCCGTCCATACAGGAACATTGGGCAAGGGCTTAGAACATAAGATATTGAAGCAGGCAGGTTTGCTGGAAAGGCTGTGCGAATCGAAGGGAGGATATGAGCCATGAAGCATTATTATCCTGCCGTGTTTGAAACGGCGCAGGAGGGCGGCTATACGGTGACGGTGCCCGATATTGATGGCTGCTTCACGGAAGGGAAAACGCTGGAACAGGCAATGTGGATGGCGCAGGATGCGATTGGCTGCATGCTTGAGGACGTGGCAGAGGCGGATTATCCGAAGGCAAGCAAGGTGAACGATATTGATACGGCGGAATATGCGGACTGCTTTGTGACGCTCGTGGAATTTGATCGACAGGTCTATGAGCAGCGCTGCAGGGACGTCGCCATAGCACGCGAACAAATCAAGGCGCTGGCATGAGGGTTGGCGTCACAGAATACGATGGTAGAAAAGGCATCGAGAACACGATGCCTTTTTTGTGCACATCGTTTCGTTCATCTCGTAACAAATCCTGAAAAGATTGCGATACACGAGAAGTGTTGTGCTTTTATAGCTACACCTTTCGAGAAAAATCGTTAAATCCCTTTAAAGCTCAGCGATTTCTTATTGTTACACGGGGGGACGGGCAGTATAATAAATAACATAAAGTGGAAGTATACCCCTCGGGGAGGAGAGAGACGATGAAGAAATGGTGCAGGAAGCCTTGGTCGCTTTTGTTGGCGGGAGCTTTTCTTTACAGCGTGTCATCCGTGGGAGCGGCTGCCGACCTTTCGCTTGCGGGTGCGGTCGAGCTTGCGCTTTCGCAGAATGCAGATCTGAAGATCACGAAGCAGGCGGAGGAGTCGGCGCTTGCGTCGCTCGGCGAGGCGAAGAGCGAGAAGGGCTTCTCCGTCAGCGCTGCGGGCGGCTATTCCGTCGGTCGAAATTGGAGGGATCGCGGCAATACGATGTCGTCGGGGCTTCAGGCGTCCGTCAAGAGCGGCATCAATATCTGGGACGGCGGCAAGGCGAGCGGCGGCATCGACAGCGCCAAGATCGCCATCTTGACGGCGCGCCTCAAGACGGCACGCGCCGAGGAGAAGCTGCGTCTTTCCGTCATCGAGGCGTACTACGACGCGCTGCAGGCGAAGAAGACCGTCGGCGTGAACAAGGCGGCCGTTGACAACTACCAGGCGCATTTGACGAACGTAGAGCAGCTTTTCTCGGCGGGCAGCAAGGCGCGCATGGACGTGCTGCGTGCTTCTGTCGAGCTTTCCGATGCGCGTCAGACTCTCATCAAGTCGGAGAACGACTACGAGATCCGCTTGGCGAAGCTTAGAAATCTCGTGAACATGGACAGGGACGAGCCGCTTCGCCTCACCGATGACGCCGTGTACCGCCCATTTGCTCCCGCGCTTTCCGACTGTCTTTCCTTCGGCGCCGAAAACCGCAAGGAGCTTTGGATCGACAATTACGACGTTGTGCGCAGGGAGCTTGACATCGAGGTGGTCAAGGCCGGCTATACGCCGCAGGTCGACTTCTCGCTGAGCGCATCAGCAGATAAGGATTTCGAGCCGGCATCGGCCAGCAGCCGCGGCGTGACGGCAGGCGTCAATGTGAATTGGAACATCTTCGACGGCGACAGAAAGAAGGCGCGCATCGAGGCGGCGGAAGCGGCGCTCGATGCCGCGCGGCTGCAGCTGGAAAAAGACAGGAACGATGTGGACTACGACATCCGCGCGGCGTACCTCTCGATGAAGGAGGCGGAAAACCGTCTGAACTCGACGCAGGACGCCGTAGACAAGGCGAAGGAGGACTACTTCATCGCACGTGAGAAGTACCGCGCGGGCGAGGGCGTCATGCTCGACGTCATCGACGCGCAGCTCGCGCTCTCAAAGGCGGAGCTGAACCACATTAGCGCACAGTACGACTTTGCACGCGGCAAGGCGCAGGTGGAAAACGCCATGGGACAGAGCCTCACGGAGAGCGAGCAGCGTGCGGCGGACGCCATGGACGCCGTGCCGCTGGCGAGAGGAGAGATCAGCCGCAAGGATGCGGTGCACGCCTACGAAGAGAACGAGAAGGCGATGAAGGAGCGTCAGGACAGGACGATCATTCCCTTCCGCGCGTCCGGGGCGGATGCGGCGAAGCAGTCCGCCGTGCAGAAGGAAAGGGCGGCAGGAGCGAAGGATGCGAATACAATGAATACAGCGAACGCGGCAAGTGCGGCAAATGCGACGGATGCAGCTGATACGGACAGTGCAGCGAATGCGGCGGCAACGGCGGCAGGAAACGGAGGACGGGCATGAAGATTTTCGGCAGGGACGTCACCTTCGGCGCGAAGGCGAAGATCGCCGTGACCGCGCTCGTCCTCGCGGGCTGCGCTTTCGGCGGTTACAGCTATTACGAGGCGCAGCAGGCGGAAAAGGCGATGCAGGAAGCGGCGGGCGAGACGGCGACGGCAGTGCGCATGGAGATGAAGTCCACGGTGTCGGCGACGGGCACGATCATCCCCGTCGATTCCGTCGAGGTCAGCTCGAAGATCACGGCGCGTATTAAGAACGTGCTCGTCAAGGAAAACGACGTCGTGACGGCGGGCGAGACGGTCGCGACGCTCGACGCCAAGTCGCTCGCGACGAAGCGCGATCAGGCGCAGTTCAAGGTCACGAACGCCAAGGCGAAGTACGATCGCGAGGCCTACCTCTACAGCATCGGCGCGAATCCGCAGACGACGTTCGAGGACGCGCAGTACAACTACGATGCCGCCAAGAGCGTCTTGGAAGAGACGGAATCCGACCTTGCCGAGACGATCATCCAGGCGCCGATCAGCGGCATCGTCGTCGGCAAGCCCAAGACGGCGGGCACGATGGCGACGGCGGGCACGGACTATCCGACCGTCATCATGCGCATCGCTGACCTCTCGAAGAAGCAGATCATGGCGAAGGTCGACGAGACGGACATCGGCAACATCAAGGTCGGACAGCAGGCGACTTTCACGGTCGACGCCTATTCGGGCAAGACCTTCACGGCGCACGTCTCGAAGATCAGTCAGACGGATACCGTGAACACATGGCAGACCGTCTCTTCTTCGAGCAGTACGACGACTTCGACGGCGAGCGTCATCTACTACTATGTGACGCTCGACGTCGACGATCCCGAGAACCTGCTGCTGCCGGCCATGACGGCGCGGCTTGAGATCGAGACGGCGATGAAGCCCAGCGCGCTCGCCGTGCCCATCGCCGCCTTGAAGACGGATGCCTCGGGAACCTACGTCGTCGTCGAAATGCCCGACGGCACGAAGGAGAACCGCTCCGTCAAGACAGGCATCTACAGCGACGACTATGTGGAAATCCTCGACGGTCTCATCGAGGGCGAAACCGTGTCGATTTCCTACACGGCGACGCAGCCGCAGGTCATGATGATGGGCGGCGGCCACCCGCCGATGTGAGTGCGGAAAGGAACGATCATGGAGCAGAAGGCGAAGGAAGAGCGAGCGGCGCAGGAAAAGGCGACGATCGAGCTTCGGGGCATCAAGAAACTCTATCCGATGGGCGAGCAGGTCGTCGCCGCGCTCGCGGGCGTCGACCTTACAATACGAAAGGGCGAGTTCGCCGCCCTCATGGGACCGTCCGGCTCGGGCAAGTCGACGCTCATGAACATCTTGGGCTGCCTCGACCGTCCGACGGAAGGTTCTTACAAGCTCGACGGCGAGGAGGTCGCACACCTCTCGGACGACGCGCTTGCTCTCACGCGCAATAAGAAGATCGGCTTCGTATTTCAGAACTTCAACCTGCTCTCGAAGAGCAGCGCGGCAGACAACGTCGCCCTGCCGCTCATCTATGCGGGCGTCGGAAGAGGCGAGCGGCGCGAGCGCGCCATGCGCCTTCTGGAGGCCGTCGGCCTTGCCGATCGCGCCGACCACCAGCCCAACGAGCTTTCGGGCGGGCAGCGCCAGCGCGTCGCCATCGCGCGCGCCCTCGTCAACGATCCGCACATCGTCATGGCGGACGAGCCGACGGGCAATCTCGACACGAAGTCGACGCATGAGATCATGGAACTCTTTGAGAAGCTTCACGCCGCCGGGCGCACGATCATCCTCGTCACGCACGAGCCGGACATCGCCGCCTGCGCGAGCCGGCAGCTCCTCGTGCGTGACGGCCTCATCACGCGCGACGAGGGCAGGGGCGTCAAGATGGATGTCGTATAGGAGGGAAGTCGCTTGTTGGTTTGGGAAAGCATCACCATCGCCCTGCATGAGCTGTTTGCGAACAAGTTGCGCTCCATCCTCACCATGCTCGGCATCATCATCGGCGTCGCCGCCGTCATTGCCATGGTTTCCATCGGCATGGGCGTCAAGAGCAACGTCGAGGACTCTATGGCGAGCCTCGGCAGCAACATGCTCATCGTCACGCCCGGCGCAGCGAACTCGGGCGGCATTCGCGGTGCGGCGGGATCGCGCGAGTCGCTCAAGTACGACGACGCCGTCGCCATCAAGAAGAAGATCAAGAACATCGACTACGTTTCTCCCATCGTGCAGCGCTCCTATCAGATCGTCTACGGCAATCAGAACTGGAACACCGTCGTCATGGGCGTGACGCCCGAGTACATGTCGATCCGCTCGCTCACGCTGACCGTCGGCACATTCATTTCGCAGACGGACAACGACAAGCGTCAGCGCGTCGCCGTCATCGGCCCGACCGTTGCCGCGAACCTCTTCGGCAGCGAAAACCCCATCGGCAAGAACATCCGCATCCACAATCAGCCGTTCAAGATCATCGGCGTTCTCGCGAGCAAGGGACAATCCTCCATGGGACAAGATCAGGACGATGTGGTCATCGTGCCGCTGATGACGGAGCAGGAGCGCCTTCTCGGCATCACGCACGTCCAGATGATCCAGCTGCAGGTCAGCGAGGCCTCGAAGATCGTCCAAGTGCAGAGCGAAGTCGAAACGCTGCTGCGCCAGCGCCACCACATCCTGCATGGCAAGGATAACGACTTCACCGTCAACAATCTCACGAGCCTTCTCGAGACGGTGACGCAGCAGACGACGATGCTGACGATTCTCCTCGGCAGCATCGCGGGCATCTCGCTCCTCGTCGGCGGCATCGGCATCATGAACATCATGATGGTCTCCGTCACGGAGCGCACGCGCGAGATCGGCATACGGAAGGCGCTCGGCGCGACCTTCGGCAACATCATGCTGCAGTTCCTCATCGAATCCGTCGTCATGGGCGTCGTCGGCGGCATCCTCGGCATCGGCCTCGGCTGTGCCATCTCCGTCGCCATCTCCCGCCTTGGCGAATTCAAGACCGTCATCACGGCGACGCCGATCCTCGTATCCTTCTCGTTCGCCGTCGGCATCGGCCTCTTCTTCGGCATCTATCCGGCGAGGAAGGCCGCGAAGCTCGATCCGATCGACGCGCTCCGCTACGAATAAGAATATGGTGAATTTCGAGTGGAATCAGAAGGATTTTGAAGAGGCCATCCTTGAAGAGGGCATGGAGCGCGGACGTGCCGAGGGCGTGGAGCAGGGGAAGATCGACATCATCTTGGAAATGCTGCGCGGCAAGCTGCCGCTTGAAATCATTGCGCACATGTCGAAGTTCCCTCTTGAGCGCGTGAAGGAGATCGACGGGATGCACAGCTTGCTGTAATGGCGTATCGTTGGATGCGAAACAGTCAGAGCCTCTGCAGACGGAGGTTCTGACTGTTTTTGTAAAAACAGCAAGCCAAAAGCCGTTGAATCGCTTCAAAAAGATTCGGCGGCTTTTTCTCTCCCTACACAGATCTGCTTGCACGGTGTATAATGGGAGCGTGAGTTTACGGAACAGGGCGACAGTCGAACGGAAAAGGAGCGCGAGGAATGGAACGAGATGTGATACGGGAAAAGGCGAAGGAGACGCTGGCGCTGGAAGCGGCGGCGGTGGGGAAGCTGACGGAGAATGTGGACGAGGAGTTCTGCCGTGCGGTCGAGTGCGTGCTCGGCTGCACGGCTCGCATCGTCGTCACGGGCATGGGAAAATCCGGGCATGTCGGGCGCAAAATCGCCGCGACGCTTGCGAGCACGGGCACGCCTTCGTTCTTCATGCACCCGGCGGAGGCGTTTCACGGCGACCTCGGCATGGTGACGGACAAGGACGTGGTCTTGGCGATTTCCAACAGCGGCGAGGTGCAGGAAGTCGTGAAGATCCTGCCCGTCATCCGCCGCATCGGCGCGACCATCATCGCCATGACGGGCAACCGCGCCTCACAGCTCGCCGAGTACTCGGACTACGTCATCGACATCGGGCATGAGCCGGAGGCCTGCCCGTTGGGACTTGCACCGACGACGAGCACGACGGCGACGCTTGCCATGGGCGATGCCGTTGCCGTCGCCGCGATGTCCGTGCGAAATTTCAAGAAGCAGGATTTCGCGCTCTTCCATCCGGGCGGCGCACTCGGCAGGCGTCTCTTGCTCAAGGTGCAGGACGTCATGCACACGGGCGAGGAAAACCCTGTCGTCGCGGAGGAGAAGACGGCGAAGGATGCGCTCTTCGTCATGACGGAAAAGGGCTTGGGCGCCGTCTCCGTCACGGATGCAGAGGGACAGTTCATCGGGCTTTTGACCGACGGCATCATCCGCCGCGCCCTTGCGAAGGACTATGCCTTCCTCGATGAGCCTGTGCACGAGATCATGTTCACGGAGCCTTTGACAATCCGCGCCGATGAACTGGCGACGGCGGCGCTTTCCGTCATGGAGAAGCACGAGCCGCGTCCCGTGACGGTGCTGCCCGTCATCGACGAGAAGGGGGCGCCTGTCGGCATGATTCATCTGACTGATCTTTTGAAGCAGGGCGTGGTTTGAACGTGCACGCATGTTTGCCGTGTGCGTATGGAGTGTACATCAAACGCGCGTATTCGGAACGCGAGAATTTTCCGATAAATTTTGAATATGATAAGCTTCGCCTATGATAAGATTTCTAAGAAATCACTAGACAAAAAAGCAAAAAAATTATACAATATAGGTGTTTATGGGATGAAATGAGAGGAAGCAATGTCCTCGTCCCGAGAACCATCAACAGGGAGGCATGGTTATGAATATTCATGAGTACCAGTCCAAGCAAGTCCTGCGGGAATTCGGCGTCAATGTGCCGAACGGCCTGCCGGCGTTCACCGTGGAAGAGGCGGTCGAGAACGCGAAGAAGCTCGGCGCCGCTGTCACGGTCGTCAAGGCGCAGATCCACGCGGGCGGCCGCGGCAAGGCGGGCGGCGTCAAGATCGCCAAGTCCGTCGAAGAGGTCGAAGGCTACGCGAAGGAGCTGCTTGGCAAGGTTCTCGTCACGCATCAGACGGGTCCCGAGGGCAAGAAGGTCGGTCGCCTCCTGATTGAAGAAGGCTCGAACATCAAAAAGGAATACTACCTGAGCTTTGTTGTTGACCGCGCCACGGCGAGGATCGTCATGATGGGTTCCGAGGAAGGCGGCGTCGAGATCGAGAAGGTCGCAGCCGAGACTCCGGAAAAGATCATCAAGGAGTACATTGACCCGGTTATCGGCCTTGCTCCGTTCCAGGCGACGCGCATGGCGTATGCCATCAACATCCCGGCTCCTGCGATTCGCAAGGCGGCGGCTCTGATGGAGAAGCTTTACAATGCGTTCATCGGCAAGGACTGCTCGCAGGTCGAGATCAATCCGCTCGTCGTCACGGCCGAGGATGATGTGATCTGCCTCGATGCGAAGCTGAACTTTGACGACAGCGCACTGTTCCGCCATCCCGACATCGTCGAGCTGCGCGATGAGACGGAAGAAGATCCGAAGGAGCGCGAAGCTGCTGCTGCCGGCCTCAACTACGTCAATCTCGGCGGCGACGTCGCGTGCATGGTCAACGGCGCAGGCCTTGCCATGGCTACGGTCGACATCATCAAGCATTACGGCGGCGAGCCTGCCAATTTCCTCGATGTCGGCGGCGACTCCGAGCCTGAGAAAATCGCGAAGGCGTTCAACATCATGCTCGAAGGCGGCCAGGCGAAGGGCATCTTCGTCAACATCTTCGGCGGCATCAACCGTTGCGACAACATCGCGAACGGCATCATCGAGGCTGCGAAGATCATCTCCAAGGACGGCAAGTCCCTCCCGATTCCTGTCGTTGTCCGCCTTGAGGGCACGAAGGTCGAAGAAGGCCGCGAGATCCTGAAGAACACGCCGATTGCCAACGTCTTCCCCGCACCTACGATGGAGGGCGGCGCCAAGCAGATCGTCGAACTCGTTGCCAAGGCGAAGGCTTAAGTCGAAAGGGAGGTCAAACACATGTCAGTTTTGATTGATAAAGATACAAAGGTCATCGTGCAGGGCATCACGGGCAAGGCGGCGACGTTCCACACGAAGCAGATGATCGACTATGGCGCGAAGATTGTCGCAGGCGTAACGCCGGGCAAGGCGGGTCAGAAGGTGGAAGGCGTTCCCGTGTTCAACACGGTTGCGGACGCCGTGAAGGCTACGGGCGCGACGGCTTCGGTCGTTTATGTTCCCCCTCGTTTTGCGGCGGACAGCATCATGGAGGCGGTTGAGGCCGATCTCGATCTCGTCGTCTGCATCACGGAGCACATCCCTGTCCTCGATATGGTGAAGGTGCGCCGTTACATGGAAGGCAAGAAGACGCGTCTTGTCGGTCCGAACTGCCCGGGTCTTCTGACGTCCAAGCAGTCGAAGCTCGGCATCACGCCGGCTACGGTCAGCAAGCCCGGTCATGTCGGCGTCATCTCGCGCTCCGGCACCTTGACGTACGAGGCTGCCTTCCAGCTCACGAACGCGGGCATCGGCCAGACGACGACGGTCGGCATCGGCGGCGACCCCGTCAAGGGCACGGACTTCATCGACGCTTTGCAGCTCTTCAAGGACGATCCCGAAACATTGGCCGTTCTGATGATCGGCGAGATCGGCGGCACGGCGGAAGAGGATGCTGCGAAGTGGATTCAGGAGAACATGAAGGACAAGCCGGTTTCCGCCTTCATCGCAGGCCGCCAAGCGCCTCCGGGCAAGCGCATGGGTCATGCCGGCGCGATCATTTCGGGCGGCAAGGGCACGGCGGCCGACAAGGTCGCGGCTCTGAACGCTGCGGGCATTCCCGTCGCCGATACGGTCGCCCACATCGGCGAGACGATGGTCAAGCTCCTCAAGGAGAAGGGTCTCTTCGAGAAGTGCCATACCTGCTGAGTTTTGGCGGGATAAATAGCGAGACGCCACTGCGGTTTGCGGTGGCGTCTCGTTCTTGTTTTGGGCGGACGTCTCTGTCGACGTTTGGTGTGACGGGGTTCATGGCATGAAAAAGCCCGGGATGTGCATAGAGAGCATGCACATCCCGGGCTTTTCATGTTTCTTGCTTAATAGTAGTAGCCATCCTCGTCGTAGGTGCTGCCGTCTGCACCCTCGGCGCTGACGGAGTAGTTGCCGTCCGCATCCACGGCTACGGCAGCGACGTTGCCGTCTTCGTCCGCTACGGCGTAGACATAGTTGCCGTCCTCGTCATAGCCCTCGTATTCGTACTCGTCTGCCGAAGCGACGCCTGCCGTGCCGAGCATGACGGCACAGGAAGCCATGACAGCAAAAGTTTTGAACCAGTTTTTCATAAAGAAACATCTCCTTCTTATATGCGTTAGCCTTACTTTTCCCTAGTTTAGCAGGTAGACGAATGGTTTTCAACAAATCGGAAAAAAGTGTCGAGAGCTTGCATGAAAGTGGTCATTTGCCTCATTTTTCCATGCGTTCGACCTGCGGCACGTGCAGCAGGATGCTGAACCAGCCGTCCTTTTGCTCCGTGAAGAACTCGGCGCCGTACTTTTTTGCGAAGAGCAGCAGGGAGCGCGTGCCGTAGCCGTGGCCGGGCAAGGAATCCCTGCTTTTGGGCAGGCCGTTCGCGGCAAGCAGTACGGGCGTGCTGCGGCGGTTCTCGATGGAGAGGAAGAGGCTGGCGCCCTTTCTGCGTGCGACGAGGCGGATGGCCCGCTCCGACATTGGCTCTTTCTCTTCGGCATGGATGGCGTTTTCGAAGAGGTTGCAGAGGACGAGCGAGAGGTCGACTTCTGCGATGAAGGAGAAAGGGAGGTCGATTTTGGCCTCGACGGCGATGTCCTTTTGGCGCGCCTGGCGCACATAGACGGAGAGAGCTGCGTCGATCAGGGGATTGCCGGCGAAGTGCTCGACGCGCGTCGCGTCGATCTGCTCGCTCATTCTTTGGACGAGCTGCATGGCGGCGTCGTCCTCGCCGCGCGAGATGAGGTCGGCGAGCATCTGTGCGTTGTGCCTGAGATCGTGGCGTACGATGGCGAGCCGCGCCTGCTTTTCCTGCAGGGTGCGCGTATACTCGCCGATTGAGTTCATGCGCGTCAGGAGCGCGAGGTTTCGCTCCGTCGTCGCCGCCTGCTGAAGGACGTAATCAAGGCCGCGCCAGGCGGCGAGGGCGATGAATGCGCCGGAGACGAACAGCAGAACGCGAGGGAAGAGGTAGCGAATGGCGAGGACTTCTGCTGATGTGGAGAAGTAGACGTCGTGCGCGAGCATGAGAAGCGGCAGCGGACAGATGTAGAGCCAGAAGCGGTCGGTGCTGATCGTGGAAAAGCGCAGGAAGATCTGTCGGAAGAAGGGCTGTACGACGGGCAGGACGGCGAGATAGATCGTGAGATGCAAAGCGCAGTAAGCGGCGAAGCAGTCAAAGAAGGCGCTTTCCCCGGTGAACGGCAGCACGAGGAGCATCGTGAGCGTTGAGACAGCGCTGCTGAGAATGCACTGCATGCCGAGGATGAAAATGTGCTGCGCAGCGTACGGCCGGATCAGGCAGAGGTTCAGCAGGAAGTAGGGCAGGAAGCCAAAGAAGATGTAAAAGATCTTGAACGTATGAAAGCTGTAGGTCAGGACGCCGAAAGAGAAGAGCAGCAGGGAAGCGGCAAGTTCGGCAAAGAAGATGAAGACATATCCCTGCAGCAGACGCCGTCGCTCCTTCGGCGCAAGAATGGTGCGAAACGGCAGGTAACGCAGGTAGACGGGCGGCAGGAGCGAGAGGAGGAACAGGAAGGTGCTGAAGATGATGGTGAAACAGTTTTCGTTCAAGGCAATCCCTCCAGGCCGGTCTCTTAGGAAAGCGCAGATAAAATGAAGTCGTCCAAATCTGTTAACATGGATGTCTGAGTTTATTCGCGATTCCCTTATGTATGGTTTTGTGGTATTATACGATAGAAGTCATGCTTCGTCAAATGAATGACGGAGGCATAAGGAAACAGAAAGGCGGAAAACGATGCGCATTGCCATTGTCGACGATGAGGAAGAGATGCGCGAAGCCGCGCGGCGGTATCTTGCGAAGATGCTCGCACAATATTGGTCGAAGGAAGCTGCCGTCGTGCAGCTTGACCTCTTTGATTCCGCTGAAGCGCTTCTGGAGCGCTTCGGCAAGCAGTCGTACGACCTCGTGCTCCTCGACATCTGCATGCCCGGTCTTGACGGCATGGAAGCGGCGCATCGCTTGCGTGCTGAGAGCGCCGATGCCGGCATCATATTTCTCACGACGAGCGAGGATTATCTGATGGAAGGCTATCGCGTCTTTGCTGACGGTTATTTCCTCAAGCCGCTGGGAACGGACGATGATGCTTTTCGCGCCGCCCTGCGCCATGTGTTTGCACGCCGCGACCAGTCGGCGTGCGTCCTCAGCGCGGAATATAATGGCCGCGCCTTGGAGATTCCTTTCCAAAAGATCTTCTATGCGGACATCGAGGGCGGCAGACTGCACATCGTCCTCAAAGAGCGTGATTTCCATCTCTCGCGCCCCTTCACCTACGAGTGGAGCGCCGAGCGGCTGCTGCGCGACAAACGCTTCCTTGAGTGCTATCATCGCATCATTGTCAATATGGACAGGATCGAACGCATGGAAGAGGGGGTGTTCGTGCTCACGAGCGGCCAGCGTCTGCCGATCAGCCGCAGGCGTCAGGGTGCGGTCAAGGTGGCGTACATGCAATATATGCTGAGTCGGTAGCAGACAGGGATTTTTAGCCTTGCGATGGAAAGTTTTGGGACTTTTCGGCGTTGTTGTCTTGACCACTTTTATACAAGAAAAGACCACTTTCTGCATATTCTTTGCAGGCGGTGTTTTTTTCTGCCATAATCAGACGCGAAGGAACAAGTGCGAAAAGGACATTCGAGAGCGGGGAAATGCGTCGACCCGCTTTTCTTCGAGTGCTGCCGCGCTTTTCCGAAAAACAAACGCAAAGGAGAGAGTGATATGAAAGGGAAGATGATGTTGGCAAAGAGGTTTCTGCTGCCGTTCATCGCTGTTCTGGCGATGTTCCTCGTCGCGGGCTGCGGCGACAAGCCGAAAGACACGGCGGACAAGGCCGTTCTCGCTTACGCGGAGCTTTACGCTTACGGCGACACGGACAAAACCGAGGCGACGGGCTTGACGAAGGAACAGAAGGAGAAGATCAGTGAGGCGCTCCTGACTGAGGTCGATCAGCAGTTCCAGAGCATGATGCTTTCCGAGGACAATGCGGTCGCTGTCACGAATTACTATATTGCCGATCGCAAGGCGAACATCACGCTCAAGGCGAAGGTCAAGAAGGACGACAGCGAGCATCCCGTCGTCGAGCTGACGGCTACGCCGGTCGACAAGGCGGAGTTTGACAAGATCATGCAGACGAACGAGGATCTCGTCGCCTTGGGTGTTGTCCTCGGTCTTGCACAGCAGCAGGGCGTCGATGTCCGCAACGATCCCTCCTACCAGCAGGGAGCGATGGACGTCTTGCGCAAGTTCATCGACGAGATTCCTTACGACGATGAGAAGACGCTCGATGTGCCGTGCGATATGGTGAAGAGCGACGACGGCAAGACGCTGCACTGGGCGCCGAAAGATCCGAAGGCGATCCAGAAGTTCCTCGATGGTGAGAAGTAAGGAAAGGCGAATCATCCGGCGCGGGCAATAGGAAAAGAAGACTCGAAGGAGGGAATATGATGATGAATCGTTTTTGCCGCATACTGCGGCAGGCTTTCGCGCTTCTTGTTTTGACGCTGATCTTTGCGGGCGGCAGCGATGATGGAGCAGTGAAAGCGGGACTATGTTTTGCTGCTGCCCATGATATTGCAGGACTCGAAGACCGCGCCGTCGATATTGATCCGTCGAACGGCAGCGTTTCCGTCACGCTCAGTGAAAGCGAAATGGATCTCCTCTCGTCGGTGCGCTGCAATCTGCTCTATCTCGATGAAAACGTCGTTATCCACCTCGGCAGCGATGTAAACATCGACGCCGACTGGGACACGGGCGTTTTCCGTGACAACTTCGGCGGCACATGGCCGATGCTCGACGGACACCCCGTCTACATTGAGATCACCGAAGAGGGCGATGATTACAATCTCTATTCCATCCCCATCAAGCTCAACGGCGAGGAGTGCATCCTGCAGGTTTCCTACAGCTATGACACACAGAAGTATAGCATCCTCGGCGTACGCCGCGACTCTGAGGAAAACGGTATGAGCGATCAGGATCTGATACCCTTGAAGGCGGGCGATATGGTCACGACGATCCATTTCGCGAAGCCCGTTTCCGACGATGCTGAACTTGCTGCCGTCGAAGCCGAAACCTTCCGAATCGGCAGTCATCCCGTAGTCGAGGACGAAGAACTCGGCGACGGCACGTACGGTTATATGTTTGAGTTCCTTGCTCCGACGGGTGAAAGCGCCCTCTCGGAGATCGCCGTATTCAACATCGAGGGCGGGAACATCACGACATTGGCTGAATGAGCGGCAGACCTTCTGCCGCCGGCATTATTCCAGTATACAAGTCATATAACATCCAAAGGAGAGATTCATCATGAGCAAAAAAAGTCCTATTCTTGGAGCAATTCTCGGTTTCTTCGTCCTCGGTATTTTCTACAGCACGGGCTTCAACAAGCAGGGCATCATCGCCGTTGTTGGACTGATTGTCGTCAGCTGGCTTCTCAGTATGCTGGTCAGCCCGTCCGTGTCCATAGTTGTTAACCTCGTTGGCGCGTTCCTCGGCTACAAGTGGGCGAAGGATCATAATGCGGCGATCGAGGGCGGCGGTGAGATGTAAGGAAACGCGGGGATTCGGCTTGCGTCTCTTGGTGCATTTTTGCATCGCTTTGAGCAATCTCGAAGCGGTGTGCCTGTAACAACGTCTTGTCAACGGAAAAGCGTGCAGCGGAATCAAATCTGCTGCACGCTTTTTGCATGTTGATTTCATGGGAGCATCGCACCGTCAGTCTTCCTGATCGACGAACCTCGATGCGAGCAGCTTCTTTTCCTGTGCGAGCTTGTTGCGCTGAATCTGCCTTGACCAGAAGATGCTGGGAATGGCGACGCCGATGGCGATGCCGGCGATGATGGTCGCGGCTTCGATGCCGTTTCTAAGAGCCGCGAGCAAGAGGGGGGTGCTGACCTCGTTGATGTTCAAGAGCGTGAAGAAGAAGCGGTAGAGGAGAACGCCCGGGATCAGCGGGATGGCGGAGGGAATCGTCAGAACGATGTTCGGCGTGTGAAACCAGTGGATGGCAAAGAGCGCGAGGACGCCGACGAAGGCGGAGGCGAGGAAGGTGCCGGCCGCCTGGCTCATGCCAAGTTCGAACATACAGATGTTCCGAAGGAGGATCGTGATGATGCCGCCTGTGGAGACGACCCATAGCAGCCGGCGCGGCACGTTGAAAATCAGGGAGAAGCCGCCGGCGGCGATGGCGGCGGCGAGCGGGTGGTAGAGGTAGATCTCGCCGGGACTGAGGCTCACGGTCGTGAATGAACTGACGTGTCCGAGGCGCAGGGCTATTGCCATGCCGAATGCCGTGCTGCAGACGATGAGGAGCGTGTCGAACGCCCGCGTCATGCCCGAGGTGATGAAGTGGTTCAGAAGGTCGTTCGCTGCGTTGATCAGAGGCACGCCGGGCACGATGAAGAGCGTGCAGGCGACGACGGGCAGCATGGGCGTCGCAGACAGACCGAGGTCTTGCAGCAGCACGGCGGCGAGCGTCGCAGTAAAGGCGGCGATGGCGATGCCGGCGTAGACGTTGAAGCCGTGCTCGTTGCAGAAGCGACGCGCATAGAAGCCGAGGAAGGCGCAGACCGCCGTGAGGAAGAAGGCGGCGAGGTCGCAGCCGAAGAGAGCGCACGAGCCGGCGCACGCGAAGCCTGCACCGAGCGCCGTCAAAAAGCCGCTGTAGGGGGATTTTCGTTTTTCCAGAGCTTCCATCTCGCGCTCGAAAAGTTCAAGCGACCAGGCGTCGCGCATGGCGCGCCAGATCATGCGGCTGACGGCGGAGAGGACGAGCATGTTCACGCGGTGCGTGCGGCACTTGCTGAAGCGCGTGTAGGTGCGCTCCTCGTCTTTGATGTTGAGCATGATGGTCGTGTAGGCGATGTGGCAGCTGACGTTTTCCGCAGGGATGCCCATGTATGCCGCCGTGCGCATGATGTACTGCGAGGTGCGGTCGGAATCGGCGCCGTTTTCCATCATCGTGCGCGCGACGAGCAGGATCAGATGCATCTTGTAGATGATCTGGGAGAAGGGGTGTGTGAGAACATGTTCTTTCGTGGGTTCCATGGGAGGCTCCTTTCTTATAGGCGGACGGCAATGAAAGATGTCCGACAAGTATGCTTTCGGGTTATATTGTGATTGTAGTTTGGAATATTGCGATAATTGATGACGGACTGCCTGAAAGGCAGTCCGTGTGTCCGTGTTTCTCAGTCTTCCTGATCGACGAATCTCGATGCGAGCAGTTTCTTTTCCTGTGCGAGTTTGTTTTTGCGAATTTGGCGCGACCAGAAGATGTTCGGTATGGCGACGCTGACGGCGATGCTGATGATGATGGTCGCCGCCTCGATGCCGTTTCTGAGGGCGCCCAAGAGGATGTCCGTGCTGACGTCGTTGATGTTGAGGAGCGTGAAGAGCAGGCGGTAGAGCAGGATGCCGGGGACGAGGGGGATGGCGGACGGCGTCCTGAGGACAACGTTCGGCACATGAAACCAACGCAGGGCGTTGAGCGCGAGGAGTCCGACGACGGCTCCGCCGATGAATGTGCCTGCCGCTTGGCTCAGACCGAGGTCAAACATGCAGATGTTTCTGAGAAGGATGGTGATGGCGCCGCCGACGGAAACGACCCAGAGGACGCGCTTCGGCACTTTGAAGAGCATGGAGAAGCCGCCGGCGGAGATCGCCGCAGCGAGCGGGTGGTAGAGGTAGATGTCGCCGGGACTGAGGCTGATGGTCGCAAAATCGGTGACGTGTCCGAGGTGCAGCGCCGCTGCCGTGCCAAACGCCATCGAGCCGACGATGAGAACGGTGTGAAAGGCGCGTGTGATGCCCGCCATGATGAAGTTGTTGAGCATGTCGTCGGCCGCATTGATCAGCGGCACGCCGGGCACGAGGAAGAGGGCGCAGGCAACGATGGGGTGCATGGGCGTCGCGGATTGGACGACGCCTTGGGAGAGGGCGGCCAAGGATGTCGCGACGAAGGCGGCAATGGCGATGCCCGCATAGTTGTTGAAGCCGCGCTCGTTGCAGATCGTGCGTGCGTAGAAGCCGAAGAAGGCGCAGACCGCCGTGACGAAGAAGGCGATGAAATCGCCGCCGAAGAGCAGGCACGAGCCGCCGCAGGCGAAGCTTGAGCCGATGGCGGTCGCGAAGGAGGAGTAGGGGCTTTTGCGGCTTTTGATGCGGTCGAGTTCTTTCTCGAAGCGTTCGAGCGTCCAGTTGTCGCGCATGGCACGCCACATCGTACGACTGACGGCAGCGAGGACGCTCATGCTGACATTGTGCTTGCGGCATTTCGTGATCTCGGTGTAGGTGTGCTCCTCGTTTTTGACGTTTAAGAGGAGCGTCGTATACATGATGTGGCAGCTGACGTTTTCCGCCGGAATGCCCATGTACGCCGCCGCGCGCATGATGTAGCGCGCCGTGCGGTCAGAATCCGCGCCGTTCTCCATCATGAGTCTGCCGACCGTCAGGATCAGGGACATCTTGTAGGTGATCTTGTAAAACGGATCTTTGAATACTTGTTCAAGGGATGGTTCCATGGTTTGTTAACCTCTTTTATTTGTGTTGTTTGTTGGTTAGGGAGTTCTTCTCAGTTGAATCGGCACTTTTGAAGGGATCAACTTTCTAAAGGAACGATGGCAAGCTTTTTGCCTAAGGGAGCGAGAAGTTTCATGATGGTGGAAACGCTTGGGGTTGAGGTTCCGCGTTCCATGCGGGCAATTACGGGCTGTTTCACGCCGCTTAATTCTTCCAGCTGTTTCTGCGTGAGACCTTGTTCTTGGCGAGCTT
>CAJPRR010000008.1 GCA_905373085.1 uncultured Selenomonas sp.
CTCCCTGAGCATGGCAATCTCCCTTGCATATCCTGCATCGTCGTTCGGCGTTTCCAATATGAAGGGCAGATGGCGGAGTTTCGGGTGACGGATGACGCGCGTCAGGGCTTCGAGTCCGAGTTCTCCCTCGCCGATGCGTGCGTGACGATCCTTGCGGGCGGCGCGGACGTTGAGGCTGTCGTTGAGATGGACGGCATGAAGGCGGGAGAGGCCGATTACACGTTCAAATTCTTCAAGTACGCCGTCGAGATCGTTTGCGATGTCGTATCCTGCATCCCAGACATGGCAGGTGTCGAGGCAGACGCCGAGCCGTTCTTTGCAGTCTGCGCGCTCGATGATAGCGGCGATTTCCTCGAAGCTGCGCCCGACCTCCGTTCCCTTGCCCGCCATGGTCTCCAGGAGCACGATCGTCTTCTGCGCCGGATCGAGGACGTCGTTCAAAAGGTCTGCGATAAGCTCGATGCCTTTTTCTGCGCCCTGCTGCACATGGCTGCCGGGGTGGAAGTTGTAGAGCGTGTTAGGGATATGCTCAAGGCGTGCGAGGTCATCTGCCATCGCTTCGCGTGCGAAGGCGCGCAAGTCTTCCTTGGCGGCGCAGGCGTTCATCGTATAGGGCGCATGGGCGACGAGCGTGCCGATGCCGTGCTCTTCGCGATAGCTGCAGAAGGCGCGAACATCGTCCAAGTCGAGCGGCTTCGCCCTGCCGCCGCGTGGGTTGCGCGTGAAGAAGGCGAAGACGTCGGCGTCGAGTCTCGTTGCAGCCTTTCCCATGGCGAGATAGCCGCCGGCAGACGAAAGGTGACAGCCGATGTGAAGCGCATGGTTTGTCTTTTGCATGGCAGGGACTCCGTTTCATTAAGATGGGACGCTCATGTGCGGGCGCTGCGCTTGCGATTTTTCTTCTTCGGCGGTTCTGTCGTGTGCTTTTTGAAGCCGAGCCAGAGAAAGAATGCGAGTGCGACGGCAAAGGCGACGAGACTCGTCATCTGTGCGGATTTGAACAGTCCAAGGACGAGCTCGTTGTAGTCGCCGCGCAGATATTCGAGGAAGAAGCGTGCGGCGGAGTAGAGCATGACATAGAGGGCGAACGCTTGGCCCTTCGCATGATTCGTCGCACGAAAGATGAGGAGCAGCGCGAAGATAAAGATGTCGATTTGGCATTCCCAGATTTCCGCCGGCCACAGCGGTTGACTGCCGTAGGTATGGAAGGCGAGCGTCGTCTCGGGATAGAGGATGCCGAAAGAGGAGCCGGTCGGTGCGCCGAAGGCGTCACCGTTCAGGAGGTTGGCCGTGCGGCCGAGCGCTTGTCCGAGGATGATGGCGGGCGCTGCGATGTCGGCGAGCGCCCAAGTGTCGATGCCGTGGCGGCGCGTGTAGAGGATGCCGACAATGGCGCCGAGCAGCACGCCGCCTTGGATTGCCATGCCGCCCTGCCAGACGTTCAAAAGTTCCGTCAGGTGGTTCTGGTAGTAATCCCAATCGAAGAAGAAGACGTCCCATAGCCGTGCGCCCAAGAGTCCCGCTATGCCGCAGTAAATGCCCATGTCGATGATGTGGCTGTGGTAGCGTCCGTCCTGCTTGGCGAGGAAGTAGGCGACGCCCGTCGCCAGGATGATGCTGAGGCTCAGGATCATCCCGTAAGCGCGCACGGGAAAGTCGCCGATGAAGAACAAGTATTGGTGCATGAGATGCGCCTCCGTTGAATCGTTATTTTCAGGCTACAAGGATTGTATCATTTTACGGCTTGCTTTGTCTACTGTCTGCCGTCATTGCATCTGCTTATGGAAAACGCCCCCGTAACGGGGGCGTTCCTTGCAGGATGTCAAGGCGTGGGAACGAAGCGTGCGCAGGTATCGTGACCGCCGCTTAGAAGCTCCGTGCGCACGTTTTGCAGACGGGAGACGAGTGGCGTGAAGAGGAGGCGCAGCTTGAAGCGCAGGAAGGAGTGGGAGTTGGAGCCGAAGATCGGTATGCGGTTGAGCGCGTATTGGTCATCGCCTGGATGATCGAGTCCGTAGTTGACGGTGAAAGCCGTGCGGTAGCCCGCTTCCCTTACGACGCGCTGCACTTCGTCATTGTAAGCGCCGCAGGGGTAGGCGATGGAAGTGACCTTTTTATTGAGGCGCGATTCAATCGCTTTCTTGGAGTCGACGGCTTCGTGCTGCAGAGCTTCAGCAGAGGGAAGCTCGCTGAGCGCGACATGGGTCATCGTGTGGCACTCGATGTCGATGATGCCCGAGTCCTGCATCTCCTGGCAGATTTCCCATGTGAGATAGTTCGGATAGACGTTCAGATAGTCCGTGATGATGAAGATGGACCCCTTAAGCCCGTATTTTTGCAAGATAGGGTAGGCGTTCTTGTAATTGTCGATATAGCCGTCGTCGAAGGTGAGAAGGATGGGCTTTTCGGGCAGAGGGGCGCCGTTTTCGAGGTGATCGGCAAGTTCGTTCGGCGTGATGGGATGGTAGCCGTTTTCGGCGAGATACCGCATCTGCGCTTCGAATTCGGACGTGCTCAACGTCAGCGCGTTGTGGTCACGGTCGTTGATCTGGTGGTAGTTGAGGACTGGAACGCCGCCTTGAAAGCTGGTCGAGCACAGGTACGCTGCAGCGAGGAGCAGGACAAAAAGTGAAAGTACGATGGCAAGAATTTTTTTCTTTGATGTATGCATGGAGAACACGTCCTTGGTTTGTATGGTCTGCCACGAGAATTCGGGAGCGAGCTCTCGTGGCGGCCAATCGAGTGTAGTTTACTATGAAGCCCCAAGAGGTCAAGCCGCAGGCGCAGACCGATTGGTTAGGCTTCATTAAGGGCGGCGCACAATGTCCACGAAGTGGACGTTTGTGCGTGTAGTTGTATGATAGGTTTTTCGGCTGTCAAGAAGACAAACCGGATGTATAGCGAAGATGCGAAAGGCTCAGGTCTCGCTGTCGAAGGACTGCATCGGCGCACCCTTGCGAGGTTTCGGCAGGTTGCGGTAGGCGCGTGAGGCGCTGAAGAAGCGCGTGGCCACGGTCATGCTGGCAGGGTCGAGGTTTTCAACGGAGCGCTCTGCCGTGCTCGTAAGTTCGCGGTACTTTGCTGTTTGCGTGAACTTTGCCCATGCCGCTTGCAAGGCACGTGCCATGATGAACTCGATGCCTGTCGTGTCTTCGGGCTGCTGCACGAAGGCGGAACTCGTTCTGGGCGGGGGGGCGCTGCCTGTGCGCTTCTCACTGCCTGAGATGGAAGCGGTTGCTGCAGGTTGTGCGGGAAGCGGCCTTGCGGGATTTTTTGTCGTTGTCGCTTTCGCAGTTGTGGCGTTTGCCGCGCTCGTCGGATCTAGCTTCCAGCGTGTGCGAGGCTTCGGCGCATTGAGCGAATTACGTGCAGAGGAAGATTTGGCTGATGATGCTGTGTTGGAAGGAGCGCGTGCAGATGTTTCAACTGCCGCACTTTTTTGCCGCGCGGCAGTTCCTGCTTCATTTACGAGGCCGCTCGCGATGAGAAAGGCCTCGCTTGCCTCCTCCTTCGAGGCTGCTGCTTCAAGCTTCTGCACGAGCGCTTCACGTGCGTCCTGCGCAGCGCGGGCTTTGGTGTAGAGTCCCGTGTCAGAGCGCTTGAGGAAACGCATCTCGTCCGCCATGAGCTCATCGCCGTTCAAGAGTTTCTGCTGGATGATGCGGCGCATGGCACGGCTTGCACCGTCGAGCTCTTCCGTCTGCGGCTCGTCGTTCGCAGCGTTGGTTTCCTGTGGCGCTTGCTCTTTGAGCACTCGCCGCGCTTTTCCGCTGTAATCGATCTTCATGCCGATGTTCTTTTGCTTCACATAGGCATTGACCTTGTCGCTCTCGTCAAACATGCCAAGACCCCTCCTGCAGAATTTTCCTTCCTGTAATTGACATATAAGCTTATTATACCATGGAGATATAAATCTGTAAATTCTTGAGAATATGCGGTATGTGTCAAGAAAGAAAAGAAAAATCGGCATAACAACGGGGTTGTGGCAAAATGCGAAAGCATTTTGTCACAACCCCGTTGTTTGCCTCCCCGCATGGGAAGGATTGCCGACAACTTTGGCTTATGCCTTGTGAGACATATCGTAAGCGTTCATCGGTGCGTAGTGCTTCTTGAAGAACTCTTCCGCGACCTGCGGGAAGAGGGCGTAGGAGAGAATATCCTCTTCCGTCGGGTTGAGGAAGCCCTTTGCCTTCATTTCCTTCTCGAAGTCTGCAAGCTTCGGAGCCTTCGCATCCTCGGCAACGATGTCCGTGATGATCTCGCTCTCGGGGATGCCGAGCGTCTTCGTGAGGTACTCGTGGCTGACTTCCACCGGCGGCTTGCCGAACTTGCCGCGTGCGAGGTCTTTGAATTCCTTCGGAACAATCTTGTAGCGCTCGCCCGTCATGACGTTGAACGTCGCCATCGTGCCGACGATCTGGCTGGACGGCGTGACGAGCGGCGGGTAGCCGACATCGGCGCGCACGCGCGGCATCTCGTCGAGGAGATCCTGGAACTTGTCTTCCATGCCCTGCTCCTTGAGCTGGTTTGCGAGATTCGAGAGCATGCCGCCAGGAATCTGGAAGTCGATGACGTTCGGGTTGACGTCGAAGTAGCCCTTGAGGTTGAATTCCTTGATGAGATCCTGCTTGACTTGCAGGAAGTGCTTGGCGATCGGTGTCATGGCCTGACGGTCGAGGCCCGTGTCATACGGCGTGCCTTCGAGAGCGGCGACCATCGTCTCCGTGCAGGGCTGGGACGTATCGAGAGCGAACGGCGAGAGTGCGCAGTCAACGGTGTCGACGCCCGCCTCGATCGCCTTCATGTACGTCATGCTGCCGAAGCCGGACGTATAGTGCGTGTGGAGCTGGATGGGGATGTCGAGCGCAGCCTTGAGCTTCTTCACGAGATCTTCTGCGACATACGGCTTCAGAAGGCCGGACATGTCCTTGATGCAGACAGAGTGGCAGCCCATTTCCTGCAGCTTCTTGGAAAGGTCGACGAAGACTTCGTTCGTATGGTAGGGGCTGAGCGTATAGACGAGGCAGCCCTGCACATGCGGCTTTTCCTTGCAACCGAGGGCGGCGTTGATCGCCGTCTTGAGGTTGCGAACGTCGTTCAGCGCATCGAAGATGCGGAACACGCCCATGCCGTGCTCGGAAGCCTTCTCAACGAACTTCTTGACGACATCGTCCGAATAGTGGTTGTAGCCAAGGAGGTTCTGACCACGGAGCAGCATTTGGATCGGGGTCTTGAGACGAGCCTTGAGCTTGTCGAGCCTCTCCCACGGATCTTCGTCGAGGAAGCGCAGGCACGTATCAAAGGTCGCACCGCCCCAAGCTTCCAACGAGTTGTAGCCGATCTTGTCGAGCGCTGCAAGCATGGGCTCCATCTGGTAATAATGCATGCGCGTCGCACACAGGGACTGATGCCCGTCGCGAAGTACTGTTTCGGTGATCTTTACCTTTTTTGCCATAAAAAAACACACTCCTTCGGATTATACTACCATAAACATAATGTATTTGCTTCACTACAAGTATAGGTACTATTTTGGATATTGTCAATGAAAAATTGCGATTTTTGCAGGTTTTTTCCAATACGCGAAAAATTCTGCAAACGCAGGGCGGGAACGGTTGTATGCCGACCGTTCCTGCCCGATGCGCTTCAGTTGAAGCATGTCTTCTTTATCAATCCTTGGAAGGATTCCATGATCTTTTTCGTGATTTCGCCGGGCGCTCCCGTGCCGATCTTCTCGCCGCCGATTTTTATGACGGGCGTGACTTCGAGGCTCGTGCTCGTCTCAAACGCTTCATCCGCCTTCTGAGCGAACTCCGGCGTGAAGGTCTTTTCGATGACGGTCAGGCCGAGTTCCTTGGCGCATTCCTCGACGACGACGGCGCGTGTGACGCCCGGCAGTACGAGATGGTCGAGCGGATGCGTCCAGACGACGCCGTCCTTGACGAGGAAGAAGGTGCTGCTCGCGCCCTCGGTGACGAGTCCCGTGTCCTTGCGGTAGAGAAGAGCTTCTGCGCAGCCTTCCGCCTTCGCCTTCTCCTTGGCAAAGACGGCGCCGAGGAGGTTCAGAGACTTGATGTCGCAGCGCAGCCAGCGGATGTCCTCGGCGAGCGCGAGCGAGATGCCCTTTTCCTGCTGCTCACGGTTCGGCACGCTCTCGCGGATCGTCATCGAGAGGTTCGGCGTGGCGCGGCCGGGGAAGGGGAAGGCGCGCGCCGCCGTGCCTCGCGTGACCTGGAAGTAGATCGCGCCGCTCTTTATGCCGCTCTTTTTGATGAGGTCGTTGTGGATGGCGGTGAGTTCTTCGTCCATGTAGGTGATGGGGATGTGCATCTCGCGCATGGAGCGGCGGAAGCGTGCGAGGTGACGGTCGAAAGCGAAGAGCCTGCCGTTGTAGACGTGCGTGACCTCGTAGATGCCGTCGCCGAACTGATAGCCGCGATCCTCGATGTCGACCTGCGCTTCGCCCGGCGCATAGAAGTGGTCGCTGAAAAAGCTGAGTTCCTTCAAAAGAATGACCTCCTTAAATACTGCTGGCATTGTTTTTGCATTGATTTACATGCCTCCTCCATTATAACGGAAACGGACGCAAAAAACAATTTGCAGGACGTGCCCTCTTGGATTTTCGGCATTTGACTGATATAATGAAAAAACATGGCATTTCAAATAAAATTGCGGCAGTGCATATCGCATTGCAGGAAAGAATGAGGGGTTGCAAATGAAAATCGTGGTCACGATCGTCGGCAAGGACAGTGTGGGCATCATTGCGGCGGTCAGCACGCTCTTGGCGGAAAACGATGTCAACATCCTGAGCATCAACCAGAATATCATGGACGGCTTTTTCAACATGGTCATGATCGCCGACATGGCGGGCAGCAAGATTGAGCTTGCTGCCGTGCGTCAGCTCCTGCAGGAGAAGGGCGAGGCGCTCGGCGTCGAGATCAAGACGCAGCATGAGGATATTTTCAATGCGATGCACAAGGTTTGAGGAAGCGGCAGCTTCAACATCTTGCAGGAGGTCTTTCTGTGATTACTATTGACGATATATTGGAAACAAACCGCATGATTACGGAGAACAAGCTCGACGTGCGCACGATCACGATGGGCATCTCGCTTCGCGACTGCGCTCATCCGAACATCGAGCAGTTCTGCCGCAACGTCTACGACAAGGTCACGAAGTCGGCGGAGTTCCTCGTTGAGACGGGCAAGGACATCGAGGCGGAGTACGGCATCCCGATCATCAACAAGCGCGTTTCCGTCACGCCGATCGCCATCGCGGCGGACGCCTGCAAGACGGATTCCTACGTTCCCGTGGCCGAGGCGCTCGACCGTGCGGCGAAGGAGATCGGCATCAACTTCATCGGCGGTTTTTCCGCGCTCGTGGAAAAGGGATATACGCATGGCGATCAGGTGCTCATCTCGTCCATCCCGCAGGCGCTCTCCTCGACGGATCTCGTCTGTTCCTCGGTCAACCTCGGTTCGACGAAGGCGGGCGTCAACATGGACTGCGTGCGCGAGATGGGCGAGGTCATCAAGCGTACGGCGGAATTGACACGTGATCGGGCGGCCATCGGCTGCGCGAAGCTCGTCGTCTTCTGCAATGCGCCGGGGGACAATCCGTTCATGGCGGGCGCTTTCCACGGCGTTTCCGAGGCGGACAAGGTCGTGAGCGTCGGCGTCAGCGGGCCGGGCGTCGTCAAGCGTGCCTTGGAGGACATCAAGGGCGCGGATTTCTCCGAGGTGGCGGAGATGATCAAGCGCACGGCCTTCAAGATCACGCGCGTCGGCCAGCTCGTGGCACGCGAGGCGTCGAAGCGGCTCGGCGTGCCTTTCGGCATCATCGACCTGTCGCTCGCGCCGACGTCGGCGGTCGGCGACAGCGTCGCGCACATCTTGGAGGAGATGGGACTCGAAAGCTGCGGCGCTCCGGGCACGACGGCGGCGCTCGCGCTCTTAAACGATGCGGTCAAGAAGGGCGGTCTCATGGCGTCGTCGCATGTGGGCGGCCTTTCGGGAGCGTTCATCCCCGTCAGCGAGGATGCGGGCATGATCGACGCTGTGGCACGCGGCAGCCTCTCGCTGGAAAAGCTTGAAGCGATGACATGCGTCTGCTCCGTCGGCCTCGACATGATCGCGGTCGCGGGCGATACGTCGGCGGCGACAATTTCGGGAATCATCGCGGACGAGGCGGCGATCGGCATGGTCAACAACAAGACGACGGCGGTGCGCATCATCCCCGTGCCCGGAAAGAAGGTCGGCGACGAGGTGGAGTGGGGCGGCCTTCTGGGGCGCTGCCCGATCATGCCCGTCAAGGACGCCTTCAGCTCGGAGGCCTTCGTGGCACGCGGCGGACGCATTCCGGCGCCCGTGCGCAGTCTGACGAACTGAGGACGCGATGCGAGTCACGAAGAAAATACGCGACAAGCAGCTGGAAATCCTCGAAGAGACGTACCGCGGCGCCAAGCCTGAGCTGCATTTCAGAAATCCCTTCGAGCTTCTGATCGCCGTCATCCTGTCGGCGCAGTGCACGGACAAGCGCGTGAACATCACGACGGCACGGCTCTTCAAGAAGGCGGCGACGCCTGCGGCCATCGTCGCCTTGGGGATTTCGGGGCTGGAAGAGGAAATAAAGGACTGCGGGCTTTTCCGCAACAAGGCGAAGAACATCATGGCGACGTGCCGCACGCTCGTCGAGGAGTTCGGCGGCGAGGTGCCGTCCGACTACGATACGCTGCTGAAATTGCCCGGCGTCGGCAGGAAGACGGCGAACGTCGTGACGAGCGTCGCCTTCGGCCGCCCCGCCATCGCCGTCGATACTCACGTCTTTCGCATAGCGAACCGTTTGAAGCTCGCTGCAGGCGAGACGCCGCTCGCGGTGGAGAAGGGGCTGATGAAGGCGATTCCGCGCGAAAAGTGGAGCGCGGCGCACCACTGGCTCATCTACCACGGCAGGCGCGTATGCAAGGCGAACCGCCCGCTCTGCGGCGAGTGTCCGCTCGCGGATGTCTGCCCGAGCCGTGAGTGAGCAGCGAATGGGGGAAGGATCTTGAAGTACAGGAAGGCCGTGTTCGCTGATGTGGAGAGCATCTTTCATCTCGTGAACGATTATGCGGCGGACGGCGCGATGCTCGCGCGTTCGCGCAACACCCTCTACGAGACGCTGCGCGACATGATTGTCGCAGAGGATGGGGCGGGCAAGATCGTCGGCGTCGGCGGTCTGCACATGATGTGGGACGGGCTTGCAGAGGTTCGCACGATGGCGGTAGCTCCCGCACTTGCACGCTGCGGCATCGGCTCGGAAATCGTGCATCGGCTCATGGAGGAGGGACGTGCGCTCGGCGTGCGGCAATTCTTCACATTGACATACAAGCCGGGCTTCTTCAAGACGCTCGGCTTCCATATCGTCCCCAAGGAAGCGCTGCCGCAGAAGGTCTGGAAGGAATGCATCGACTGTCCTAAGTTCCCGAACTGCGATGAGATCGCCATGATGCGGGAGGCGGCGGACGAGACGAATCGTTGATTTTGCAGGAGGTTATGATATGATCATTGTAATGAGTCCGACATCGACGAAGGAGAATCTGGAGAAGGTGGAGCAGAAGATCACGCAGGCCGGCCTCAAGTACCATCTTTCGACAGGCGCCGAACGCACGATCGTCGGCGTGATCGGCGACAAGAAGATCATTGCAGGGCTGCAGATGAATTCTCTCGACGGGGTGGAAAAAACGGTGCGCATCACGGAGAAGTACAAGCTCGTAAGCCGCGAATTCAAGTCCGAGGATACCATCGTCGATGTTGGCGGCGTGAAGATCGGCGCAGGACGCCTGACGGTCATGGCGGGACCGTGCGCCGTCGAGAGCGTGGAGCAGCTCAGGGAAGCGGCCGAGTGCGTGAAGAAATATGGCGCCAAGTTCCTGCGCGGCGGCGCTTTCAAGCCGCGCACTTCGCCCTATGACTTCCAGGGATTGGCGGAAGATGGGCTGAAGATGCTGCGCGAGGCGGCGGATGCGACGGGACTCAAGGTCGTGACGGAGATCGTGAACATCAACGACGTCGAGCTTATCACGAAGTACGCCGACATGATCCAGATCGGCGCGCGCAACATGCAGAACTTCCAGCTGCTCAAAGAGGTCGGCAAGGTGCACACGCCCGTGCTCTTGAAGCGCGGCCTTTCCGCTACCATCAGCGAGTGGCTCAATGCGGCGGAATACATCATGGCCGGCGGCAATGACAACGTCGTATTCTGCGAGCGCGGCATACGCACCTACGAGACGTATACGCGCAATACGCTCGACTTGAGCGCCGTCGCCGCCGTCAAGGAGATCTCGCACCTGCCGATCATTGTCGATCCGAGCCATGGCACGGGACGCTGGCAGATGGTGCCCGCGATGGCGCGTGCGGCAATCGCGGCAGGCGCGGACGGACTCATCATCGAGGTTCATCCGCATCCCGAGGTCGCGCTCTCGGACGGCGACCAGTCGCTGACGCCCGAGAACTTCCGAAAGACGATGGAAGAGGTGCGTGACATCGCTCGCTTCATGGGGCGCGAAGCATGAAGATGAAGCTTGCCATCATCGGCGTCGGACTCATCGGCGGCTCTTTGGGACTCTGCTTAAAGGAGAAGCTCGGTGCCGACATCTTCATAACGGGACTCTGCCGCACGCAGAAGTCCATGAATCTTGCCGTGAAGCGCGGTGCGGTCGACATGGCGTCGCCCGATGTCCGCGAGGTCGTCGAGGGCGCTGACATCGTGTTTCTGGCGACGCCCGTGCTGCAGATGACGCCGATGCTGGAACGAATCGTGCCGTATCTCAAGGAAGGCGCGATCGTAACGGATGCGGGAAGCACGAAGGCGTATCTTTGGCAGCAGATTCAGGGCATTTTGCCCGCGGGCGTCCACTACATCGCCGGGCATCCGATGACAGGCCGCGAGAAGAGCGGCGTCGAGGCGGCGTCCGCCGACCTCTTTCGGCACAAGGCCTACGTCATCGTCGAGGATACGGGAGCGCCGCCCGAGGCGCACGAGAAATTGATGTCGGCGCTCTCGCATACGGAGGCGAACTTCCTGCGCCTCGATATGCAAAAGCACGACCGCTGCGCTTCGATCATCAGTCATGTGCCGCACGTGACGGCAGCGGCTCTCGTGACGCTCCTCAACCGGAGCGAAGGCGACATGGAATCGTGCCTGAAGCTCGCGGGCGGCGGCTTCAAGGATACGACGCGCATCGCGTCCTCGAACGCCGATATGTGGGCGGACATCTGCATGACGAACCGAGAGGCGATCACGGGTCACCTGCGCGATCTGCAGGCGATCCTCGGCACGGTCATCGACTCCATCGAGGCGGGCGACCGCGAGGCCGTGCGCCGCTACTTTGCCGCGAGCAAGGAGCGGCGTGACGCCATCCTCGACCGCACGGAGAAGATGTACGATCTCGTATGACAGGGAGGGACATTGTTGGAAATCTCTTTGCAGGAGCTGGCCGCAGCACTGGAAAAGACAGACGTATTGCAGGGCTATGCCGATACGCGTGACGGGCGCATCATCTTGATGGGAGAAGAAGAATCCGATGCGCGAGTCGAAGCGGCGTCCCGGGAGGAAGAGCGCATGGAGCGGCTGCTTGTCCTTGAGGAGGATTGGCAGCGCTATGTGCCGCTGCCCGACCTCTACGATGCGGAGATTCGCTCCATCATGCAGGCTTTTGCAGAAAAGGCGCCGCAGGAGGCGCGTGCTGCCCTTGAGGAAACCCTGCGCGGAGCCTCTGCCCGCTTGCGCTTTCGACGCACGGTGCAGAGGCTTTCTTTGGAGGCGGCCTGGCAGGCGCATCTTTCGTCGAGCCTTCTCATGCTTGCACGCGATTGGTGCGAGGAGAATGCGATTGCCTACCGGGAGTGAGTTTGTGAAAATTTGCCTTAAAGGAAAAAAGACCCATTGAATATAGAATAGGCTCATGCTAGAATCATTTATTACAGCGTGTATGTTAATCCAACTATGCGCGTTTGCGCGTTTAACGCATTGTTGGACGCATGAGAATTGAATAAACGTAAGGGAATCGCTGAATCCAGCAGAGATTCTCCAGTGATGGCGAGCAAGATGGGAGAGAGCGGACAAGGTATCGAGCGACAGTTTTATGCCTTGTCTTTTTTTGGCTTTTCTGTCCCTCGTTGTCTTTTTGGTGCGCTTTTAGCAAGAAGCACTGCTTATTGGCGCTTCCGCAGAAACCGATATTTGGCTAAGGGGTGAGGGATTTAATGTTTAGTCCTGTGCCGGTGGGCAAGAGAACCAGGTATACCTATGCGAGAATCAAGGAAGTCATGGATATGCCGCATCTTTTGGATATTCAGAGAAACTCCTACGAATGGTTCTTGAAGGAGGGCCTGCAGGAGATTTTCCAGGATATTTCACCGATTCAAGATTTTACGGGAAATCTTGTACTGTCCTTTGAAGACTTCTCGCTCGGCGAGCCGAAGTATGCGCTCGATGAGTGCAAGGAGAGGGACGTCACGCTTGCGGCGCCGCTGCGCGTCAACGTGCGCCTGATCAATCGCGAGACGGGAGAAATCAAGGAACAGGAAGTTTTCATGGGCGATTTCCCGCTCATGACCGATACAGGAACCTTCATCATCAACGGCGCGGAGCGCGTCATCGTCAGCCAGCTCGTGCGCTCGCCGGGCGCTTACTACGGCGAGACGATCGACGCCACGGGCAAGAAGCTCTACAATGCGACGATCATCCCGAACCGCGGTGCATGGATCGAGCTGGAAACGGATGCAAACGACGTCATCTCCGTGCGCATCGACCGCACGAGGAAGCTGCCCGTGACGATTCTCGTGCGTGCGCTCGGCTGCAGCTCCAACAGCGCGATCGCCGAGCTGTTCAACTATGATGAGCGCATCCAGGCGACTTTGGAGCGCGACGGCGCAAGCTCCAAGGAGGAGGCGCTCGTCGAGATCTACAAGCGCCTGCGTCCCGGCGAGCCGCCGACGGTAGACAACGCGCAGCAGCTTCTCGACAGCCTTTTTTTCGATCCCAAGCGCTACGATCTCGCGATGGTCGGCCGCTACAAGCTGACGAAGAAGCTCGGCTGGAAGCGCCGCATTCTCGGCAGGGTGCTCGCGCAGCCCATCGTGGACAAGGAGACGGGCGAGGTCGTCGTGCCGGCTGACGTCGTCGTCGACGAGGCGATGCTCGAAAATATCACGGCGGAGCAGGAGGACGCGCTCTTCGGCGAGGACAAGCCCGCCGTCTTTTTTGCACGCACGCAGGCGGACGACGGCAAGAGCATGAAGGTGCTGTGCTCGCGCACGCTTCCCTACAATCATCGCACGATCACGTGCAACGACGTCATGGCGTCCATCAGCTATCTGCTGAATCTCATGGACGGCATCGGCACGACGGACGACATCGACCATCTGGGCAACCGCCGCGTGCGCTCCGTCGGCGAGCTGCTGCAGAACCAGTTCCGCATCGGCCTCTCGCGCATGGAGCGCGTCGTCAAGGAGCGCATGACGATCCAGGATGTCGACGTCATCACGCCGCAGGCGCTCATCAACATCCGTCCTGTCGTCGCGGCGATCAAGGAGTTCTTCGGCTCGTCCCAGCTCTCGCAGTTCATGGATCAGCACAATCCGCTGTCGGAGCTTACGCACAAGCGCCGCCTCTCGGCGCTCGGCCCCGGCGGCCTCTCGCGCGAGCGTGCGGGTTTCGAGGTGCGTGACGTCCACAATTCCCATTACGGACGCATGTGCCCGATCGAGACGCCGGAAGGTCCGAACATCGGCCTCATCGGCTCGCTGTCGAACTACGCGCGCGTCAACCAGTTCGGCTTCATGGAGACGCCATACCGCAAGGTGGACAAGGCGGCGCAGCGCGTGACGGACGACGTGCGCTATCTGACGGCGGATGAGGAGAACAAGATCGTCATCGCGCAGGCGAACGAGCCGCTCGATGAAAACGGCTGGTTCGTCAACGAGCGCGTCACGGCGCGTTACAATGAAGAGACGGTTCTCGTGGCGCGCGACCGCGTCGACTACATGGACGTTTCGCCGAAGCAGGTCGTCTCCATCGCCACGGCGATGATCCCGTTCCTCGAAAACGACGACGCGAACCGCGCCCTGATGGGGGCGAACATGCAGCGTCAGGCTGTGCCTCTTCTGCGCACGCAGGCGCCTCTCGTCGGTACGGGCATGGAGTACAAGGCGGCATGCGACTCGGGCGTCATGCTGCTCGCGAAGCGTGCGGGCGTCGTCGAGAAAGTCACAGCCGATCAGATCCAGGTGCGCACGCACGAGGGCGATCTCGACATTTACAAGCTCCAGAAGTATCAGCGCTCGAACCAGGGAACATGCATCAACCAAGTGCCGATCGTCCATAAGGGCGAGGAGGTCTTCGAGAAGCAGCCGATCGCCGACGGACCCGCGACGGATCACGGCGAACTCGCGCTCGGTTACAATATTATCGTCGCCTACATGCCGTGGGAAGGCTACAACTACGAGGACGCCATACTCCTTTCGGAAAATCTCGTGAAGCGCGACCTCTATACATCGATCCACATCGAGGAGTACGAATGCGACGCGCGCGATACGAAGCTCGGCTCGGAAGAGATCACGCGCGACATCCCGAACGTCTCGGGCGACGCACTGAAGGATCTCGATGAGGGCGGCGTCATTTCCATCGGTGCGGACGTTTTGCCGGGCGACATCCTCGTCGGCAAGGTCACGCCGAAGGGCGAGACGGAGCTGACGGCGGAGGAGCGCCTCCTGCGCGCGATCTTCGGCGAGAAGGCGCGCGAGGTGCGTGATACATCGCTGCGCGTGCCGCACGGCGAGGCGGGCAAGATCATCGATGTGAAGATCTTTACCCGCGAGAACAATGACGAACTGCCGCCCGGGGTCAACCGCCTCGTGCGCGTCTACATCGCGCAGAAGCGCAAGATCTCGGTCGGCGACAAGATGTCCGGCCGTCACGGCAACAAGGGCGTCGTCTCGCGCATCATGCGTCAGGAGGACATGCCTTTCCTGCCGGACGGCACGCCGGTCGACATCGTGCTCAACCCGTTGGGCGTGCCTTCGCGCATGAACATCGGACAGATTCTGGAAACGCATCTGGGCATGGCGGTGCGCGCCCTCGGCATGCAGATCAAGGCGGGCGATCCGACGGTGGGCGATCGTCTGCGCTCGATCGGCTATGACGTCGAGGCGCATGGCGTGCCGAAGCCCGATGTCGCGGGCGTCCATATCGCGACGCCCGTCTTCGACGGCGCGGGTGACGCCGAGGTGTTCGGCACGATTCGCGCCGCGGGCCTGCCCGAGGACGGCAAGACGATCCTCTACGACGGACGCACGGGAGAGCCGTTCGAGAACCGCGTGACGGTCGGCTGTGTCTACATGCTCAAGCTGCATCATCTCGTCGACGACAAGATCCATGCGCGTTCGACGGGTCCGTACTCGCTCGTCACGCAGCAGCCTCTGGGCGGCAAGGCGCAGTTCGGCGGCCAGCGCTTCGGCGAGATGGAGGTCTGGGCGCTTGAGGCCTACGGCGCGGCTTACACCCTGCAGGAAATCCTCACGGTGAAGTCTGACGATGTCGTCGGCCGCGTCAAGACGTACGAGGCCATCGTCAAGGGAGAGAACATCCCGGAACCGGGCGTGCCCGAATCGTTCAAGGTGCTCATCAAGGAACTGCAGAGCATCGGCCTTGACATCAAGGTGCTTACGGAGGATGCGCAGGAAATCGTCATTCACGATGATGACGATGATATCAATGCGACGGCGCGTGAACTCGACCTCGACGTCACGGGAGTCGCCGCGCAGAAAGATGAGGAACAGCCGCCTGCAGACGCTGAAGCGGGCGAAGAAACCGAGGAAGAATCCTCCGAGAAGCCGGACGGCGATGACATCATTGCCGATCTTGCCGATTTTGAGACTGCGGGGGAGACGGACGAGATCGTGGACGATGCGATGGGCGACGATGATTTCTCGGATAAGTAGAAGGGAGTGAACCCTCGTTGTTGGATGTAAACGAATTTGACTCGATGCGCATCGGTCTGGCCTCGCCGGACAAGATCCGCGAGTGGTCCTATGGTGAGGTCAAAAAGCCGGAGACGATCAACTACCGCACGCTGAAGCCCGAACGGGACGGACTCTTCTGCGAGCGCATCTTCGGACCGACGCACGACTGGGAATGCCACTGCGGCAAGTACAAGAGGATTCGCTACAAGGGCGTCGTCTGCGATCGCTGCGGCGTCGAGGTGACGCGCGCCAAGGTGCGTCGTGAGCGCATGGGGCACATCGAACTCGCGGCGCCCGTTTCCCATATCTGGTATTTCAAGGGCATACCGAGCCGCATGGGACTCATTCTGAACATTTCGCCGCGCTCGTTGGAGAAGGTTCTCTACTTCGCTTCCTACATCGTGCTCGACCCGGGCGAGACGCCGCTCATCAAGAAGCAGCTTCTGACGGAGAGCGAATACCGCGACAATCGCGCCAAATATGGAGACGCTTTCCGCGTCGGCATGGGAGCCGAGGCCGTGAAAGAGCTTCTCGTGGAACTCGACCTCGACAAGATGAACGAGGAGCTCAGGAAAGATCTGCGCGAGGTCAGCGGCCAGCGCAAGATCCGCGCGATCCGCCGCTTGGAAGTCGTCGAGGCGTTCCGCAAGTCGGGCAACCGGCCCTCTTGGATGATTCTCGACGCCGTTCCCGTCATTCCGCCTGAACTGCGTCCCATGGTGCAGCTCGACGGCGGACGCTTTGCGACGAGCGATTTGAACGATCTCTACCGCCGCGTCATCAACCGCAACAACCGCTTGAAGCGCCTCTTGGATCTCGGTGCGCCGGACATCATCGTGCGCAACGAGAAGCGCATGCTGCAGGAGGCCGTCGACGCCCTGATCGACAATGGCCGCCGCGGCCGCCCCGTTACAGGGCCGGGCAACCGCCCGCTGAAGTCGCTCTCCGACATGCTCAAGGGCAAGCAGGGACGCTTCCGGCAGAACCTTCTCGGCAAGCGCGTCGACTATTCGGGACGCTCCGTCATCGTCGTCGGTCCTGAGCTGAAGCTCCATCAGTGCGGACTGCCGAAGGAAATGGCGCTCGAACTCTTCAAGCCCTTCGTCATGAAGCGGCTCGTGAGTTCTGCGCTCGCACAGAACATCAAGAGCGCCAAGCACATGGTCGAGCGTGCGCGTCCCGAGGTCTGGGACATGCTCGAAGAGGTCATCAAGGAGCATCCCGTCCTCTTGAACCGCGCTCCGACGCTGCATCGTCTCGGCATCCAGGCGTTCGAGCCGGTGCTGACGGAAGGCCGTGCGCTGAAGCTTCATCCGCTCGCGTGTACGGCGTACAACGCCGACTTCGACGGCGACCAGATGGCGATCCATCTGCCGCTGTCGGCAGAGGCTCAGGCGGAGGCGCGCATCCTCATGCTCGCTGCGAATCATATCCTCGCGCCGAAGGACGGCAGACCGATCATCGTGCCGACGCAGGACATGGTGCTCGGCTCCTACTATCTGACGATCCTGCGTCCCGGCGCCCTAGGCGAGGGCAAGATCGTCACGGGCATCGAGGAAGCTCTTCTGATGTACCAGCATCAGGAGCTTGCGCTGCAGGCGGAGATCCAGGCGCGCATCGAGGGATACGGCCTTGTCAAGACTTCGCTCGGGCGCATGATCTTCAACGAGATCCTGCCGCAGGAGCTGCGCTATTACCACAAGGATGAGGAGACGGGGCAGTGGCGCCTCGGCATCCGCATGGACAAGAAGCAGCTCGGCAAGCTCGTGGCAAACTGCTTCGACCACTTCGGAGCCGCACGCACGGCCGTCGTCATCGACGACGTCAAGAACCTCGGCTATCACTACGCGTGTCTTGCGGGCATGACGGTCGCGATTTCCGACATCATCGTGCCCGAGAAGAAGCAGGACATCCTCGCGGCGACGAAGAAGCAGGTCAACGGCATCGAGCGTCAGTTCAGCCGCGGTCTCATTACGGACGAGGAGCGCTACAACAAGGTCATCGCGCTTTGGACGCAGGCGACGGACGATGTGACGGACGCCATGATGGACAACATGGACGCCTTCAACCCCATCTTCATGATGGCGGATTCGGGCGCACGCGGCAACAAGCAGCAGATGCGCCAGCTCGCCGGCATGCGCGGCCTCATGGCCGATCCGTCGGGCAAGATCATCGACCTGCCGATCACGGCGAACTTCCGCGAAGGTCTTACGGTTTCCGATTACTTCATTTCCTCGCACGGCGCAAGAAAGGGTCTTGCCGATACGGCGCTTCGCACGGCGGACTCGGGCTACCTGACGCGCCGTCTCGTCGATGTCGCACAGGACGTCATCGTGCGCGAGGACGACTGCGACGTGGAGAGCATCAACTTGCTGCGCGAGCGGGCGAGGCTGGCGGAATCGGCGGCGGACGCCATCGAGATCCTCGATGAGCAGCTCGTCGGCCGCCTGACGGCAGCGGACATCATGAGTCCTGCGACGGACGAACTCTTGCTGCCGAAGGATACGGTGCTGACGGAAGGCGATTTGGAACTTCTCGCCGAGGAAGACGTGCATGAGATCGTTCTGCGCGGCTCGTCCCTGACATCCGAGGCTATCATCAGCAATTCGATGGCCTCGGAGAAGATCGCCCTTGGCGAGCCGGATGAGGCGCGTCGCGCTGAGATCAAGCATGCCATGATTCATGAGATGCTCGGCAAGGAGACGCGCTATGCCGTCACAGACAGCGAAGGCACAGAAATCGTTCCCGCTGCTGTCAATCTGACGGAAGAGCAGATCGAGTCCATCCTTGCGAGCGACGCCAAGGAGCTCAAGGTGCGCAACAACAACGTGCGCGGCATCGAGGTCGAAGCCATCAAGGAAGGCAACGGCATCATTGAGTCGTTGGAGGATCGCATCACGGGACGCGTATTGGCAGAAGACATCTTCAATCCTGAGACGGGCGAGAAGGTCGCTTCGCTCAACGATGCGATCGACGAGGCGCTTGCCAAGAAGATCGCGGCGGTGCGCGAGCGCGTGTCCATCCGCAGCGTCCTGACATGCAAATCGCAGTTCGGCGTCTGCGTCAAATGCTACGGGCGCGATCTTGCAAACCAGACGGAGGTCGAGGTCGGCGAGGCCGTCGGCACGATCGCCGCGCAGTCCATCGGCGAGCCGGGCACGCAGCTCACGATGCGCACGTTCCATACGGGCGGCGTCGCGGGCGAGGACATCACGCAGGGTCTGCCGCGCGTCGAAGAACTGTTCGAAGCGAGAAAGCCCAAGCATCATGCGATCATCGCTGAGATCGAGGGGACGGTCGAGATCACGGACACGGGCAAGGGCATGCGAAAGCTTCTGCTCGTCCCCGAATCGGGCGAATCGCGCGAGTATGCGATTCCCTACGGCGCACGTCTCGCCCTGCACGACGGCGACCATCTCATGCCGGGCGACCGCCTGACGGAAGGATCGATCAATCCGCATGACATCCTGCGCGTCTGCGGCCTGCGCGACACGCAGCGCTACCTCGTCTACGAGGTGCAGAAGGTCTACAAGTCGCAGGGCGTTGAGATCAACGACAAGCACATCGAGGTCATGGTGCGCCAGATGCTGCACAAGGTGAAGATCGAGGAGGCGGGCACGACGAGCTTCCTGCCCGGCGAATACGTCGACATCAACTCCTTTGAAGCGGCGAACGCCGTCGCCATCGAGGCCGACGGCGAGCCGGCCGTCGCGAAGCCGATCCTCCTCGGCATCACGAAGGCGTCGCTCGCGACGGATTCCTTCCTGTCGGCTGCCTCCTTCCAGGAAACGACGCGCGTTCTCACGGACGCCGCCATCAAGGGCAAGGTCGATCCTCTGATCGGTCTGAAGGAAAATGTCATCATCGGCAAGCTGATTCCTGCCGGGACTGGCATGGGACGCTACCGCAACATTGCGGTCGTCGATCCGAATCCGCCCGTACCCGAGCCGCCTGAAGGCGACGATGAGGAAACGGCGGCTGAATCTGAGGAGACGTCGACGGAAGAGCTGGCGCTCGATGCGGAAGAGACTGTCAAAGGGACGGAAGAGAAAGCAACAGAAGAAGAAAATATCGGCGCTTGAGATTTTTGCAAAGGCGGAAAGGAGAGGCTGTTGTACATGTTTTGGTACGACAGCCTCTTTATGGCACGAGCAGCTTGGCGTCTTTTGAGGAGGGCAGTCATGCAGCGTTTGCAGGGCAAGACGATTCTGATTACGGGAGCGACTTCGGGACTTGGCAAGGCGATGGCGCATCGTTTCGCCGAGGAAGGAGCCTCCATCGCTGCCGTGGGGAGAAGCCGTGAACGTGGCGAGCGACTGGCAGAAGAGCTTGCCGTACGCTTCCCGGCAAACCGCGCACGATTCTTTCCGTGTGACTTGACGGATGCGGACGCAATCGCGGAACTGCGCGAGGAGGTCGCAGCGAGCGGCTTCGCCATCGACATTCTCGTCAACAATGCGGGCGTTTTTCAGACGTATCTGCTGGAAGAGATCACGCCCGAAGCGTATGATCATGTGTTTCGGATCAATGTGGGCGCGGCGATTTTCATGACGCAGGCATTTATTGCAGAACTTTGCGAGCGGCATGGCAATATCTTGAACGTCGCCTCGATCGGCGGACTGCAGTCGCATATCGCAGGCAGCCGGCAGTATCTCTATGCGCCATCGAAGGCGGCGCTCATCGAGTTCTCGCAGCTCTGCGCCAAGAATTATGCGAAAAGCATTCGCGTGAATTGCCTGTGCCCCGGCCCGAACGACACGCCGATTTACGAGAACAAGGATTTTTCGCGCATTCTGCCTTCCATTCCGATGGGGCGCATGGGGCAGCCGATTGATGTGGCTAGAGCGGCGTGCTTCCTTGTCTCGGAGGAGGCGTCGTATATCACGGGGGCGGTGCTGACCGTCGACGGAGGGTCTTCTATCTAGAGAAAGAGAGGATGATAGGATGGAACAGCTGGAGATTCATTCGAGCTTGTACGATTACAGCGTTTCCTTTGTGGATGATTTCCGTAAGACGTTGGATACGCTGGAAGGCGAGCTTGCCTATGTTTTGGATTGGAACGTCTACCGGCTCTATGAACCTGCTTTTGAGGGAATCGAACGGCGGCGCATCTTCTTCGTCGATCCCGTGGAAGAGAAGAAGAACATGTATACGGTTCTGAACCTCATTTCCTTTTTCCAACAGCTCGGCGTACGCAAGAATTGGCGGATTATTTGCTTCGGCGGCGGCATCACGCAGGATTTGGCGACGCTGGCAAGCAACCTCTTTCTGCGCAATGTCGATTGGTATTTCTTCCCGACGACGCTTCTTTCCATGTGCGATTCGTGCATCGGCGGGAAATGCGGCATCAATATCGGAGCCTACAAGAATCAGATTGGCGTCTTTTATCCGCCGAAGAAGATCTTCATTGATACGCATTTCATTGATACGTTGTCCGAGGCGGACTATCTGAATGGCTGGGGCGAGATCCTAAAATTTTCGCTGACGAGCGACGCTGCGTTTTATCGGGAGCTGAAAGCCGAACCGACACATATCCCTTGCGCGCGCATCGCGCACTATATCCATCGCGGATTGCTGGAAAAGAAGAAGATCATCGAGGCGGATGAGTTCGAGTCCGATTTGCGCCGTGTGCTGAATTACGGGCATACCTTCGGCCATGCGCTGGAAGCGTACACAAAGCATGCAATCGCGCATGGCACGGCTGTTATATGGGGCATTGATGTCGCGAATTGCCTTGCGGTGCGCGAAGGGCTGATCGACGAGGCGCTCTACCTCGATGTCAAGGCGCTGATCAAGCGTGCGTTCCTCAGGGAAGAAATCGTGATCGGCGATCCTCGTGCGGTTTTTGACACGATTCGCACGGACAAGAAGGTGCGCGGCAACACGCTCGCTTTTGCCATGCTCGACGGCGAGAGCCATCTCATCGTTCATCCGATGGAATTGGACGAGCGGCTCTATCGGATGTTCTGCGATTATTTGGAAACGACGCATGATTACTATCGCGATTGACTGCGGGGCGAGTTTCCTGAAGGGAGCCTCGTTTGAAGCGGATGGGCGCGTTCTTGATACCATGCTCGTTCCTGCCGTTCGTGTTGCAGGGGAAGAGGGGGCGGAGAGCTTGCTTCTGCCCTTGCAGGCCCGGGAGCTTCTGCGTGTCGTGCGCACCATGCTCGCGAAACTTTCTGCGGGGGAACATCGCGCACGGCTCTGCATCGCGAACGAAATGCATGGCTTCTTGCTCACGGATGCAGCGGGCGAGCCGCAGATGGATTACCTTTCATGGCAGCGCTCTTTCGGTACGCTTCCCGTCGAGGGCGAGACGGCGGTTTCCATCTTGGCGCAGGATTGTGCGGATGCGGTATCACGTACAGGGATGCCGCTGCGCGGCTCGCTGCCGAGTGCGAATCTTCTCCATCTCTTTCAGAGCGGCATTCTTGAACGGATGACGGGGGAGCTTTGGTTCTGTACGCTTGGTGATTATATTCTGCGTGCACTTTCGGGAAAAGCTGTCTTTACGCATCCGACGAATGCCGCCGCGAGCGGACTCTATGATCTGGAAAGGGAAGATTGGAGCGCACCGCTCGTACGAACGGCGACAGGAGGAAGAATCCGCTTCCCGCAGGTAGGAGGATCGCCCGTCTCCTTCGCTCTGGACGGCGTGGAATATGAAGCCTTGCCTGCTGTCGGCGATCAGCAGGCAGCTCTTTGCGGTGCAGGGCTTTGCAGACAGGGGCAGCTTTCTTTCAACCTTGGCACCGGGGCGCAGGTCAGCGTTGTGACCGATGATCTTTCACGAAGCGAATGCGTACAGATTCGTCCGTACCTTTTTGGCGGGCATATCCGTACATTGCCGCATCTGCCGTCCGGACGGGCGCTCAATGTCTATATCCGATTCTTGCAGGATATTTTGCTGCGTTTCGGTATGGCGCCGGACGAGAACTGTATCTGGCAGGTGTTCTTGGATGCGGCAGCGAGCGCGGAAGGCAAATGCTTCGAGGCAGATATGAGCTTCTTTGAGAATCCTTGCTCGGAGCGGGTTACGGGGCTTCTCGCGGGATTCGAAGAGCATGGCTTTGACTTGGGGACGCTCGCATCAAGCATCCTGCACGCGATGGCACGCAATTTCCTTTGGGCGGCAGAGCAGGTACGGGCGCAGGGGCAATCGGTAGAGGAGCTGCTCTTCTCCGGTGGCGTGGCAAGACGGATTGGGGGGATTCGGACAAAGATTGCGGCAGGCTATCCTGCCGCGAAGGTCTGCGTAGCGGAGAATGAGACGCTTCGCGGACTGTGGCAGTACGGGACGCATGGATTTTGATCTTTGGCTGAGGAGGCTGAACGATGAAAAAGAAGATTGCACTGTTGGACTGCACGCTGCGCGATGGCGCATATATCAATGGATCGCGTTTTGGAACCAGCGCCATCAAGGGCATCATCAAGAAGCTGCAGGAGGCGCGTACGGACATCATCGAGGTGGGCTGGCTCAAGGACGCCGCTCATGAGGAAGGCAGCACTTACTACCATCTGCCGCAGGATGCCGCACCCTACATGGTGGATCGTCAGGACGGCATCGAGTACGTCGCAATGATCGATTGGGATCGCTATGATGTGGACAATCTTCCGCCGTGCGATGGCAAGTCCGTCAATGCGGTGCGCGTCGTCTTCCCGCACGGCAAGCATCGAGAGGGCATTGCGGTCGCAGAGCGCGTGCGCGAGAAGGGATACCGCATCTTCCTGCAGGCGGCCAACACGCTTGCGTACAGCGAGGCGGATCTCAAGGATCTCGCACAGTGCATCAATGCCTGCCGCCCCGTGGCGATTTCCGTCGTCGATACGTTCGGCGCGATGTTCGAGGAGGATCTTGCCCGCATCGTCCGCACGCTCGATGAGGCGCTCAATCCTGCGATAGCGATGGGATTCCATTCGCATAACAACCAGCAGCTCTCCTTTGCGCTCACCATGCATTTCGTCGAACTTCTCGCAGAGAGCGAGCGCAGTGCGATCGTCGATGCAAGCCTGTGCGGCATGGGGCGCGGTGCAGGAAATGCGACGACGGAGCTGGTGGCGAGCTACCTTGACCGCAAGCAGAATGGAAATTACGATATGGATGCGATCCTCGACGCCATCGACACCTATATGGAGCCGTTCCGAGAGGCATATACATGGGGGTACTCGACGCCGTACTTCGTGGCGGGAATGTACCAGTGCCACGTCAACAACATCGCGTACCTGCAGCGCAACCATAGGACGAACGCGCGCGACATGCGCAACATCATCGCCTCCCTGTCGCAAGCGGAGCGGCGCAAGTACGACTACGATTTGCTGGAACGACGCTATTTGGAAAACCAGTCCCGTCTCGTCGATGACGAGGCGGCCGTTCGCGCCCTGCGCCAAGAATTTGCGGGACGTACGGTTCTCTTGGTCGCACCGGGACGATCCGTCATCGACAAGAGAGAGCGCGTACATGCCTTCATCAAGAAGGAGCAGCCCGTTGTCATCGGCGTCAATGCGATATGCGACGGCTATGCGTACGATTATCTGTTCTTCGTCAACAGCGCACGCTGCGACTACGCGAAAAATGCGCATGGAAAGACGTTTGCCGAAACGAAGAAGATCTTGCTTTCGAGCATCAAGACGGAAGGGGCGGAAGGCGAGCTGATCTTGAATTTCAATCGTGCCATTAAGAGAGGCTGGCCGCATTTCGACAATGCCGTGATTTCTGCGCTGCGCCTGCTCAACAGCATCGGCGCCAAGAAAGTTGCAATCGCGGGGTTTGACGGATTCCGTCATGCGTACAACGAGAGCTATGCCGACCCGTCCCTGCCGACGCTTAATCCCGATAATCGCTGGGACGAGCTGAACGTAGAGATCTCTGCGATCTTCGAAGATGTGCTTTCCAGCACGAGGGGGAGCATGGAGATTTCGTTCGTGACGGAAAGCCTCTTCGATATTGATGGAAGAAGGGCGATGTGATGATGGCAGGAGGGGGGAATGCCGCCTCTCTGACTGCGTCTGCCTCGCGTCGATGCCGGAACCTATAGCACTGTAGAGCAAAAATCCCTCCCGCTGCAGAAGCAAGGTCTGCAGCGGGAGGGATTTTCCGTTTCATACACGCATCAATAGGCTTACAGCTTGAACTTCACCAGCACCTGCTCAAGGGCGTCGAGCACGTCGTTGATGTTCTCTTCCGTGATGATGAGCGGCGGCTGGAACGCCATGACGTTTCTGGCGACGCCGTTTTTGCCGACGATGAAGCCGCGATCTTTGAGCTCTTCGAGCACCATGTCCAGCTCTTCGGGGGCGGGACTCTTGTCGCTGTGGACGAATTCTGCGCCCGTCATGAGGCCGAGGCCGCGGATGTCGCCGATGATCGGGTGGCGCTTCTGGATTTCGGCGAGTCCCTGGCGCAGCTCTCGGCCGCGCGTCTCGGCATTTTCGGCGAGGCGATGCTCTTCGATGTAGTTGAGGACGGCGAGTCCTGCTGTGCTCGAAACGGGGTTGCCGCCAAGGGTCGAGGCGCCGGGCTTCGTGTAGCTGTCGGCGACCTTGGAGCTCGCGATGAAAGCGGAGATGGGCTGCCCGTTGCCGAGCGCCTTGGCGACGCACATGATGTCGGGTGTGACGCCTGCGTGCTCGATGGCGAACATCCTGCCCGTGCGAGCAAATCCCGTCTGTACCTCGTCCGCGATGAAGAGACCGCCGTAGGACGAGATGATTTCTTTGACGCGCTGGAAGTATCCTTCAGGCGGCACGATGATGCCGGCGTTGCCCTGAATGCTCTCGGCGATGAAGGCGGCAGGCTTGCCGCTCGTCGCCGTCCGGATGATCGTCTCGACTTCATCGGCGCAGGCAAGACCGCATTCGGGATGGGTCTTGCCGAGGGGACAGCGGTAGCAGTACGGGTTCGGTGCAAACTGGATGCCGCCGACGGGGTTCGGATCGGTGCGCCACATGCCGATGCCCGTAAGGCTCATCGTGAGTTTCGTGCGTCCGTGCAGACCGTTTCGGAGCGCGATGAACTCGCTGCTTCCCGTGTGAATGGTCGCGAGCAGCGCCGCGCCCTCCGTCGCTTCCGTGCCCGTCGAGCAAAAGAAGCTCTTCTGCAGGTCGCCGGGCGTGACCTCGGCGAGTTTTTCGGCGAGGTTCACGAAGTTTTCCGTCAGGTAGATGTTGCAGACATGCTGCAATGTTTTAGCCTGCTTTGTGACCTTCTCCGTAATCTCGGGATTGCAGTGGCCGCAGTTGATGACGGAAACACCCGCGAAACAGTCGAGATACTTCCTGCCCTCGCTGTCGAAAAGGTACTGCATGGAGCCGCGCACGATTTGGCGCGGCTCACGGTAGAAGTGGCCGAGACAGGGCATGATGTACTTCTTCTTCTTTTCGAGGATGGCTTCAGCGCCGATGTATTCTTTCAAATAATGACCTCCTTAGGGGGAGCGTGGATGAAATGAGTGTTGGATTCATCCGCGCTTTTTTAGATCGAATCCTTCGACTCGCGGAAACGGTAGATGCCGAGACCGAAAGCGCGCGGACTCTTCGCGGCGAGTGCGGCGAGCGCGGACTCATCGAAGGCCTTTTCCCCGCGCGAAAGCGCATCGAGCGCCTCGCGGTACGTTTTCGTGACGAGAGCGACGAGCGCAGGCGCATAGTCCTGCGCCTCGATGCGGTAGGAGGTGATGCCGTTGAACTTCTCAAGGTACGGATAAAGACACAGATCCTTCGCGAAGTAGAGGTGGTTGCGCCCGAACTGGTCGATGCGGATGGAATGAACCTCGCCCGCCCTGTCGCGCAGCGCATAATGGCGGTCAAGGAAATCGGGATTCTTCAGCGGGTCGTAACTGCCCAAGGACATCTCGGGCAGGTTGTGATCGAGGATCATGGACTCGTAGGAGCCGTGCACGACCGTTTCGATGGGAAGTTCCGAGGCTTCAACGAGGCTTCGAAGCTGCTCGAAGGAAAGCTCGAAGGAGGATGCCGCCATGGCAAGACCGTTTTCCTTGAGGAATTTTGCGGCGAGATGGTTGAAAAGGTTGAACGAGAGATCAGCCTGTACGGGCAGGCTCGTGATCGTCTGGGCGAGGCGCAGGGAGCCGAGGTTGCTGACGAGGACGCCTGCGGGCTGCAGGCGTTCAAGCGCTGTGAAGAATTGCTCAAGCTCGCCGCATTCGCGGCGCATCGTCGTGCGCGGCGTATTGACGAAGATCTTTGCGCCCGATTCATTTGCCGTTTCGATGACGGATTCGATGTCCGTGAGCCGCCACGGCTTCTTCGGGCGGAATGCTTCGCCGCCGACGTAGACGGCATCGGCGCCGCTCTCGATGGCGGCTCGTGCGCCTTCGATGTCGCCGACGCGCACCGCGAGGCGGCGATGGGGCGCGTTCTCGCGTGCGATGGGGCGCTCCGTCTTCAGAATGTCGTCCTGGAAGCCCGGCTCCTTCACGGCCTCGCTGAAGAAGCGAGGTTCGCGCGTGCCGTCAAAGCCGATGTCGCGTGCCGTCGTCGGACCTAAGGCGAACGTCGTCGTGAAGTCGCGCGCACGGTTGGCGAAGAGGTCATGCCAGCCCGCCTCGTCGACCCGGTAGCCGAAAGGATCGGCAATGTAGCTGTCGATCGCCTTGCGGTAGGTGCGCACGATGCGGCGGATGAACTCCGCCGGGCGCATGCGTCCCTCGATCTTGAAGGAGTGGACGCCCGCTTGAATCAGCTCGGGGATGTTGCGATACATGCACATGTCCTTCAAGGCGAGCTTGTAAGGGCCTTCGCTCTCGGCGTCCAAGACCTCGCCCGTCGCCTCGTCGATCAGCTCATACGCCCAGCGGCAGGGCTTCAGACAGCGGCCGCGGTTGCCGCTCTGACCGAAGAGCACGCCCGAATGGATGCACTGGCCGCTCTCAGACATGCACATGTCGCCGTGCATGAAGTATTCGACTTCTAGCCCCGTACGTTCCTTGAAAAGGCTCAGTTCAGAGAGTGTCATCTCGCGCCCGACGACGATGCGCGTGATGCCGTATTCCTTGAGTTTTTCAATCGCCGCCTCATTGTGCGTATTCATCATGACCGAGGTGTGCAGCGGGATGTCGATGCCCAGTTCCTTTTTCAGCTCAAGCACGGCGAAGTCCTGCACGAGGATCGCGTCGGGGCGGATCTCCTGCAGGTAGAGCAGATATTCGCGCAGGGCGGGAAGCTCTTCCTCGCTGATGAGGTTGTTCAATGTGATATAGAGCTTGACGCCGTGCTCGTGCGTAAAGTCGACGGCTTTTTTCAGCATCTCGTTGTCAAAATTCGTATCGCCGTGGTGCATGCGCATGTTGAAGTGCTTGCCGCCCAGATAGACGGCGTCCGCGCCCGCCTCGACGGCGGCGACGAGGGCGTCCCAAGTGCCGGCCGGTGCGAGAAGCTCCACGCAATTACGGGTTAATAGCATATTTTTTTCATGCTCCTTTGCTCATAATTTTCCGTTTAACGTATAGTATACCATATTTTGATTGCTTGGGGCGAATTTCGGCAAAAGATGTATACATCAAGATTGTCTTGGCAGAGGATTTTCACACTTGGAGTGTCTGCCTTCATGTCAGGACTTTTTCGTCTTCGAGCGGTGCATTCGAACGATTGTTTAATTGCACCGCTCTTGCTTTTCTTCAATGTTTGGCGTATGGCTTCACAGAGATCTCTGCCAGACTTGGGAGTTTCACGCTAAAGGACTTCGGGACAGCGCCGCTCATGAGCCTTTCTTTTTGCGGCACTCTTGGCAGAGGCCGTAGAATTCAAAGACGTGTCCCGTGATGAGGAAGCCTCTTTCCTCGGCTTCCTTCGTGTAGGCTTCCTGCATGGGACAGATGTCGATGCATTCCGTCTTGCCGCATTCCGTACAGACGAGGTGGTGATGGTGATGACCCGGCTCGATGATCTCGTAGACGTTTCCCGCTGCGCGGTAGATTTCGTGAATGACGCCGAGATTCGAGAGGAGCGCGAGGTTTCGATAGATCGTATCGAGGGAGACGTTGGAATGCTTCTTGTGCACGGCGGCGAGAAGCTGCTGCGCCGTGGGGAAGGGATCGCATTCCTGGAAGGCGTCGAGGACGGCGCGTCGCTGCGGGGTAAGCTTGTAGCCTTTGGAGCGCAGGAGTTCCAGATGATCTTCGGTCATGACATCCTCCTTCTGTCGAGGGTACATACGGTTTTTCTCATCATACCATAGGCGGGCAAAAAGGGATAGAGTGCAGAAGAAAGAATCATTGGGCAGATGCTTTGTTCTGTGCTATAATAGTCTGCACTAGACGAAAACCCTTGCAGGTAAAGCGTTCTCGTCCTTTTATTTATCGTTTGTCTACAGCTTGTCTACAAAATCACTTGCCTACAATCTCGCCGAAGAGACGTGCCGTCTCTTTCTGCATGGTCTCCGTGTCATGCGTGTAAAGATTCTGCGTAATGGTCGCATCCTTGTGACCGAGGCGGGCGGCTACGTCGATGGGCTTTGCGCCCGCCTCTATGAGCTGGGTGGCGTGCGTGTGGCGGAAGCTGTGGGCATTAAGCTCCTTGCGGTGCAGCCACGCCCTTATAGGGCTTACGGACAAAGGCCGTCCGTTGGAGACGATGCAGACCATAAGGCGGCGAACCAAGCCGTCTGCAGGCGGCAGCTTCTTCGGCAGTACGACGACGGCGCCGTTATGGGCGGCATCCTCGTAGACGAGTTGATAGGCTTCGCCCAAGCGCAGTTCGTCTTTGGCTTGCGCCGTTTTCAAGGCACGCAGGTAGGTGAGGAGCGCGGGATCTATGTAGAACGTCCGCACGCTGTTCGATGTTTTCGGCGTATCGAAATAGTCGCAGACGCGCTGCCGGACGACAGAAATCGTGCCGTGTTCGAGGTCTATGTCATCCCATGTGAGGCCGAGAACCTCGCTCATGCGCATTCCCGTGTGGTAGAGGAGTTTCAGAACGGGACGGTATCTCTCATGCTCGAAGAGGGCGGCAGCTTGTTCAGGGGGGATCACCGTGCGCTCGATGACCTGCTTCGGTGCGCTCCTTGGGATGGAAAGCCCTGCACAGGGATTGGTACGGATCAGCTCGGCGGGGTAGATCGCATATTTCAGCGCGATGGACAATACCGTTTTCGTCTGCTGAATCGTCCCGTGCGACAAGCCTTTTTCCGCCAAGTTTTTTAGCCATCCGTCGATATGACGAGGGCGCAGCTCCTGCAGGATGTGATTCCCCAAGAATGGAGCGATGCGATGCTTGACGGCAGATTGGTAATTGACATACGTCGTGCGCTTGACGTTCGGGCGGGCGACGTTTTTCAGCCATGAAGCGAGATAATCTTTGAGCGTCACGCGCTCGCTGGCGACGCCGATGTTGCCGTTCTTCCAGTCGGCATAGGCGGCGACACCTGCGTCAAAGGCTTCGTCTTCGGTGGCAAAGCCCCCTTTCTCTTTCATGCGGCGCGGATGCTTCGAGATGTCGAAGCTGTACGAGTATGTGTTTCCGCGCTTACGAATGCGGATTTTGCTCGACATAAAAAATACCTCCCTTGTCATAGGAGGCGAATCATGGTAGAATGTAGCTTGCAACGGGCATGATTCGCGTCATGTCTGCCGCTCATCGTGTTGGCGCACGGTGGGCGGCTTTTTTATTTGTCTGTTATTTTGATGCTTTGCTGAGTGTAGGGAGCACATTCATC
>CAJPRR010000009.1 GCA_905373085.1 uncultured Selenomonas sp.
GATAGATACAGCGCATCTGTGCAAATCTGGGCGACCTCATTTTATCAGCGCTTCCCTAGATTTCAGCGCTTTCTCGGCAAGTCTTTCATCGCTTTCATCGGCGGCACGCACGTCAAAGGCGCATACCTCGGTTTTCCAAATCCGTCTCTGCATCGAAGCGGTAGATGCCGAGCGTTGCGGCGCGGATGGGACGCGCAGTGCCGAAGATGTCGACGGTCTTGCTGAAGCCGTCGTCGAATACGGGCTTTGCGCCCTGCACCAGCGAGGCGAAGAGTCCGCTCACCCCGGGCGCGACGTGGATGATGAACGCGCGTGCGTTGCCCGCCGCCTGCGTGATGCGGTAGTTGCCGAGGACGCCTCCCGACACGCCGCCGATGCTGCCTGTGACGGCGTATTTGCCGGCGGTGTCCGTATTGGCGACATCACTCTTGAACGTGAGACTGCCCGGGGCGAATACGCTCATGTCCTCGCCGTGGGCAAAGCCGTCCGCACGCCCCGTGAAGGCGGGCATCCGACGCCCCTGCACGGCGTGCTTCTCATCGGCGGTGAGTGTCAGTGTGCGGTGCGTGATCGCACCCGCTCCCTCTGCGGTTGTGGCAGCGAGCGTGTAGTTCCCCGCGTCCGCACCCGTGAGCGCAACGCCTGTGTAGTCGACGCGGCTTGCGCCGGCGACGTTCTTATCGTTGTATGCCGCACCTGTGGCGGCGGCTGTGATGTCGTCCCCTGCGACGGCATGGTTCAGCCTCGCGCGGAACTTCGCTGTGTCTGCGGCTGTCGTGCCGTCGTAGGTCTTGGTCTGCGCCTCGACCGCGCCGAGGGTCAGCGCACGCCGCGTGATGGTTCCCGTTCCCGTGAGCGTGGTCTTGTCGAGCGCATAGTTGCTCGCGCCATCGCCTGTCAGGCGCAGTCCGTCAAAGCGCACGTTTTTGTCCGTGCCCGCGTTCTTGTCGGTGTATTTGCCTGTGGCGGAGCTTAGCTCGATGCCTGTTCCTTCCGTGCCGACAAAGCCGTCGAGGGTATAGTTCCCGCCTTTCGTGAGGGACTGGGTGACGTTCGCATTGCCGTCGTAGGTCTTGTCAAAGCGTGCGCCGCCTGCAAGGGCGAGATTCAGCTGCTTCGGCGTAATCCTGCCCGCGCCCTGTGCGGTACCCGCGATGGTATAGTTCGCCGTGCCCGTTCCCGTGAGGGCGACGCCTGTGTAGTGGACGGTGTTTGCCCGAGCGACGTTCTTGTCGTTGTACGCCGCGCCTGCGGCAGTCGCGCTCACGCTGTTTTCCTCGCCCTTGACGACACCCGCGAGCGTCGCGCGGAACTTCGATACGTCTGCCGCAGTATTGCCGTCGTAGGTCTTCGTCTGCGCCGTCACGCCGTCGAACGTCAGCATACGCCGCGTGATCGTGCCCGCGCCCTCTGCGGTCGTGGCGGCGAGTGTGTAGTTCCCCGCGTCCGCACCCGTGAGCGCAACGCCCGTGTAGTCAATGCGACTTGCCGCAGCGACGTTCTTGTCATTGTATGTCGCACCTGCGGCGGCGGCTTTGACATCATCCCCTGCGACCGTATGGTTCAGTCCCGCGCGGAACTTCGATGCGTCTGCCGCCGTATTGCCGTCGTAGGTCTTCGTCTGCGCCTCGACCGCGCCGAGCGTCAGCGCACGCCGCGTGATGGCTCCCGCCCCCTGCGCAGTCGCGGCGATGGTATAGTTTCCCGCGCCCGTTCCCGTGAGGGCGACGCCTGTGTAGTGGACGGTGTTTGCCCGAGCGACGTTTTTGTCGTTGTACGCCGCGCCCGTGGCAGTTGCGCTCACGCTGTTTTCTTCGCCAGCGACGACGTTTCCGAGCGTCGCGTGGAAATTCGATGCGTCAGCCGCCGTATTGCCGTCGTAGGTTTTGGTCTGCGCCGTCACGCCGTCGAACGTCAACGCACGCCGCGTGATCGTGCCCGCGCCCTCTGCGGTCGTGGCGATGGTATAGTTCCCCGCGCCCGTTCCCGTGAGCGCGACGCCTGTGTAGCGGACGGTGTTTTCCCGAGCGACGTTTTTGTCGTTGTACGCCGCGCCTGCGGCAGTTGCGCTCACGCTGTTTTCTTCGCCGGCGACGACACCCGCGAGCGTCGCGCGGAACTTCGATGCGTCAGCCGCAGTATTGCCGTCGTAGGTTTTGCTCTGCGCCTCGACCGCGCCGAGCGTCAGCGCACGCCGCGTGATCGTGCCCGCCCCCTGTGCGGTCGTGGCGGCGAGTGTGTAGTTCCCCGCGTCCGTTCCCGTGAGCGCAACGCCTGTGTAGTCGATGCGATTCGCCCGAGCGACGTTCTTATCGTTGTACGCCGCACTTGTGGCGGCGGCTGTGATGTCGTCCCCCGCGACGGCATTGTTCAGTCCCGCGCGGAACTTCGATGCATCTGCGGCTCTCGTGCCGTCGTAGGTCTTGGTCTGCGCCTCGACCGCGCCGAGGGTCAGCGCACGCCGCGTGATGGTTCCCGCACCCTCTGCGGTCGTGGCGATGGTATAGTTCCCCGCGCCCGTTCCCGTGAGCGCGACGCCTGTGTAGTGGACGCTGTTTGCCCGAGCGACGTTTTTGTCGTTGTACGCCGCGCCTGCGGCAGTCGCGCTCACGCTGTTTTCTTCGCCGGCGACGACATTGCCGAGCGTTGCGCGGAACCTCGATGCGTCTGCGTCTCTCGTGCCGTCGTAGGTCTTCGTCTGCGACTCGACCGCGCCAAGCGTCAGCGCACGCGGCGTGATTGTCCCCGCACCCTCTGCGGTCGTGGCGATGGTATAGTTCTCCGCGCCCGTTCCCGTGAGCGCGACGCCCGTGTAGTCAATGCGATTCGCCCGAGCGACATCCTTGCTGTTGTACGTCGCGCCTGCGACGGTCGCCGATACAAGGTTTTCCTCGCCATTGACGACACCCGCGAGCGTCGCGCGGAACTTCGATGCGTCTGCCGCCGTATTGCCGTCGTAGGTCTTGGTCTGCGCCGCGACGCTGCCAAGGGTCAGCGTGCGCTTTTTGATCGTGTAGGCGCCGCCGATGAGGTCATAGCCGAACTGGTCGCTGTAAGCATGGTATGTGCCGACATTTTTCTCTGCATCGAAGAGGATATGGTCTGTACCGGTCAGCGCGGCGCCATCGTAGACCTTCTCAGCGTTCTTGACCCACTTCGTCCCCCGCATCAGTCCCGTGAGGAGCGGCGTGGTATGTCCCTCGTAGATGCGCCACGGCGTCCCCTTGCCGCCCTCGCCGGAGACGACGGCTTTCCCCTGATCGTCCTTCCAGTCCTGATAGGTCGCCGCCTGCTTCATCTCTGCCAGGCTGCGTTCCTTATCGTACTCCACCGTAGAATGATTCAGCAATTCGCCGACCGCACGGGCTTCCAGTGGGGTTTCCTTTGGGATGTCGTCCCTCGTCTCCGTGACACACCCCGCTCTCCATACGACACCGCGAATCCGGCTGTCATCCGCCGTTCCCACAATGCTGCCGACATTCTTCTCCTTACTGCCATTCCATGTTTCTCGCCTCACGGTTCCCGTATGCAGAGCGTTCTGCACGGTACTTTTCTTTATCCATCCCGCAATGCCGCCAATCTGCTCTTTCCCTGCGACCGTCCCCTCATTGTAGACGTTCTTAATAGTAACTTCTTCCCCCTCTCCTATAATGCCGCCGATCCTCTCTGCCCTTTCCCCTCTGACCGTCCCCTTATTGCAGGCGTTCTCAATGGTAAAATTCCTCCCCCTTCCCACAATGCCGCCAATCGTATCATTGTAACGGAGGTACACCGTGCCGCTAAAGGAGACGTTACGAATGACGCCCTCCTCATGTGCATATCCCACAATGCCGCCGACACAACCACGTCCCTCCACATACCCTTCCGAGAGGGAAACATTTTCGATGACCGCCCCCGCCTGTGCCTGGCTGAACAGCCCGACCTCGAATAGCATTTTTCGCTGAATGTGAAGTCCCGTGATCTTGTGCCCGACGCCGTCAAATCGTCCCTCAAAAGGATTGCCGTAGCCTGCTCCAAAGTCTACGCGTCCAATCGGCAGGAAGCCCTGGTAGAAAGGCTCACCCAGGTATGTCGACGGATGCCAACTACGTGTCGCACTCGCGTCGATGTTATCCGCGAGCATGTATCTGCCGTGCCTCGAGTCCACCCTCGCATCCATGTGCTGCAGCTCGTAGACGTTATGCACGAGCATATAGTCATAGCCGGAATGATCACCGCCGCCATTGAGCTTCTTCACATCCCACGCGCGCACGGATGCAGATGCGATGAGCCTCGGATTCGCATAGTCGGAAACCGTATACGACGTATCTGTGCCGTTCACGTTGATTTGGATCGTCGTTTTATTGGCGACCTCGTAGCCGATGTGCGGTGTTTGCTCGCTGTAGATCCGGACCTTCGCCTTCGTCCCTATACCGCCGACCGTACCACGAAGCGGCGTTCCATGCTCGTCCGTCACGTTATTCGTATTGAGAACGGTGACGTTTTTGCCCTCGATATAGAGGCTGTTCGCCTTCACCGTGCCGAGGTTCAGCACGTTGCCCGTCTGTGCAGACGCAGAGAGGGGGCTTGTGCCGTCCCATGATGTCCCCGCCGCGGCTGCGACCGTATCGATGTTCGCCGTCGAGAGGTAGAGTGCGCCCGTATTGACCTCAGATCCCTTGGCGAAGAGGATGCCGTGCGGGTTGATGAGGTAGACGTTCCTGCCGCCCTGGATTTTGCCGTAGATGTTCGACGCGCCCTCGCCCGTGACGAGGTTCAGATAGTCTTTTGTCTTGGCACCGCCGTCGAATTTTACCATCTCGTCCTTTTCGACGGAGAAGTCCTCCCACTTGAGGATGTTGTGATCGCTTTTGCCCGCGATGTTCATGGTTTTATCGGCGGTGGAAATATCCGCCGTTCCCGCATTCGCCGCTGCGTTCGTGCCCTCGACGGGCAGCGCGTAAGCCGTCTCTTCGGCAAAGGGCGCGGCGATGACGCCTGCGAAAATGGCGCAGACGACGGCGCGATAAAGCTGCTGCCTCTCTATGCGTTTCATTGCATTCTCCCTCTCTATGGAACCGATTCGAAATATATTTTTTATACCATAATACAGCGCTTATATGGCAAGCAAGCAAATTGCAAAAAGTGGTCGTATTTTATAGGAAAGAGGTCGCGAAAGCATGGGTACAGGCAGCTGTTCTAAGGAGTCTTTTATCAATGAAATCGCCCGAATTCATTTTACAATTAACCTTTGCATTTTATCCATCCCCCACAACAAAAAAAGACAGCCCACAAGCTGCCTTCGTATGCTATAATATACTCGGTGCTACCAAGACGGTAGGCGGTCGATTCTTAGCCCCTAGCGGTCAACGTCAGCCGCGCATCTGCGCTCTTCGAGCTTGATTTGCGGGACGTTTTCGCATACGACCTATTTGCCAATCAGCCGCGCCCTTCGGGCTTGCTTCTTGGATAGGTCAGCAAGGGGGCGCTGCCCATGACGATAAACGATTTAATCGCGTTACTCTTAGTGACGCTGTTCATCCTCATCGTTCTGAAGGCATAAGAAAACCCGCCTGACCCTAGCAAGTTTAGGCGGGTTTTCTCACTATTCTTGAGCGGGGCTGACCGTCTACCGGTAGCACCTTTTCTATGTCTATTATACGACATAGCCCCCGCTACGTCAAATCGTCTGCGCGTAATCCGTCACAGCCCTCGCAAATGCGCGGGCGGCTTCATTTATCGTTGATGTTCATGGTAACGATTTGCGTCGTTGCTTTAAAAGCAAAATAAGAATCCCCCGCCTTTAGCGCTCAAACTCTAGGCGGGGAGATTCTCTCCGAAATGAGTTAGGGGCTGACCGTCTACCAGTAGCACCTTTTCTATGCCTATTATACGACATAGCCCCCGCCGCGTCAAATCGTCTGCGCGTAGTCCGTCACAGCCCTCGCAAATGCGGGCGACTTCATTTTATATAGCTTAGCAGCGCTTTTTTAGTAATTCCTCGATTTGCTCAAGGTGCATACGGATTTCTGCTTCCACTTCATCGGCTTCACGCACTTCGGAAGGTGCGTTTTCCGCCGCATCGGCTGCCTGCTTCTGCTTGACCGCTTCTGAAATGGTGCCGACGGCTTCGACCACGATGCCCACCATGACATTCAGGAGCGTAATGGCGGTAAGAAGGATGAACACCAAAAAGTATACCCATGCATAAGAGTACGTTGCCATGATCGGTCTTGCCACAGCGGTCGCCCATGATTCAAAGGTCATGACTTGGAACAGGGTGAACATGGAGCCGCCGATGTCTCCGAACAGCTCGGGGAACGTATCGCCGTACATCGTACTGCCGAAAACCGCAAAGATATAGAATACGATGAAGAGCAGCAGAAGCGCCCACGTCATGCTGGGGATCGCCTTGAGCATGGACGATACGAGGATCTGCAGCTCGGGGAACTCCGCGAGTGCCTTGAGCAGTCGGAAGATACGGAAGGCTCGTATGACCGAAATGCTGGAGGAAATAAAGAGGATGGAGCTGAGGACAATGACGAAATCAAAGATGTTCCAGCCGTCCGACCAGAATTTCCGCCGATATACCAGCAGCTTGGCGATCAATTCGATGGTGAAGATCACCAGACAGGCTTTGTCGATCGCTTCCAGAAACAAGACTTCGTCGGCGGACAGCGCCCGATCCGTCAATATGCCCAATACTGCGGCATTGAGGATGATGACAAAAGTGATGATCTTTTGCGTATGCTTCCAATGAAGCGCTTTTTCCAGTACGTTCATAATCCTTCCATTCTGCCGCTGTCGCCGGCGGCACAGATCGCAGCAAAGGTGCGACACTCCTTTGTATTATCTAGAAATCACGGATAAACTCACCCGTGCATCTGTACAATATACACGCACAAACGTCCAAGATTATCGGAGCCTTTCAAACCATAGATCAGCCCGCAAGCTTGCCCTTCATGACGTCGATCGCCTTCATGAGCTGCACGTCCTGTGCGCCGTCCGTCTGCGGCTCTACGCGGACGTCCGGCTCGATGCCCGTGCCGTCGATGCTCCTGCCCGACGGCGTGTAATACTTGGCGATCGTGAGCTTCAGCGCATCGTCATCGTAGAGCGGCAGGATGACCTGCACCGATCCCTTGCCGTACGACGTCTGGCCGACGATCGTCGCCGCGCCCGTATCCTGCAGGGCGCCCGCGAGGATTTCGCTCGCCGAGGCGCTGTTGCCGTCGATGAGCACGACGAGCGGATACTTTCCCTCGGAAAGATCCGATTCGTACTCTTCGCGCGTCCCGTCCTTCTGCACGACGGAGACGACAGGCCCCTTCGGCACGACCATGTTGGCGATTGCCACACAGCTCGTCACAAGACCGCCGGGGTTCTCGCGCAAGTCGATGATCATGCCCCTGACGCCATCCTTTTCCAACGCATGATAGGCGTCCTTGAACTCGTCCGCCGTATGCTCGGAGAATGACGCGATGCGGATGTAGCCGATGCCGTCCGTGTCGGGCAGCATCTCGCCCGCGACCGTATGCACCTGGATTGTCGCGCGGCGCACGACGTAGTCCCTGTCCTCCTCGCCCGCGCGGCGAATCTTGAGCGTCACCTCCGTATCAATCTCGCCGCGGATGCGCAGCACGACTTCTTCCGGCTCGATCTCGCTCGTCGGCACGCCGTCGACGGCGATGATCTCATCGCCCGTCTTGATGCCCGCCGCCTCGCTCGGCGTCCCTTCCATGACGGAAATGACCGTGATCTTGTTGTCCTTGAAGCCCATGACGATGCCGACGCCGCCGAAGCTTCCCTCCGTGTGCGAGCGCATGAGTTCGTACATCTTCTGGTCGAGATAGATGGAATGGGGATCGTCGAGCGTCTTGACCATGCCCGAGATGGCGCCGTCGATGAGCTTCGTATAGTCCACGTCGCGCACATACTGCGTCTCGATGAAGCGCAGAGCGCCGAAGAAACGCACGATGTCCTTCACCTTCTGATCGTTGAATCCCATGAGGGCGTAGAAGCCGAAAATCGTCGCGTTGAACGTCACGACAGCCGTCGCGATGACGAGCAGGAAAATCGTTTTCTTTTTCAAAATATCCTCCACCTATCAAAGATAGCCCATGGGATCGACAGGTTCGCCGTCAACGCGCACCTCAAAGTGGCAGTGCGGGCCCGTGGAATTGCCCGTCGAGCCGCATTCGGCAATCGCCTGCCCCTGCGAGACGCTCTGCCCCTCGCTGACGAGAAGCGCCTGATTGTGCCCGTAGAGCGTCGATATGCCGCCGCCGTGGTCGATGATGACGGCGTAGCCGTAGCCGGAGATCCAGCCGGCATAGGAAACGATGCCCGCGCCCGCCGCATGGATCGCATCGCCGTAGTCGCCGCCGATGTCGATGCCCGAGTGGAAGCGGCTCGCGCCCGTGATCGGATGGACGCGCCAGCCGAAGGGTGACGTGATCGGCCCGCCGAGCGGCCAGTTGAGCGCCCCGCCGCCCGAAAGGGCGGGGGACGCCGGCTGATAGCGGCTGTTTCGGATCATCTGCTCGACTTCCTTGGAAGCCGCGAGATTTTCGTTGATGATGCGTTCCTGTGTCGCGCGATCCGTTTCCATCTTGTCGATGATCGCCTGCTTTGCCGCCTGCTTCTTCTCCGCCTCTTTCTTGCGGTCGGCGGCGGAGGCGACGAGCTTTTCTTTCGACGCCTTGTCCTTTTCCAATTCCTTCTGCGACGTCTCAATCGCGCTCTTTTCCGCAAACACGACCTGCACGAGATCGTAGTCCTGCTGAATGACGCGCTTCAGGAGATCCATGCGCGTGAAGAAGTCCTGGAAGTCCTTCGCGCCGAAGAGGACGTCGAGATAGTTGATCTGTCCGTTGATGTAGATGTCGCGCACGCGCTTGGCGAGCCGGTCGCGCTTCACGGCGAAGTCTTTGTTCAAGACTTCGAGCTTGTCTTCGTTCTCGTCGATGCGCTCCTCGGTCGCATCAAGCTCCTTCCGCACGTCCTTGTAGGCCTTCGTCGCCTCGTCCGCCGCCTCATCGACAGCACGCTTCTCCTCGGAAAGCCCCTCGATCTTGGACTCGATCTCCCCCTTCTTCTGCTGCGCCTGCTCCGCCTTTTCGATATGCGCGTCGCGCTGCTCCTCCAAAGTCTCCGCATGAGCGAGCGGCGCAAGCGTCATCAGGCAGACGGCGGAAAGAAGCGCCGCCGTCGCTTTATGCCACTTTTTCCCTCCTGTGGGATAAAAAAACATGAAAAATCCTCCTAAACCTTGAGGAATCGCTTCAAGGAAATCGTACTGCCCAAAGCGCCGATTCCCATGCCGCTCAAGACCATCACGAGACTGATGAAGTTGACGAACGGGTACTGCGGTATGAGCGGCAGGAACGCCAGCGTGCTGTAGACCTTCGCCGTGATCAGCCCGTAGATGCTTCGAAGCGCGATGGAAGCGAGGACGCCGCCAAAAAAGCCGAGCACGACGCCCTCCAAAAGGAACGGCCAGCGGATGAACCAATCCGTCGCGCCGACGTACTTCATGATGGCGATTTCCTTGCGGCGTGCGAAGACCGTCAGACGGATCGTATTCGAGATGATGAAGAGCGTCGCGCCCGCCAGAAGCAGCATGAGCGTGAAGCCGAAGATGCGCACGAGACGCGTCATATCGAAGAGGTGCTCGACGACGTCCTGCCCGTACTTCACCGACTCGACGCCGCCGAACTTTTCGATCGCCTTCGCCGCCGTCTCCACCATCGTCGGCTGCTTGACCGTGACCTCGAAGGCGTTCGGCAGCGGATTCTTGTCGTCGAGCGCATCGAGCAGATATTTCTGATCGCCAAGTCTTTCCTTGAGACGCACGATGGCGTCCTCGCGGCTCACATACTGCACGCTCTCGATGCCCTGCATCTTCTTCAAATCGTCTTCGAGATCGTCGATTTCCGATCCCTTGAGCTTGTCGTCCAAGTAGACGTTGATCTGCACCTGCGATTCAAGCATCGACGCCATGCGGTTCATGTTGAGCACGATGATGAGGAACATGCCGAGCACGAAGAGCGATACGGCGACCGTGCTGATGGAAGCGAACGACATCCAACTGTTGCGCTTGATCGAGATGCAGACCTCACGGATGAAATACTCCGTCGTCCTAAGCTTCATAGCCGTAGCCCCCTCTCGCCTCGTCGCGCACGATGCGCCCGCCCTCGATGGCGATGACGCGCTTCTTCATCGTGTCCACGATGTTCTTGTCGTGCGTCGCCATGACGATCGTCGCACCCGCATCGTTGATGCGGCGGAAGATGTCCATGATCTCCCACGAAGTCTCAGGATCGAGGTTTCCCGTCGGCTCATCGGCGATGATGAGCGCGGGATCGTTGACGATGGCGCGTGCAATCGCCACGCGCTGCTGCTCGCCGCCCGAAAGCTGCGAAGGGAAGCTTTTCCATTTCTCGCGCAGACCCACGATGTCGAGGACGGCGTTCACGCTGCGCTGCATGAGGCGGCGCGGCGCTTCGATGACCTCCATGGCAAACGCGACGTTCTCGTAGACCGTCTTGTCAGGCAAGAGGCGGTAGTCCTGGAAGATCACACCGAGGCCGCGCCGCATGTACGGCACATCCTTCGGGCGAAGCTTCATCATATCGTGCCCGTTGACGCGCAGCTTGCCGCTCGTCGGCAGAATCTCCCGGAGCAGCATGCGCACGAACGTCGACTTGCCCGCACCGCTCGCCCCCACGAGAAAGACGAAGTCCCCCTTCTCGATATTGACATTCACATGGTCGAGCGCCACCGTGCCGTTGTCGTAAACCTTGGAAACATCCTTCATATAAATCATTGCAATGAATTCCCCCATACTAAGGAATCACGGATAAATTCAGCGCTGAGCAGACGGATCTCTTCCATCAGCGATTCCCGAGCGCCGATTTTTGGCATTCTCGTCTATTATACCACATTTCTTCCAATTTCACTTCTTTAATTATAGTACGGGAAAAAAGTCGCCGAAGCCATACGGTATCGGCGACTTTTCTGCAAAGTTCCATCCTGTTCATTCAAAAAGATAAGCGTACCTCTCCTTGAACTCATCCTTTTCCATGTGATAGGCGTTGGCAAGACCAGGATCGTCAAGATCCTCCTTTTCCATGCGCATCATGAAACCGCGTGCGATCTTGTAGTGGACGGACTCGATGTTGACCTTGCGCACCTTCGTCTTGCCCGTCTCGGGATCCTTGATCTCGTCGAAGAAGAGCGGCTTCGCCTGATTGTCCTGCAAGGTGATGAGCGCGCCCGTCTCGCCGCGCATGAGAAACTGCACGGCCTCATAGCCCAAGGAACGCGCATAGTCGATGTCGTAGGCGATCGGCGTGGCACAGCGCAGCTCGTAGCCGATCTCCTTGTCCACGATGGCGATCTTGATGCCGATCTTCTTGACCTCGGCGAGCACCGCCTGCTTCAAGATTTCGCCGAAGTCAAGCTCCGCGTAGCGGATGTGACCGTGCTCGTCAAGCACGAGGGTGCCGAGTTTCTGGAAGTCCTCGGGCGCGATCTTCTCGATGACGCCCTCGGCGATGACGGCGACGCCGTAGTTGTGCCCTGTCAAGTAGCGCTTGACGATCGAGCCTGTGATGATGTCGACGACCTGCTGCAGGGGAATCGACTCCGCCGCGAACTCCTCGGGAATGATCGTCAGAGCCGCGCCCGCCGAGCGTCCCATGCCGAGCGCCAAGTGCCCCGCCGTGCGACCCATGGCGATCGTGAAGTACCAGCGGTTGTTGCTCGTACGTGCGTCTTCCATGAGGTTTTCGATCTCCTCCGTGCCGAAAGCGCGCGCCGTCTCGAAGCCGAACGTCGGGATGCCCTCGGGCAGCGGCAGATCGTTGTCGATGGTCTTCGGCACATGGACGACGTTGATCGTCTTGCCAATTTGGCGTGCATAGTTCGACACCGCCATGGCGCTGTACGCCGTGTCGTCGCCGCCGATGGTCACGACATGCGTGACGCCCAGCTCCGTCAAAGTATCGACAACCGTGCGAAGATCCGACTCCTTCTTCGTCGGATTGTAGCGCGACATCTGCAGGATGCAGCCGCCCGTCAGGTGGATGCGGTTCACGCGCTCCATGTCGAGGCGCACATACTTCTTCTCGCCGCGTGCGAGGCGCGAAAAGCCGTCGTAGATGCCGAGCACGTCCCAGCCATGGCGGTCAGCCTCGATGGTCACGGCGGAAATGACACTGTTGATGCCCGGCGCAGGCCCGCCGCCACAGATGATGGCAATGACATTCTTGATTCCGATCATGAAAAAGCCCCCTCTTCCGTTTTGCGCATGAACTGTATTGCTTCATATTGAACATACTGCTTTAATTCTGTCAAAAAAACAATTTTCCTGCCGTTGGCGCCGGTCGGCAAAAAGAAAGTTCTGCATCTGTCATGGTCAAGCGCTGCTGCAAACGGATCGTGCAGCAAGCCGATGCATATCCTTTCCGATACCGTCATGCCAACCCCGCAGGGAACTGCCGTACAGGCAGACCTTCAACGAAGTTCCCTCATCTTTTCCGATACCGTCATGCCAGCTCCTCTTCATCTTCACGGAAGTAGCGCATGCTCGTTTTCTTCCACTCCTTGACGGAGTAGAGCATGACGCGCTCACTGAGACCGCACTCTGCCGCAAGCGCAGCGGCAATCTCCTCACACTCGTCGCGGCTCTTCGCATGAATCATCGTGTAGACGTTGTACGGCCAATCTTCCGCCGTATCGCGGTCGTAGCAATGCGATACCGCCGGGCTTTCGCACATACATCGCGCGATCTCGTCCATGCGCTCGGGCGGCACGACCCACGCGCACAGGGCATTCGCCGTGAAGCCCGCCGCGCGATGCTGAAGAACGGCCCCCATCTTGCGGATCTGTCCGTTTTCCTTGAGACGACGCAGACGGCGCAGAAGCTCTTCCTCTCCGATGCCCACCTTGGCGGCGATCTCCTTGTACGGCTCTGCCGCAAGCGGGAAATCCCCCTGCATGGCCCGCGTGATCTTCCTGTCGATTTCATCGAGCATTTCCATCCGCCCCCCTATCCGAGCCTGAACTGCACGTTGACCTTGTACTTCTTGTGCGAAGCGAGGTTCAAAAGATCCTCGACCCCGGGAAGCGCGCGAATCTCCGCGAGAATCCTGCGGCGCATTTCCTCGTTCGGCGTGAGCAGCGTGAACCAAAGGTTGTACCTGCCCTCGCGCTCGTAGTTGTGCGTCACGCCCACATGGCGATTCACGGCCTCCGCCACGCTTTTCATCGCCTCGGGCTTCACGCGAAGCGCCACGAGCGTGCCGCGATAGCCCATCTTCGCCGAGTCGAAGAACGGCCCGATGCGGCGCAGGTACCCTTGCGCCTTGAGTTCCTTCACGCGCGAAAGAACGGTCTTCTCGTCCGACTCCAAGCCTTGCGCCAAGTCAGCAAAAGGCCGGCTGCTGATGGGCAAGCCGGCCTGCAAGACGTTGAGGAGCTTCTTGTCAAAAGCTGTCAACATATTTTCACCCTCATTTTCTCCGGGGAATCTTTGGCAATACGCCCTTCCTTCATTCTATCAGAACGTTCGCTATCGCGTCAAGCAATTCTGAACGCCCTTCATTTTTTACCGAAGAATACGGCAGGATGTCAAGCTCCGCGACGCCGAGCGCCTTTCGCATGGCGTCGATGCTCTTCTTCTGCTCGCTGCGGCTCAGCTTGTCCGCCTTCGTCGCGATAACGAGCACGGGCAGCCCCTTCGTCACGAGCCATTGGAACATCTCAATATCCGAGGCCATGGGTTCGTGGCGGATGTCCATGAGGTGGCACACGAACTGCAAGTCCTCGCTGTGCAGCAGGTACGTCTCGATGAAGCGCGACCAGATCTTGCGGTTCTTCTTCGCCGTGCGCGCGTAGCCGTAGCCCGGCAGATCGACGAGGTAGAAGTCGCGCCGCGCGTCTTCCCCCTCGATCTTCGCGCCAAGCTCGTAGAAGTTGATCGTCTGTGTCTTGCCGGGCTGCCCTGAGACGCGAGCGAGATTCTTCGTGCGTGCGAGCGAGTTGATGAGCGACGACTTGCCGACGTTCGAACGTCCGATGAAGACGATCTCCCTGCGACGCACTTCGGGGTACTGCTCCTTCTTTACGGCGGAGGCAATGTACTTGCCCTGCGTGATCGTGACCCTATCCGGCATGTGCGCCCCCCCTTTGCGGCACGAGCGCTTCGACAAGAACCTCGTCCATCGTTTCCACGGGCACGAAGGCGAGCTTTCCGCGCACCTCCTGCGGAATGTCCTCGATGTCGCGCTCATTCTCCTTCGGCAGCACGATGCGCGTCATGCCTTCGCGGTACGCCGCCAAGACCTTTTCTTTCAGCCCGCCGATGGCGAGCACGCGGCCGCGCAGCGTGATCTCGCCCGTCATGGCGACATCGCTTCTGACCTTTCGCCCCGTCAGCGCCGAGATCATCGCCGTCGCCATCGTGATGCCCGCCGACGGCCCGTCCTTCGGAATCGCGCCCTCGGGAAGATGGATGTGGATGTCGCGCTTCTCGTAGAAGTCAGCGTCAATGCCGAACTGCTCCTGTCGGCTGCGGATGTAGGAAAGCCCCGCACGCGCCGACTCCTGCATGACGTCGCCGAGCTGTCCCGTCAGGATCAGCTTGCCCTTGCCCGCGAGCACCGTGACCTCCGTCGGCAGGATGTCGCCGCCGACCTCCGTCCACGCCATGCCCGTCGCCACGCCGACTTCGGGCTTCTTCTCCGCCTTCTTCCTGAGGAACTTCGGACGCTCCAAGAAGTCTCTGAGATTCCTCTTCGTCACGCGCACCGACTTTTTCTCGCCCTCGACGATGAGCCGCGCCGCCTTGCGGCACACATGGCCGATCGTGCGCTCAAGCTCGCGCACGCCCGATTCGCGCGTGTACTCGACGATCATCTTCTCGATGACGCCTTCGCCAAACTGCAGGTCACGCGCCTTCAGTCCGTTCGCCGTGCGCTGGCGTCCGACGAGGTAGCGCTTGGCGATCTCCAGCTTCTCCTGCTCCGTGTAGCTCGACAGCGTGATGATCTCCATGCGGTCGCGCAGGGCGCGCGGGATATTCGCGAGGCTGTTCGCCGTGACGATCCAAAGGATCTCCGACAGATCGAAGGGAAGCTCGACATAGTGATCGCTGAACGTCGCATTCTGCGCAGGATCGAGCACTTCGAGGAGCGCCGCCGACGGATCGCCCTTGTAGTCCATGGCGATCTTGTCCACCTCGTCGAGCAGGAATACGGGATTCTTCGTTCCCGCCTTGCGCAGCCCCTCCATGATGCGCCCCGGCATCGCGCCGACATAGGTGCGGCGATGTCCGCGAATCTCCGCCTCGTCACGGATGCCGCCCAGGGACGCACGCACGAACTTCCTGCCCGTCGCACGCGCCACGGAGCTTGCCAGAGACGTCTTGCCGACGCCCGGCGGGCCTACGAGGCACAGGATCGGCGCATGCTGCTCCTTCGTGAGCTGGTGCACGGCGAGATATTCGAGGATGCGCTCCTTGACCTTCTTGAGTCCGTAGTGATCCTCGTCCAAGACGGCTTCCGCCGCCTTGATGTCGATATTGTCCTCCGAAGAAATCGTCCACGGAAGTTCAAGCAATGTCTCGATATAGGTGCGTATGACTCCCATCTCGGCGGACATGCTCGCCTGTCCCTCCATGCGATGGATTTCCTTTTCGATCGTCTTCTGCACGTCCTCGGGATAACCGCCCTCGGCGAGTTTCTTGCGGTACTTTTCAATATCTGCCGCCTTGTCGTCCTCGTCGCCCAGCTCCTTCTGGATCGCCTTGATCTGTTCGCGCAGGTAATAGTCCTTCTGAATCTTCTCCATCTGCTTGCGCACGCGCATGCCGATCTTGCGCTCCATCTCAAGCACTTCAAGCTCACGCGCCAAGATCTTGTAGAGAAGCTCCATGCGGTTCTTGATGTTGATCTGCTCAAGGAGAGCCTGCCGATCCTCGATCTTGAGGCTCAAGTGGCTGGCGATGAGATCGCCCAAGCGTCCCGCATCGTCGAGAATCGCCACGGAGACGAGCGTCTCGGCGGGAATCTTCTTGCTGAGTTTCACCCATTGCTCGAATTCATGCACGACGGCGCGTGTCAGAGCCTCCATCTCCATGGATTCCTCCACGACCTCGGCGTATTCGACGACCGTCACCTCGGCAAAGTTTTCCAGCTCCTCGCAGGCCGTGATCGCCGCGCGTTTCTGTCCCTCGACGAGCACGCGCAGAGCTCCGCCCGGAAGCTTCAAAAGCTGGCGCACCTCGGCAATCGTGCCGACGTCGTAGAGATCCCCTTCCCCCGGCTCATCAGTCTCGGCATTCTTCTGCGCCACGAGCAGGATCTGACGGTCGCGCACCATCGCTTCCTCCAAGGCTGCCACAGACCGATCCCTGCCGACGTCGAGATGGATGATCATGAAGGGAAACACGATCATTCCACGCAGGGGCAGGAGCGGCAGCTTACGTATTTCCGACATAAACACTCCTCCTGAATATAGAAAAAAGGGGATGCTGCTTGCCGCAGCGTCCCCTTTCGATGCTCAAGCCGATGCTTCCTTGTCCGCGCCTTTCGTCTTCGCCTTCGCCTTGTCGATCGTCAGCACGGGATCCTTCTTGTCCGAAACGACTTCCTTCGTGACGCGACAGTGCGAAGCCCCGTCGACCGACGGCACCTCGTACATGACATTGCGCATGATGCTCTCGATGATCGAACGCAGACCGCGTGCCCCCGTCTTCCTCTTCAAGGCTTCCTTCGCGATCAGATGAAGCGCCGCCTCGTCGAAGTCGAGCTTCACGCCGTCCATCTCCAAGAGCTTCTGGTACTGCTTGACGAGCGCGTTCTTCGGCTCGGTCAGGATGCGCACGAGCGTGTCTTCGCCGAGCGCTTCGAGCGTCACGACGATCGGCAGTCTCCCGATGAACTCGGGAATCAGGCCGTTCTTCAGCAAATCCTCGGGCAGGATGTGTCGCAGCGTTTCCCCGATGTTGCGCTCCACCTTCGACTCGATCGCAGCGCCGAAGCCCATGTTCTTCTTGCCGAGACGCGCCTCGATGATCTTCTCGATGCCGTCAAACGCGCCGCCGCACAGGAACAGGATGTTCGTCGTGTCGATCTGAATGAGTTCCTGATGCGGATGCTTGCGTCCGCCCTGCGGCGGTACGGAAGCCACGGTGCCTTCCAGAATCTTCAAGAGCGCCTGCTGCACGCCCTCGCCCGAAACATCGCGCGTGATGGACGGATTCTCCGACTTGCGTGCGATCTTGTCGATCTCGTCGATGTAGATGATGCCTTTCTCCGCTTTCTCCACATCGTAGTCCGCCGCCTGTATGAGCTTTAAGAGGATGTTCTCCACGTCCTCGCCGACGTAGCCGGCCTCCGTCAAGGAGGTCGCGTCAGCGATGGCGAACGGCACATTGAGAATCTTGGCGAGCGTCTGCGCCAAGAGCGTCTTGCCGCTGCCCGTCGGGCCGATCATGAGGATGTTCGACTTCTGCAGCTCGACCTCGTCCGTCTTGCCCTGCATGCGGTTGATTCGCTTGTAGTGGTTGTAGACGGCGACGGAAAGCGATTTCTTCGCTTCCTCCTGTCCAATCACGTATTGGTCAAGGATCTGGCGAATCTCCTTCGGTTTCGGCACATCCTTGAGCTCCACTTCGATATCTTCACTGAACTCTTCCTCGATGATCTCGTTGCAAAGTTCGATGCATTCATCGCAGATGTAGACGCCCGGACCTGCCACGAGCTTCCTTACCTGTTCCTGCGACTTGCCGCAGAAGGAGCACTTGAGCTGACCCTTCTCATCCCCAAACTTCAACATGATACCACCTCTTAGTCCTTGGGCTTCTCGGTTTTGACAGGACGCGTGATGACCTCGTCGATGAGACCGTATTCCTTCGCCTCCTCTGCCGTCATGAAGTTGTCGCGCTCCGTATCGGCGATGAGCTTTTCACGCGGCTGTCCCGTGTGCTTGGCGAGGATGTCGTTGCCGACTTCCCTGAGACGCAGGATCTCCTTCGCCTGAATCTGGATGTCCGTCGACTGCCCCTGCGCACCGCCCAGCGGCTGATGAATCATGATGCGTGCCAGAGGAAGCGCGTAGCGCTTGCCCTTCGTGCCTGCCGTCAGCAGAAGCGAACCCATGCTCGCCGCCTGTCCGATGCAGATCGTCGACACGTCGGGGCGGATGTACTGCATCGTGTCGTAGATGGCAAGGCCTGCCGTCACGACGCCGCCCGGACTGTTGATGTAAAGGTGGATGTCCTTGTCGGGATCTTCCGACTCAAGGAAGAGAAGCTGCGCGACGACGACATTCGCGACGTTGTCGTCGATCGGCCCGCCAACGAAGACGATGCGATCCTTCAGGAGGCGCGAATAAATATCGTAGGCTCGCTCCCCTCGATTCGAGCGCTCGACCACCATGGGAACATAACTGTTCATATAGCTGTTCATGCAATCACTCCATATATGATGACATCGACGAACGTGAAAGAACGTGCACTCACTTTGCGGCGTTGTCCAAGATGAACTGCGACGTCTTCTTTCTGAGAACCGTCGTGATGAGATCGCCAATGCGGCCCTGCTCCTTGATGACCTTTCTGACCTGCGCGGGCGTCGCGCCGTAGGTCAGAGCCATCGCCGCAACCTCGCCGTCGAGATCCTTGCCCTCGACCTTGATGCCCTCAGCCTTCGCCACAGCTTCCAGCATGAGATCCGTTCGGACATTCTCCTCGGCCGTCTTCTTGTACTGCTCGCGAATCTGGTTGAGATCGACGCCCGCATACTGCAGGTACTGCTCGATCTTCATGCCCTGCTGCTCCAAGCGCATCGCCATCTCCTGAATCATCATCGTCACGCGGTTCTCGATCATGACGGCAGGGATGTCGGCCGTCATGTTTCCGGTCGCCTTCTCGATGACGGCGACGTTGTAGTCGTTGTCCGCCTTCTGCTGTGCGGCATGCTCAAGGTTCTTGCGGATGTCGGCACGAAGCTCCTCGATCGTCTGGAACTTGCTGACCTTCTTGGCAAATTCGTCGTCGAGTTCAGGCAGCTGGCGCTCCTTGATGCTGCGAATCGTGCATTCGAACTTCGCGGGCTTGCCTGCGAGCTCCTTCGAGTGGTACTCCTCAGGGAACGTCACGTTGACGTCACGCGCCTCGCCGATCTTCATGCCGACGAGCTGATCCTCGAAACCCGGGATGAAGCTGTTGGAACCAATCTCAAGCGGATGATCTTTGCCCTCGCCGCCCTCGAAGGCCTCGCCGTCAACGAACCCCTTGAAGTCGAGCGTCACAAAGTCGCCTTTCTTGACTTCCGCGCCCTCGGCGGCGTCGACCATCCGGCCGCGGCGACGACGCATGCTCTCGATTTCCTTGTCGACGTCCTCGTCCGTGATCTCATCGACCTTCTTTTCGACTTGGATGCCCTTGTACTCGCCGAGCGTGACCTCGGGCTTCGCCGTGAAGCGTGCCTTGAAGACGACGTCCTTGCCCTCTTCCAAAGTCACGACCTCGATGTCCGGGCGCGAAACGGGCGTCATGTCCTGCTCCTCCAACGCATCGGCAAACGCCTTGTCCGCCACGGCGTCAAACGCCGTATCGAGAATTGCCTGCTTGCCGATGCGCTGCTCGATGATGCTGCGCGGCGCCTTGCCCTTGCGAAAGCCCGGGATGCTCACGCGGTTCGCAAGATCCTTGCAAGCCTTCGTCTCAGCCTTCTTCAAGACCTCCGCTTCTACCTCTATTGTCAGCACGACCTCGTGGTTGTCCATCTTCTCTGCAGTAGCCTTCATAGTACGAAATACCCTCCTACATGTTCCTTCTTTGATGGTTCCAAGGGACAAAAGCAAGGGCCGTCCCCTTGCAACCCCATTTTGCCATACTATTCATGATACCATACTCAAATAGGAAATACAAGCTCTTCGCCAACGGATTGATCATTCGCTGACCGCTGTCTTAGCGCAAACTTTGAGGACGAAACTTCATGGCAAACTTTCTCACCGAAAACGTCCTGACACATACTTCCAGCCGACAGCTTTCAGCATCTTCGACAGAAACAGGCGCATAAGCTTCAAGCTGCTCATGCGCCCGTCGTATGTCATTGATTTTCAGCGTCTCAGCGGAAGAAACGCACGCCTGCGTCGAAGAGTCCCTGCTCCTTGTTGCCCGGCACGTTCTTCGAGATGTTGTCGCCGAAGCGCTCGGAGTGACCCATCTTGCCGAGAATGCGGCCGTTGGGGCTGGTGATCGCCTCGATCGCTTCCGTCGAGCCGTTCGGATTGAACGGCGACTCCATCGTCGGTTCGCCCGCCTCGTCGACGTACTGCGCCGCAATCTGTCCGCGTATGCGCATCCTCGCGATGATTTCCTTGTCAGCGACGAATCGCCCTTCTCCATGCGAAACGGGGATCGTGTGAATATCGCCGACCGAGACGTTGTTGAACCACGGCGAGAGGTTCGACATGATGCGCGTCTGCACCATGCACGAGACGTGCCTGCCGATCGTGTTGTGCGTGAGCGTCGGCGACTCCCAATCGAGCGGCATGATCTTGCCGTAGGGCAGGAGTCCGAGCTTGACGAGCGCCTGAAAGCCGTTGCAGATGCCGAGGATCAGACCCTCGCGCTTTTGCAGAAGCTCCATGATTGCCTCGGCGATGCGCGGATTTCTAAGCGTCGCCGCGATGAACTTGCCCGAGCCGTCCGGCTCGTCGCCGCCCGAGAAGCCGCCCGGCAGCATGAGGATCTGCGCCTTGTTGATGCCCGAGGCAATCGCCTGCACCGATTCTTCGACCGCCTGCGGCGTGAGATTGCGGATGACGAGCGCATCGACTTCGCCGCCCGCCTTCTCGAAGGCGCGCTGCGTCTCATACTCGCAGTTGACGCCGGGGAAGACGGGCATGAAGATGCGCGGCTTCGCATAGCGGTCGCTGGCACGCTGGCGCACGCCGCGGCGGAACGGTGCAGCAGCCGAGGCCGTCCTGCCCCTGCTGCCGGCTCTTGCCGGGAATATGCCGTCGAGCGCCCCCGTATAAGTCTCGCGAAGTTCGTCGAGCGTCTGCACCATGCCGTTGCAGACGATGCTCGCAACGGTCGTCGTGCGTCCGAGGAGCGTCCACTTGACGCCGGCGAGCGCGTCCGTCACGTTGACCGCCTCGCTCATCTCCAAGAGGATCGTGCCGTAGGCGGGACGGAAGAGATCCTCGAACTTGATGGCGCCGGGCGCCGCCTTGAAGCCGAGGCTGTTGCCCAAGCACATCTTCGTCAGGGCAGCCGCGATGCCGCCCCTGCCGACGCTCGAAGCCGAAAACACGCGGCGGCTCTGCATCAGGGCATGCACGCGCTCATAGTTGCGGCGCAGGTTGGCGAAGACGGGCAGGTCGTTCGCATCGATCGGCACTTCGATCGCGTATACCTTGCTGTTCGCGTACTTGAATTCGGCGGAAATCGCCTCGCTCGCCTTCATGACGTTGACAGCGAAGGCGACGACCGTCGGCGGCACATGAAGATTCTCGAACGTGCCCGACATCGAATCCTTGCCGCCGATGGCGGGCACGCGAAGCTCATGCTGCGCCCACAGGGCGCCGAGGAGAGCCGCAAACGGCATGCCCCACTTCTCGGGATCCTTGCCGAGGCTCTCGAAGTACTCCTGCAAGGACAGGCGCACCGTCGCCGCGTCCGCGCCGAGCGCTGTCATCTTCGTGACCGCCTCGACGATGGCATAGAGCGCACCGTGGAACGGACTCCACTCCGACAGGTACGGATCGAAGCCGAAGGTCATCGCCGTCGCCGTATCCGTCTCGCCCTTCTTCACGGGAATCTTCGCGACCATGCCCTGCTGCGGCGACAGCTGATCCTTGCCGCCGAACGGCATCAGTACCGTGCCCGCGCCGACCGTCGAGTCAAAGCGCTCGGCAAGTCCCTTCTGGCTGGCGACATTGATGTCGGCGAGGTTTGCATGCCACGCTGCCGTAAGGTCGCGCTGGTTCTTGACGACAGCGGGCGGCAGCTGGCGCAGATAGTTCGTCTCCACGTCGGGCGATTTCAAGGTCACACGCGCGTGCTGCTTGACGCCGTTCGTATCGAGGAAGACGCGTGCGAGGCTCACGATCTTCTGCCCGCGCCAGACCATCTCAAGCCTGCCCGTATCCGTGACCTCGGCGATCTGAGTCGCCTCCAGATTCTCGCGATCGGCAAATGCCGCGAGGACGGGCAGCGCCTCGGGACGCATGACGAGAGCCATGCGCTCCTGCGACTCGGAGATGGCAAGCTCCGTGCCGTCGAGTCCCTCGTACTTCTTCTTCACGGCGTCGAGGTCGATCGCCAGGGAAGGCGCAAGCTCGCCGACGGCGACGGCGACGCCGCCCGCACCGAAGTCGTTGCAGCGCTTGATGAAGCGGCTGACCTCGGGATGGCGGAAGAGGCGCTGGAGCTTGCGCTCCGTCGGCGCATCGCCCTTCTGCACCTCGGCGCCCGCCGTCGTCAGCGAGGCCTCCGTGTGCACCTTCGACGAGCCGGTCGCGCCGCCGCAGCCGTCGCGTCCCGTGCGGCCGCCGACCAGGACGACGACATCGCCCGGTTCGGGCGTCTGGCGCACGACGTCCGCCTGCGGCACGGCGCCGATGACGGCCCCGATCTCCATGCGCTTCGCCATGTAGCCCTCGTGGTAGAACTCGTGCACCTCGCCCGTCGCAAGGCCGATCTGATTGCCGTAGGAGCTGAAGCCTGCCGCCGCCCCCTGCGTGATCTTCTTCTGCGGCAGCTTGCCCGGCAGCGTATCGGCGATCTTGCCGCGCGGGTCGGCAGAGCCTGTCACGCGCATCGCCTGATAGACGTAGGAGCGGCCCGACAGGGGATCGCGGATCGCGCCGCCGAGACACGTCGCCGCACCGCCGAACGGCTCGATCTCCGTCGGATGGTTGTGCGTCTCGTTCTTGAACATCACGAGCCACTTTTCTTCCTTTTCATTCACCATCACGGGTACGATGATGCTGCACGCGTTGACCTCGTCGGAAGCGTCGAGATCTTCCAGAAGTCCCTGCTGACGCAGCGCCTTCATGCCGATACAGGCGAGATCCATCAAGGAGACGTCGATCTTCTTTCCCCCGTAAATCTTCTCACGGTCGAGCATGTAGAGCTTCACCGCCTGCGCGAGCATCGGCGCATACTTGCCGTTGCCGAAGTCCACCTTGTCAACGACCGTCGTGAACGTCGTGTGGCGGCAGTGGTCGGACCAATACGTGTCGATGACGCGAAGCTCCGTGATCGTCGGCTCGCGCTTCTCCGCCGAGGCGAAATACTTCTGGCAGAACTGCAGATCCTCCAAGCTCATGGCAAAGCCGCGCTCCTTCAGGAGATTCCCGAGCGCCGCCGCATCCATGCGGCAGAATCCCGCAAGCGTCTCGACATCAGCAGGCTCTGCGATCTTCTCGGCGAGCGTCGCCGGCTTCTGAAGCAGAGCTTCGCGGCTCTCGACCTTGTTGATGCAGTACGTCTTGATCTTTGCCAAGAGAGCCGGCGAAATCGTACCGACGAGCACGTAGACGAGCGCCGTGCGGATCGTCGGACGCTCCTTCTGCGTCACGAGCTGCACGCACTGCGCCGCCGAATCGGCACGCTGGTCGTACTGCCCCGGCAGATATTCGACGGCGAACGCCTTCGACTCGGGGAAATCGGGAAGCTTCTCCTCGTAGGGCGTATCGACGGGAGGCTCGACGAAGACGATGTCGCGCACCGCCTTGTATTCCTCGTCGGAAAGCCCCTCGATGTCGTAACGGATGAAGATGCGCACCGCCTTGAGCTCCGTCGCCAGACGGAACGTCTCCGTCAGATCGGCGCAAAGCTGCTGCGCCGGGATGTCGAAATAGCCCTGCCTCTTCTCCACAAAAAGTCTTCTTACACTCATGCCCACAGACCGTCCTCTCCATCGGTGTTCCTTGCGGCAGTTTCGGCTGCTCTCATTGCTTCATCAATTCCAAATCAATCTTCACGACGACCTTCGTCACGTTCGCCGGATACTCGTCGAGCACCGAAACGCCCGGGCGATGCACGTCCTCCGGATAGAGCACGGCGTAGCTTCCCGCCTTGAGCAGGATGCTGCTCTCGGGAATCAAGGCGCGGTAGAAGATGACGTCCCTCGCCTCGTCGTAAGGCTCCATCTCCACGAGGTCGGGGCTCATCGGGCACCAGCCGAGAAACTCCTCGCCGTCTGCGACGTACTGAATATCCACGAACTTTCGATGCGCCTCAGGCGTGCACTCCGTCTGCGGACGCGTCGTATAGCGCGAGAGCAGCGCAAAGATCTTGTCGCCGTCGATCTCGTGACGCCCTTCCGGCATATTGCGGAAGTCCTGCGTACGCAAGAAGGCAAGCGCCTTCGTCAGCGCCGTCGAATAACCCTTCTGCTCGTCCTTGGACACCCCGATGATGCCCGTCATCATAAGCAATCCTCCTCCGCCCTAAGGAATCACTGATAAATTCAGCGTTTCCTAAAAAACCGATTGATTTACCCGTTTGTTCTATGCTATTATCGTTTATATTATATGATGAAAGACTGAACTCCGCAAGTATGCGAATCTGGAAAAAGGGGAAATGATCATGCGCGAACTCTTGGAACTCTTGGAGCACGACGCCCGCCGTCCCGTCGGCGAGATCGCCGCCGTGCTCAAGAAAAGCGAGTACGAGGTGGAAAAGGACATCAGGGGGCTGGAGCAGAACAAGATCATCCTCAGCTACAACACCTTGATCAACTGGCAGAAATTCGGCGACGACACGGTCACGGCCATCATCGAGGTCAACCTCACGCCCGAGCGCGAAGTCGGCTTCGACGCCATCGCCGAGCGCATCTACCGCTTTGAAGAGGTGCGCACGGTCTACCTCATGAGCGGCAGCTTCGATCTCCTCGTCATCATCGAAGGAAAATCGCTGCAGGACGTCGCCAACTTCGTCGCGACGCGCCTCTCGACGATCGATGGCGTCACGCAGACGCGCAGTCACTTCATGCTCAAGGCGTACAAGAAGGACGGCACGATCATCGACGACAAGGAGAAGGATCGCCGACTGGTGGTGTCGCCATGACGAACTGGAAGGAGCGCATCTCGCCCGCCGTCCATGCCGTGCCGCCCTCGGGCATACGAAAGTACTTCGACATCGCCGCCGAGATGGAGGACGTCGTGTCCTTGGGCGTCGGCGAGCCGGACTTCATCACGCCGTGGTCGATCCGCGAAAGCTGCGTCCACGGCCTTGAGCAGGGCTACACCTCCTACACGGCGAACCGCGGCATGCTTGAGCTGCGCGAAGAAATCGCCGCGCACTACGCGGGCCGCTACGGCATTTCCTATGAACCGGCCAAGGACATCCTCATCACCGTCGGCGTCAGCGAGGCGCTCGACATCGCCGTGCGTGCCATCCTCTCGCCCGGCGACGAGGTTCTTATTCCCGAGCCTTGCTATGTCTCCTACCAAGCCTGCGTGACATTTGCGGGCGGCAAGCCCGTGCCCGTCGCCGCGAAACTCGAAAACGACTTTCGCATCACGCCCGAAGAACTGGAGCCGCACGTGACGAAGCGCACGAAGGCGCTTCTCATCGGCTATCCGAACAACCCGACGGGCGCCGTCATGGCGAAGGACGACCTTTTGAAAATCGCCGCCTTCGCCGAAAAGCACGATCTCATCGTCATCTCCGACGAAATCTACGGCGACCTCACCTACGGCGGCATGGAGCACACGGCGTTCTCCTCGCTGCCCGGCATGAAGGAGCGCACGATCCTCTTGAACGGCTTCTCCAAGGCCTACGCCATGACGGGCTGGCGCATCGGCTACGCGCTCGGCAACCCCGACTTCATCACCGCCATGACGAAGATCCATCAGTACACGATGCTCTGCGCCCCCATCACGGCGCAGATCGCCGCCGTCGAAGCTCTGCGCCGCGGCGAAAAGTACATGAAAAAGATGGTCGCCGAATACGACCGCCGCCGCCGCCTCATCTACGACGGCTTCTTGAAGCTCGGCCTTTCGTGCTTCGAGCCGAAAGGCGCCTTCTACATCTTCCCGAACATCACGTCGAGCGGCTACACGGACGAAGAATTTGCTGAAAACCTGCTCCGCAAGGAGCACGTCGCCCTCGTCCCCGGCAGCGCCTTCGGCGCAAGCGGCAAAGGGCACATCCGCTGTTCCTACGCCACCTCCATCGACAAGATCTCCGAAGCCCTCGCAAGGATCGGCAATTTTCTCAGAAACCATCGGAAATAGGATAAAGGAAAACCCCGCCCATGCGCCCTCTCATCCGAGAAGCCTTTCCAGCGGGGCTTTTCAAGTCATTCCCAATTCCAAGAAAAGGGGGCTTCTCCATGCATTTGGCAAACTACCGCACATCCATCATCTTGGCAATCACCTTCACGCTCCTGCTCTCCGCCTTCTGGTTCTTTCCCGACCTCGCCTTCATCATCTTCCTCTCGCTCCTCCTGCAGCTCCTCCTGCAGCCGCCCGTCGATTTCCTGCAGCGCAAGAGAGTGCCTCGCACCCTTGCATCAGCACTCGTCATCATCGCTTTCATCGCGCTTCTCACGGGTCTGCTCGTCCTTCTCTCGCTCTCCTTTGTTCCCACCTTCCGAAACTTTGTCGCCGACTTGCCGAACATCACCTTAAGTCTGCAGAACATCCCTTTCGTGTCGGATTCCGACTTGCTGCGCAGCGAACTGGCAGGCGTCCTCGCAGATCTGCGCAGTCTTGGCACAGACCTGTTGAAATCCTCGCTGACCTTCCTCTTGGAAATCTTCGGGAAGTTCATGGCGTTCGTCATCATCATCTTCGTGACCTTCTACCTCTTGAAGGACGGAAAGAGCATACGGAACTGGCTCGCCGGACTCTTCCCACAAGCCTCACGGCGGCGCGTGCTCAACCTCTTCAACGATATCCTTCGTGCGCTGCGCGTCTACATATTCAGCCAGATCGTCATGTGCGCCATCACGGGCACGGTCGTCTTCCTCTATTTCGAGTTTGTAGGACTTCCCTACGCCTCCGTCTTCGCTTTCCTGTCGGGACTCGGCGAATTCGTCCCCGTGCTCGGACCGACGGCAGCCTCGGCGTTCGGCATCTTTCTGACCGCCACCGAATCGCGCGGCCTCGTTCTGCAGACTGCCCTCTTCTACATCGTGCTCACGCAGGTCAACCACAACTTCGTCTACCCGACGCTCATCGGCAAATCGCTGAACCTCCACCCCGTCGCCATCATCCTCGGCGTCATCTTCGGCGGCGAAATCCTAGGGGCTGCCGGCATGTTCCTCGCCGTCCCCTTCATCGTCATCGTGAAGCTCGTGATTGCCGACATCTACCATGATCAGCAGGAAGTCGTGCGCCAGAATGATGAAGATGCGTAATCGCAGCGCTGCATGTGAAAAGGAGCTGCTGCATGAGTCAGATTCGACTCATGCAGCAGCCCCTTTTTCTATTCCCCGGTTCTTACGCCTGCACGATCTTGCTGAAGTCAGCGACCTCGCGCAGGAGATCGTCGACGCCCTTCAAGAGAGCGAGGCGATTCTTGCGAATCTTCTCGTCGTCCGCCATGACCATGACGGCGTCAAAGAAGGCGTTGATCGGCTCGGCGAGATCCTTGAAATCGTCGATGGCGCCGACGAAGTCGTGCGCCTCGATGAGGCTCTCGGCTGCACTCTTGGCGGAAGCGTAGGCCTTCAGCAGCTCCTTCTCCTCTGCCGTCTCGAAGAGCGCCGCATCGACGTGCGCCTCGCCTTCCGCCGCCTTCGCCGCGAGGTTCGCCACGCGCACGAAGGCCTGCACGGCGTCCGCCATGTCGGGCGCGGCAAGCTGCTCTCTGACCGCCTTCGCCGCGAGCAGCACGCGGCGCACGTCGTCGACATTGCCGAGCACGGCGTCAGCGATGTCGTAGCGTATGCCTTCTTCGGCGAGCACGTTCTTGAGGCGCAGGCGCATGAAGTCAGCGACGTCCGCCTGCATCTTCTCGCGCACCGCCGCATCCGTGATCTTGAGCAGATCCATCGTCCAGTCCACGAGGTCATGCAGGGATATGGCAACGCCCGCCTCGATAATGCTGCGCACCATGCCGAGCGCCTGGCGGCGCAGGGCGAAGGGATCCTGCGAACCCGTCGGAATCAGGCCGCGGCTGAACGTCGCGACGATGTTGTCCATCTTGTCCGCGAGACTCACGACGAGTCCCGCACGCGTCTTCGGCTGCACGTCGCCCGCGAAGCGCGGCATATAGTGCTCGTCGATCGCGAGAGCTACGTCCTCGCCCTCGCCGTCGAGACGCGCGTACTCCTTGCCCATGACGCCCTGCAGCTCCGTAAACTCCGTGACCATTCCCGTCACGAGATCCGCCTTGGAAAGGAGCGCTGCACGCATCGCCGCTTTCTTCTCGGCATCATTCGCGCCGATGGCGTCAGCGATTTTTCCTGCGAGCTTTTCGAGACGCAGTGACTTGTCGTAGACCGTGCCAAGCCCTTCCTGAAAGACGACGGTCTTGAGCTTTTCCAAATGCTCTGCAAGACTCTTCTTCCTGTCCTCGTCGAAGAAGAACTGCGCGTCGGCGAGGCGCGCGCGCAGCACGCGCTCGTTGCCGTGCTGCACCGTCTCAAGGTACTCTTTCCCGCCGTTTCGCACCGTGAGGAAGAGCGGCAGGAGCTTGCCGTCCGCCGACTTCACGGGGAAGTAGCGCTGATGGTCGCGCATCGGCGTGATGACGGCGTCGGGCGGCAGAGCGAGATACTTGTCCTCGAAGCTCCCCGCGAGCGCCGTCGGATACTCGACGAGGTAAAGCACCTCTTCGAGGAGGTTCGGCGTGATTTCCGCCGCGCCGCCATGCGCCTTCGCCGCTTCGACGAGTCCCTCCTCAATCAGAGCCTTGCGCCGCGCGGGGTCAACGATGACGAAGGCCTTCTCGCACGCCGCCTCGTAATGCGCGGCATCCTCAATCGTGAAGTCTCCCGTGCTGAGGAAGCGATGTCCGCGCGATGTATTGCCGCTCTTGACACATGCAAGCTCGAAGGGCACGACCTGCTTGCCGTAGAGCGCGACAAGCCAGCGCAGGGGACGGATGAAGCGGAAGTCGAGGTCGCCCCAGCGCATGCTGTTCGGAAGCGGAAGTCCCGAAATGAGATCGGGCAGCATCTTTGCCAATACCTTTTCCGCACTCTCTCCCTTTTCCTCGACGAGCGCGTAGACGTAGCCGTCTCGCACGACGAGATCCTGCGCCTTCAGTCCCTGCCCGCGTGCGAAGCCTTCCGCCGCCTTCGTCGGCTTGCCTGCCGCATCAAACGCCACCTGTACGGAGGGGCCGCGCTTCTCCTCGGCGACGTCCTCCTGCTTTTCTGCGAGTCCTTCGACGACGAGCGCGAGGCGGCGCGGCGTGCCGAGCGTCCGCACCGCGCCGTGCGCGAGGCGCAGTTCCTTCAGAGCCTTCTTCGCGTTCTCGCCAAGCTCTTTGAGCATCCCGGGCATCGCATGTGCCGGGATTTCCTCCGTACCGATCTCCAACAACAAATCCTTGCTCATGCTTTCGCCCCCCTCTTCAGCATCGGATAGCCGAGTTCCTCGCGCTGCTTCAGATAGCACTGGGCGCAGAGGCGCGCGAGCCTTCTCACGCGGCCGATGAACGCCGTGCGCTCCGACACGCTGATCGCGCCGCGTGCGTCGAGCAGATTGAAAGCGTGCGAGCACTTCAAAACGTAATCGTAGGCGGGATGGACGCGCCCCAGCTCGATGATGCGCACGGCCTCCTTCTCGTACTTGTCAAAAAGATCGAAGAGAAGAGCCTCATCCGACAAGTCAAAGGAATACGCCGACTGCTCGACCTCGTTCTGATGGAAGACGTCGCCGTACGTATAATCCGCCGTCCACTGGATGTCGAAGACGTTCTCGACGCCCTGGATGTACATGGCAAGACGCTCCAGCCCATAGGTGATCTCCGAGGAGACGGGCTTGACGTCCACGCTGCCGACCTGCTGGAAGTAGGTGAACTGCGTGATCTCCATGCCGTCGAGCCAGACTTCCCAGCCAAGTCCCCATGCGCCCAAGGTCGGCGACTCCCAGTTGTCCTCGACGAAGCGGATGTCGTGCTGCTTGGGATCGATGCCGAGGCTTTCAAGACTTTCGAGGTAAAGCTCCTGGATATTGTCGGGCGACGGCTTCATGATGACCTGGAACTGATGGTGCTGATACAGACGATTCGGATTGTCGCCGTAGCGCCCGTCCGCCGGGCGACGCGAAGGCTCGACATAGGCGACGTTCCACGGCTCCGGCCCCAAGACGCGCAGGAAGGTTGCGGGATTCATCGTGCCCGCGCCCTTCTCCACGTCATACGGCTGCGCCAGGATGCAGCCTTGCTCGCTCCAGAACTTCTGCAGAGCGAGGATGATCTCCTGAAACTTCAAATCGAACAACTCCTTATCTCGCGAAACGGACAAAAAAACGCCCCGCCCCGCAACAAAAATGTCACAGGGACGAGACGTATCCCGCGGTTCCACCCTGATTGACGCCGCCGCGCAACAAAGCATGCTGCGGCAAACGCCCGCCTTGAATTTTATTGAACTGCTGCTCCAAAGCGCCCGTCACTCCCAAGAACCGCGCAAGAATCGTGCGCCGCCCTGACGGTCTTCCACTG
>CAJPRR010000010.1 GCA_905373085.1 uncultured Selenomonas sp.
CCGCCATGAATTCCTCGATGACGACGCGGCTGCCCGCTGCACCGAATGCTTCGCCCTCCATGATCTCGTCGACGGCGGCGAGCGCTTCCTCCTCGGTCATGGCGACGACGACGCCCTTGCCCGCCGCGAGTCCGTCCGCCTTGACGACGATGGGCGCACCCTCGGCCTTGACGTAGGCGCGCGCGGCAGCGGCATCGGAAAACACTTCGTATTTCGCCGTCGGGATGCCGTACTTCTTCATGAGGTCTTTGGAAAACGCCTTCGATCCCTCAATCTCCGCCGCGAGCTTCGCGGGGCCGAATGCCTTGATTCCCTCCGCCGCCAGTGCGTCGACGAGGCCGCCCGCAAGCGGCGCCTCCGGGCCGACGACGACGAGATCGATGCCGTTCTCCTTGGCAAAAGCGACGACTGCCGCATTGTCCGTCAAAGAGATCTGCGGCACGCATTCGGCGATGGCGGCGATTCCCGGATTGCCCGGAATCGCATAGAGTTTTTCCGTCTGCGTACTATCCTTGAGCTTCCACGCGAGCGCATGCTCGCGCCCGCCGCTGCCGATGACCAAAATCTTCATCTCGTTGCTCCTTATCTTTCCATGCCAATATTTCTGTTTTTCAGAACAACTTGCAGTTCCTTGCGAATTTCTGCTATGGGAGTCTTTGCAATCGTCGCAATCCCTCTTTTTTCTTCCTTTGCCAAAGCCTGATCGACAAAGTTAATGCGATCGGACAATCTTCGCTCCTCCACAAGATCCAGGCGACGACCGATTTCCTGATGAAACTTCTTCATAAAAGCTTCGGCGTCACATTCGGTAGAAAAGATTTCCTTTTCTCGCGTATGCAGATGCATCGAGCGGAACATGCCACTCTCCGCAAGCGCTTTCAGATGAAGCGGCAGCTTATCCGCGACAAGATCGTGATGCTGCTTATCAACGGCGCGTCCTGTTCCCTTGGTTCTTCCTACGAAGTATCGATCGAGAGTGCCAACGTAGCTTATATCCGGCGGAACAGCAATAGCATGAAGCTCAGCATCATAGCCTTTAGCTTTGAGCTCTTCCGTAATTCGCCAAGGTGTTCCCAATGTCCGAAACGTGCCTTCAACGATAAGATTGTACTTTCGATCAGACAATACTTGACGAACTCGCTCGGTAACTGCGCCGGAAAATTCCACCGTCACTTTCACCGCATCGCTTTTCAATTCTGCCTTGAGCGCTTCATACTGCGGATGAAGATTACGATACGTATCCGGATTGATGAAAATGGTGTCGGGATTCTCTTTGAGCAAACGATCGCTGATGGTGCTTTTGCCTGCTCCCGGCTGACCGCCCAACAGATAGAGCAACGGGCGAGCCACAGGCGAATACGCATCCAGCTGCTTCATAATGCGCTTGATCACGCGCTCTGCTGCGTCCCCGACATCTGCTTCCGTGAAGTTATATTTCATCCTTTCAACCCCTCTAGCAGGGGAATCATTGTTTGCAGACTATCCAAGCGCCCTTCGATATTAAGAACCTCGATCGGATCATCTGTGATCAACAAACGTCCGGCATCCTTGATCGAGCGTTCATATAAAGCGTTTAGAAAAGGAAATTTCACTTCGCGTTCTTTTTCCGGGCAGGCACGTTCGACGGCAGACTGCAACGACCATGCAAATTCATATAGAACCTCTTTCTTTACGGAGAGATCCCATTTGTCATACCCTGTAAATTGCAGTTCCATACTCGTTGCTCCTATTTCTCAATCTGCTCCGAAAGGTATGCGGCGATGTGTTCGTCGTAGACCGACGTATGACGGAACGCCTCACGTGCCAGTTCCATGCGCTTCATGCCGCGCACGCAGCCGTCCTTTTGGATCATCTCCGCTACCTCGTCGTAGTGCGAAGGATTCGTCACGACGGCAACGAACTTGAAGTTCTTCGCGGCGGCGCGGATCATCGCAGGGCCGCCGATGTCGATGTTCTCGATCGCTTCGGCGAGCGTCACGTTGGGTTTCGCCACGGTTGCGTCGAACGGATAGAGGTTGACGACGACGAGATCGATCGGCGTGATCTTGTGCTCCTTCATCTGCTGTGCGTGCTTGGGATCGTCGCGCACGGCGAGGATGCCGCCGTGGATGTAGGGATTGAGCGTCTTGACCCTGCCATCCATGATCTCAGGGAAGCCTGTGACATCACTGACGTAGAGCACGGGGATGCCCGCATCGCGGATCGCCTTCATCGTGCCGCCCGTCGAAACGATCTCGACGCCGGCGTCATGCAGCTTGCGTGCGAACTCGACGACGCCCGTCTTGTCCGATACACTGATGAGAGCACGCTTGATTTTCATGGTCAACCTCCACCTTTCGTCTACAACAAACAAATAGCTTATTCCAAAATCGTCACATGGCGGCCTTCCACCTTGAGCCGCCCGTCCACATAGAGCGCGATGGCGCGCGGATAGAGGATATGTTCCTGCTCCAGCACCCGCGCGGCGAGCGTATCTTCCGTATCGTCATCCATGACAGGCACAGCCGTCTGCAGGATGATCGGCCCTGAGTCCATGCCCTCGTCGACGAAGTGAATCGTGCAGCCCGAGACCTTGACGCCGTAGGCGAGCACGTCGCGATGGGCGTGCGCCCCGCCAAACGACGGCAAAAGCGACGGATGGATGTTCAGGATGCGCCCGCAGAACTTGCGCACGAAGTACGGACTCAAGATGCGCATGAAGCCCGCGAGCACGACGAGCGTCACGCCCGCCCCTTCGAGCGCCGCGCAGAGCTTTTCCTCGAACTCCTCGCGTGTCGCGCACGCTTTGCGATCGACGCAATGATGCGCGATGCCCGCCTGTGCCGCGCGTTCCAAGGCCTTCGCCTCAGGCTTGTCCGTCAAGACGACGGCGATCTCAGCGCGGATCTCGCCCTGCTTCTGCGCCTTGATGATGGACTCAAGGTTCGTGCCGCGCCCCGAGCACAGGATGCCGAGAACTTCCTTACGCATCGAGAACCCCGCCTTTGATCGTCACATCATGTGCGCCCTTCTTGACGCAGCCGATCTCGTAGACCTCCTCGCCCGCCGACGCAAGGTGAGCGCGAATCTTCGCGGCCTCCTCGGGCGCGGCGATGATGACCATGCCGATGCCCATATTGAACGTGCGGTACATCTCATGCCCATCGACATTGCCCCACTCCTGCAGCAGGCGAAAGATCGGCGGCATCTGCCAAGCGGAGGCGTCGACCTCCGCCGCAAGATGCTCGGGCAGGGCGCGCGGAATATTTTCGTAGAAGCCGCCGCCCGTGATGTGCACCATGCCATGAATGTCGAACTTTTCGATGAGCGGCAGACACGTGCGCGGATAGAGCCGCGTCGGCGTCAGAAGCTCCTCGCCGAGCGTCTTTTGAAGCTCAGGGAATCGTTCCGCCCCCGTGAAGCCCTTGTGCTCGAAGCAAATCTTGCGCACGAGCGAGAAGCCGTTCGAGTGAACGCCCGAGGACGGCAAGCCGAGCAGCACGTCGCCCTCCTGGACGCGCTCGCTCGTGATGATCTTTGACTTCTCGACGACGCCGACGGCAAAGCCCGCGATATCGTACTCGCCATCAGCATAGAAGCCCGCCATCTCCGCCGTCTCTCCGCCGATGAGCGCACATCCCGACTCCTTGCAGGCGGCGGCGACGCCCTTGACGACAGCGGCTGCCTGCGTGGGGACGAGCTTGCCGACGGCGAGGTAGTCGAGAAAGAAGAGCGGCTCCGCTCCCTGCACGAGGATGTCGTTGACGCACATGGCGACGGCATCCTGCCCCACGGTATCGTGCTTGTCGAGCATGAAGGCAAGCCGCAGCTTCGTGCCCACGCCGTCCGTGCCCGAAACGAGCACCGGCTCCTTGTACTTCGCCGCCTGCAACGAGAAGAGGCCGCCGAAGCCGCCGAGGTCGCCGAGCACTTCGGGGCGGTACGTCGCACGCACGCTGTCCTTGATAAGCTTGACGGATTCATTGCCCGCGTCAATGTCGACGCCCGCATCGCGATAGGTAAGTTTCTTTTCCATTCTGCCCCCTCCAACACAATCGAAAACGAAAAAACAGTAAAGGAAGCGCTGATAAAATGAGGTCGCCCAGATGTGTGAAGATGGGGGGCTGAATTTATCAGTGATTCCTAAAGAAATACACAAACCCACCGCCATCCAACAGAATGGCGGCGGGCTGCGGGCTATTATCTCTCCTCGCCTGTCAGGCGGCGCAGAATCTCCTTGTAGGCGTCCTCCACGTTGCCGAGGTCGCGGCGGAATCTGTCCTTGTCAAGCTTCTCGTTCGTATCGCTGTCCCAGAAGCGGCAGTTGTCCGGCGAGATCTCGTCGGCAAGAACGATCGTGCCGTTCTTGTCCCTGCCGAATTCCAGCTTGAAGTCAACGAGCGTGATCTTCTTCGTCTTCAAATAATCGCGCATGATCTCGTTGACCTTCAAAGCCTGGCGCTCGATCTCACGGATCTCCTCATCCGTCGCCATCGCCATCGCCTTGACGTGATAGTGGTTGATCATCGGGTCGCCGAGCTCGTCGCTCTTATAGTAAAGTTCCACGATGGGAATCGCCATCTTCGTGCCTTCTTCAAGGCCGAGGCGCTCGGCAAGGCTGCCCGCCGCAATATTGCGCACGACGACCTCAAGCGGAATGATCTCAAGCTTCTTGACGATCATCTCACGGTCGCTCGGCATGCTGATGCAGTGATGGTCGATGCCATTCTTCTTCAGGAGGTCAAAGAAAAAAGCCGTGATCTTGTTGTTCATGACGCCCTTGTCGACGATTGTGCCCTTCTTCGCGCCGTTGCCTGCCGTCGCATCGTCCTTGTAATAGACGAGCAATTCGTCGGGATTTTCCATCTCGTACATGATCTTCGCTTTGCCTTCGTACAGAACCTTCTTGCTCATGATTTCCTGTCCTCCGTTAAATTCCTACTGATTGACCTGGGACGCGACGCGCGCCGCCTTCTTCGCCACGCCTTCCCTGAGCTTCTCGCGATACCCTTCGAGCTGCTTTGCCACAGCGGCATCGCCTGCACCGAAGATTTCGAGGGCGAAGACCGCCGCATTCTTCGCGCCGTTGACCGCCATCGTCGCGACGGGGATGCCTGACGGCATCTGCACCGTGCTCAAGAGCGCGTCGAGACCGTTCAGTGGTGTCGCGTTGATCGGCACACCGATGACGGGAAGCGTCGTGTAGCTCGCGATGACGCCCGCCAAGTGCGCCGCCGCGCCGGCCGCCGCGATGATGACGCCGACGCCGTTCTCCCGCGCGTTTTCGGCATACTCATGCACCTTCGCGGGCGTGCGGTGCGCCGACGCCACGATGACGTCAACCTCGACGCCGAACTCCTTGAGAAGCTCCACTGCCGGCTTCATGATCGGCCAGTCTGAGTCACTGCCCATAAAAAGAGCTGCTTTCATGAAAGTTCCATCTCCTTTTCTCTTTAGTGTATGATAGCAGATGAAAGGAAACGCTGTCAACCGCTTCGCCCGTCGAGCGTGCTTTCGAGCGCCTTCTTGAGTCTGCCTTCCAGCTCGACAAGCTCGGCTTCCGCCGCACGCCTTTTCGTCCTGCCGTCCTGCTGAATCTTCAGCGTCTCCTCGATCGTCGTCACGAGGTCGTCGTTCACCTTGCGCACCGTCTCGATGTCCACGATGCTGCGCTCGTTCTCCTTCGCCGTCTCGATCGTGCCGATCTTGAGCATTTCCGCATTCTTCTTCAAAAGGTCGTTCGTCATCTCATTGACCGAATGCTGCATCTCAAGAACCTTCTTCTGGTTCGCGAGACCGAGCGCTATGACCATCTGATTCTTCCACAGCGGAATCGAGTTGTAGATCGCACTCTGCACACGGTCGATGAGAACCTTGTCGTTGTTCTGTATGAGGCGGATCTGCGGCGCCGTCTGGATAGAAATCGTCTTGCTGATCTTGAGATCGTGCACCTTCTTCTCGAAGCGCTCGACGGAACTCTCAAAATCGCTGACGACCTGCGCCGCCATCGGGTCGCTTGACGCGGCGGCCTGCGCACGCAGCTTGGGCAGCGTCGTCTCGCGCATCTCCTGCATCTTCTCCTCGCCCGCGCGAATGTAAAGTTCCAGCGTCTTGAAGTACTCAAGATTCTTCGCAAAGAGAGTGTCGAGCATCGTGACGTCCTTCATCATGAGCATGCGCGCCTTCTGCAGCGACGTCTTGACCTTCTCGACCTGCACGGACACCTTCTCATATCCCTGCATCATCGTCTCCGCCTTGCCGACGAGGGAACTGACGAGCGGCAGCTTCTTCAGGAAGCCGCCGTCCGACGACTTCGGCTCGAAGCTCTTGACATTCGTCAGAAGCTCGCCCAGAAGCTCGCCGACGTAGCCGCTGTCTTTCGCACGCACGTTGCAAAGAATGCTGTCCGAAAAGTCGGCGATGTTCTTCTGCGCCGTCGTGCCGAAGTCGATGATCGCCGCCGAGTCCGTGAGGTCAAGCCCCTCCTTGATTTTCTCCACCTCGGCACGCTCCGCAGGCGTCAGTTCCTCGACCGCCTGCGCGATGCGCTCAAGCTCCTTTTCAGGCGCAAGTTCCAGCGCCTTTTCCTGCGGCTGCTGCGCACGCTTGCTCAAGAGATCGTCCAGATTGATTTCCGCCATTTCTCCCTCTCCTTTATCTGCTCTGCCTAATCCTCATCACAGTAATCAAAGTAAAAATCATCGACGGGCATGAAGAGCCAGCGCACGCCTTCGATGAAGCCGACGAAGATCGGCAGTCCCGTCCAGAGGAACAGGATGTAGCCGACGCCCTGAAAATTCTTGCCCAGAAAAAACTTGTGCGCACCGAAGCCGCCGAGGAATATGCCGAGCAGCGACGCCTTGATCTTGCGGCGCACGACTTGCCAGTAAAGCTCCTGCGGTATGACGCTTGAGCCTCGCGCGAGGCTCGAAACCTTCTGCAGGAAGACCGGCGTCGCGTTCGCCGCCTTCATCGGATGCTGCGCGCCTCGCCTTACGAAGGGCTGCTCCGTCGCTTCGGGCACGGTGCACGCTTCCCCCATCGCCTGCCCCTTCATCGAGTGCTGCAGCACCTCGATCTCAGCGTTGAGATCCATGAGCTGATAGTTGATGACGCGCTTGAACTCCTCCTCATACGTCGTGCGCAGGGAGGAAAGCATCTCCTTGACACGCCGCTTCGCCTGCACCACCTCTTCGGAAGCGAGCTGCGTTTCCTCAAGCTCGACATACTGGCGCAGCAGGACGGCCGCCTTCTCCTGATAGATCTCGATGAAATCCTCCGCTGCCGCGATGCGTTCGGGATTGCGCTCCAGATAGCGCAGCATATTGCCCGCAACATGCTGCAGGGCGACAAGCTCCTGCGACATCTCGCGATCTTTTACCTTTTGCCGCAAATCCTGCAGAACATCGTAGTCGCCTGCCGCCTTGGCAAAACTCGCTTCCAGAAGCTCCGCTCGCGCATCAGGCAGCCTCTGCAGCTGCGCCCTCTTGAGCCTCAGCCGCTGCTTTCCGCCGCGCAGTCCCCTTGTCTGCAAAAGTGCAAAGCCGCCGAAAAAAAGCGTCACGCCGGCCTTCCACAACTCCCCCTCATAGCCGAGCCAAGCGCCGCCGCCCAAGGCAGCAATTGCGAAGACCAGCCACAGATAGCGCATACGCCAGCTCCTTCCTATGAATACGACTGTCTGCAAACAAAATTCATGTTTCATCCATTATATCATTGAAGCAAAATCATATCCATAGCATATTTCTCAAGGAAGCATGGAGAGCATGAAGCTCAGTCCGTCCGTGTCTTCGGCTTGATCTCTTAGGGCTTCGTAATGCGTCCACATACTGATGATCTTCACGGTCTTTTCTTCCTCCAAAACTTCGTACACCAAACGATGCTGAATATTCAGCCGCCTCGAACACGCACCTTGCAGACTGCCTCGCAGCTTCTCATAAGACGGTGGGTTCTGAAATGGATTCTCCTCCAGAAGCTTGATGAGCGCCTGCGCTTTCTCCTCCAAATGCGCCGACTTGAGTTTCGGCACATCCGCCGCTGCCGCTTTCGTGTAGACGATTCGCCGGCTCACCACGTCACCTCATCCGCAGACAAGCATTCTTCCGTTGATGTGTTCAGTCCATCGACGATTTTCTTCTGCATGCCGGGAACGGCGCAAAGCTCCATCGTCGCCATCAGATCGTTGTAATCCGACGCACTCATAAGCACCGCCGCCCCTTCTTTCCCTGTGATATGAACAGGTTCATTATAGCGTACGGTCCGCTCAAGCGTTTGAAACAAATTCTGCCGAAATGTCGTCGCATTCATTACCTGCATGAAAGACGCCTCCTTAGTGTACATTATACCGTACATCATTGTGGAGCGCAATCTGTCAGGAAACCGAAAAAGCCCGCTGCCTCTCGGCTGACGGGCTTTTGTAACTTTCTATTGGGTTCTTGCTGCTTAACGCTTCGAGAACTGCGAGGCCTTGCGCGCCTTTTTGAGACCGTACTTGCGGCGTTCCTTCTCACGCGGATCGCGCGTGACGAAGCCTGCCTTCTTCAACGCCGGACGAAGCTCGCCGTCGAGTTCCATCAAAGCGCGCGTGATGCCGTGACGAATCGCGCCCGCCTGACCTGATGCGCCGCCGCCCTTGACGCTGGCGATGACATCGTACTTATCCACCGTATCGGTAAGATTCAGCGGCTGACGAACGATGAGCTCGAGCGTCTTGAGTCCGAAATACTCCTCCATATCGCGACCGTTGATCGTGACCTTTCCTTCACCAGGAACCAAGCGAACGCGAGCGACCGAGGTCTTCCGGCGACCCGTACCGTAATAACTGACTAATGCCATGGATTAAAGTTCCTCCTTCCAGAAATCAACGGATGTCGAGCGCGAGCAACTCGGGCTTCTGCGCTGCATGGGGGTGTTCCGAACCGGCATAGACGTTGAGCTTGCGATACATCTGCGCTCCGAGACGATTCTTCGGCAGCATGCCGCGCACCGCTTTCTCAATGACCTTTTCCGGAGCTTTCTCCATAAGCTTTCCCGCTGCCGTGAACGTCGTGCCGCCCGGATATCCGGAATGACGGAAATACATCTTATCCGTAAGTTTCTTGCCTGTAAAGACCGCCTTTTCCGCATTGATCACGATGACAAAATCGCCCGTATCAACATGCGGCGTAAAGGTCGGTTTGTTCTTGCCGCGAAGCACTTTGGCGACTTCTGCAGCCAAACGGCCTACCGTTTGACCGGCAGCGTCGACAACATACCACTTGCGCTCGATATTCGCTGCATTCGCCATAAATGTCGTCTTCATGCGAATCCTCCCTCAACCTATTGCAATGCATTGTTTTCATAGATGATGGCCTGCCGGCGCTCCGGGGCTAATGGATGCGCTTGCTACGACTCATACAGAAATATTTTACCACGGAAATCGAAGAAGTCAAGTCCGAGGAGGCGAACAAACCGCCTTTTTCGATATGCTCACTGAAGATGCAGCCAAGCAGATCAAGCAGATGCACAAAAATCGTGGTGATGCTCATCAAATCATAGTCAGCACGCTTTTCTTTATGATGGTGCAGAAGAGAAAGTTACTCCCCATACCCAGCAGGATGCTTCTCGTGCCATTTCCATGCTGTCGCGATGATTTCTTCCACGTCGATGAAGCGCGGCTGCCAGCCGAGGACGCGGCGCGCCTTGTCGCTGGAAGCGATGAGCTGCGCGGGGTCGCCTGCACGGCGTGCGCCGATTTCTGCCGCGATCTTCTTGCCCGTCGCCTTCTCTGCGGCAGCGATCATTTCCTTGACCGAGAAGCCCTGTCCGTTGCCGAGGTTGAAGATGTCACTCTCGCCGCCCTTCCGCAAGTATTCGAGCGCAAGCACATGCGCATCGGCGAGGTCGACGACGTGGATGTAGTCGCGCAAACAGGTGCCGTCGGGCGTCTTGTAGTCATCGCCGTAGATCGTGTATCGCATCGAGCACGGCGCAGTCGCGGATGTCGCCCTCGTAAAACTTCGCCCGCGCGTGAATCGCACCGCGATGACCCGTCTGCAGGTTGTCAACGATGACGACCTCTTCTCCCTTTTCAATGAGCTGATGCACGGCATGAGAGCCGATGTAGCCGGCGCCGCCGCAAACGAGAATTGCCATAAAAATCCCCCTCCAAACATATTGCCAAAAACTATCGCAGAACGCGCCTCATGCCTTCGCCACAGGCAAGCAGCAAACGCTTCAAGAGCCGCCGATCTGTGCGATGAAGGCGAGCGAACGAAGAGGTTTGCCGAAAAGCGCACGCAGGTAAGCGAGCAGCAGACTTTCCGCTGCCAAAAGTTCCTGCTTTCTGACAGAAAACGGCGCCGGAGAGCGCACGCCTGCCGCCTTCTGCGGCGAGAGAAACGCCTGCCAGTCGAGAGCGGTCAGCTTCTCGATGAATTCCTTCAATTCAGCAGAAAAAAGCGGCATATCCTCCGTGCGGCAAGCGGCGCACAATGCGCCGCCCTCGCCGATGTCGACAGACATCGGCTCTTCAAAGGGCGCACCGCAGTGGACGCAGCTTGCAAGATGAAGCGAAAGCCCCGCGAGCGCGAGGAGCTGATACGCCGCCGCCAGCGCCACGAGACGCGGATTGCGCTCCTCAAAAGCGCAGAAAATCTGCAGCAGGCAGTCGAAAGCGTCGGGCGCAGGCTCGTGCTCGGGAAAAAGCTCAAGCGCCAATTCCGCCACGAAGGAGCCGTATGCCATGGCCGAGAGGTCTTCCGAGAGGCGACGAAATCGTCCCTTGAGCGAACACTGCCGCACCGTCCAGACCCGGCCGCCTTCCGTAAGCTCCACGTCGAGGTGGCTGAACATCTGCATCCCTGCCGCAAGTGCGCTCTTCGGGCGGCGGCAGCCGAACGCCGCCGCCTCGACGCGCCCGCACTCGCGCGTCAAGAGCGACGCCATCTTGTCCGCCTCGCCCCAGTTCCTCGTGGCGAGCACGAGCGCCTCAGCGCTGCGGCGTGCCATGCGGTTCGGCCTCCTCGCACGCTTCCCCGGCTGCACGCGCTGACTGCGTCTTCGACGCTGCCACGACCTCGTCCGCCAGCCTCGTCGCACTGCCCGCCTCCTGCGGTTTCGTCAACACCTGCCGCTGCGGCATGACGGCGCCCGCCGTCAGCATGTACTGCAGCGCCGACTCGTTGCTGATGTCGAGATAGATGACGTCGCTCTTCTTGACGAAGAGGTTCGTACCTGAGGTCATGTTGAGGCTCCACGGCACGAAGACGCAGACGTAGTCGTCACCGAGCTTCTCGCGCAAGACCGCCGGCACCTCCGCCATGACAAAGCCGAGCGCCCGCGACTGATGAAACGGCACGAGCACGACGTGGTCAAACATGTTGTTCGACTCAAAAACGGCGGTCGAAAGGTGCTTGACACTGTTGTAGATGAACTTCACGACGGGAATCTTGCCGAGCAGCCATTCGCCATAGGAAATCACCCGCTTCATGAACCAGTACGACGAGAGCCAGCCCACGAGATAGATGACGAGCAGCACCGTCACGATGCCCATGCCCGGATAATAGACGGGAAAATGCTTGCCGAGCACGATCTCCGTGAAGTTCAGCACCTCCGTCACGACGAAAACCGTGATAGCCAGCGGCACGAGAAGAATCAGTCCGTTAATAAAGCGCTTCGATACCTTATTCATCCTGCTGCCGCCCTTTCCCTATTTCCTCTCATTCAAAGCCAAAGTTGTGCAGAACGCCCTCGCGATTGCGCCAGTCCTTCTTCACCTTGACCCAGAGGTCGAGGAAGACCTTCGCGCCGAGAAGCATTTCGATGTCCTTTCTCGCCTGTGCGCCGATCTCGCGCAGAAGAGCGCCCTTTGCGCCGATGACGATGCCCTTCTGCGACTCGCGCTCCACGTAGATCGTCGCGCGGATGAAGAAGCCCCCCTTGGGGCGCTCCTTCATCTCGTCGAGGTCGACGGCGATGGCATGGGGCAGTTCGTCGCGCGTCGCGAGAAGCGCCTTCTCGCGCACGAGCTCCGCCACAATGAGTCGCTCGGGCTGATCCGTCACCATGTCTTCGGGGTAGTAGGCAGGACCTTCGGGCAGATACTTCTTGACTTCTGCAAGAAGCGAGTCGAGGTTCACCTCTTCCTTAGCCGATATGGGAACGGCGCCCGCAAACGGATAGGCCTTCATGTAGCTTTCGAGGATCGGCAGCACGGCAGGCTTCTCGATGAGGTCGAGCTTGTTGACGACGAGGATGCACGGGCACTTCGTCGCCTGCAGGCGCTCTAAGATATAGCGCTCGCCCGGGCCCATCTTCTCCGTCGCATCGACGACGAAGAAGACGGCGTCGACCTCCTTCAAGGTGTTTTCCGCTGCGCGTACCATGTATTCGCCAAGCTTGTGGCGCGGCTTGTGGATGCCCGGCGTGTCGAGAAAGACGATCTGCGCGTCCGGCTCCGTCAGGATACAGAGGATGCGCGTGCGCGTCGTCTGCGGCTTGTCGCTCATGATGGCGATCTTCTGCCCAATGAGGCTGTTGATGAGCGTCGACTTGCCGACGTTCGGCCGCCCGACGACAGCGATGAAGCCCGATCTATGCTTTGCCTTTTCCATCGTTCTCCCCTTTCGCTGTCACTTGCTCCGTGCATTCCGCAGAGGCTTCTGCCGCTTCCTCGCGCGTCACGCCGAGCGCCGCCATCACATGGCGCTGCTCCTCCTCCATCTCCTGCCGCTCCGCCTCTTCTACATGGTCGTAGCCGAGGAGATGCAGCATGCCGTGTACCGTCAAGAAGACGATTTCGCGGCGCAGGCTGTGCCCGTAGTCCGCCGCCTGCGCCGCGGCACGCTCGACCGAGAGGACGATGTCGCCGAGGACGTTGACGGCGGGCCCGCCTGCGATCGCCGGCTCCTCGCTCTCGTTGAGCGCAAAGGAAATCACGTCCGTCGGACGATCGACCCTGCGGTACTCGCGGTTCAGCACATGGATGTGCGCATCGTCCGTCAAGGTGATGCTGACCTCGGCGTCCGCCACGTCGTAAAGCTCGCCGACTTTTTCCACAGCGCGCCGAATCTCCGCCTCAAGGCCCTCGTCAAGGGGCAGGTCTTCCACCTCGTGACTGAGCAGGATGTTCATGCGTCCGCCTCCCCTCTCTCTGATGCCGCAGCCTTTTCCTGCGCTGCTGTCTTTTTCTCCTGCAGCTCTGCCGTCTTTTTCTCAGAATCCCGACGCGCCTTGTCCGTGCGGTCATACGCCTCAACGATGCGTGCGACGACGTCGTGACGGATGACGTCGAGCGCTTCCAGACGGACGACGCCCACGCCGCGCACATCGCGCAGGATGCGGCTCGCCTCAGAGAGTCCCGAGAACACGCCGCGCGGCAAGTCAACCTGGCTCAAGTCGCCCGTCACGACCATGCGCGAGCCGAAGCCCAAACGCGTCAGGAACATCTTCATCTGGCTCGGCGTCGTATTCTGCGCCTCGTCGAGAATCACGAAGGCGTCCTCCAGCGTGCGTCCGCGCATGTAGGCGAGCGGCGCAATCTCAATGACGCCCTTGGCGAGGAGCTTCTGATAGGTGTCAAAGCCGAGGATGTCATGCAACGCATCGTAGAGCGGGCGCAGGTACGGATCAACCTTCTCCTGCAGATCGCCGGGCAGAAAGCCCAGCCGCTCGCCCGCCTCGACAGCGGGGCGCGTGAGCACGATCTTTTCCACCAACCTCGCACGAAGCGCCGCCACCGCCATGACGACGGCGAGGTATGTCTTTCCCGTGCCTGCAGGTCCAATGCCGAACGTGATGGAGTTCTTGCGAATGGCGTCGAGGTAGATGCGCTGGCCGAGCGTTTTCGGGCGCACATGACGGCCGCGGCTCGTCACGAGGATCGTGTCGCTGAAAAGGCTGTGCAGCGCCTCGCCCTTGCCGCGCTTAACGAGTCCCACGCTGTAGCGCACCTCGTGCATCGTGAGCGTCGTGCCCTGCCGGTGCAGGTACTGCAGCTCGCGCACGACCTGCGCCGCCGCCCGCACGATCTGCGCCTCGCCGTCGATCGCCAGCTCCTCGCCGCGGCTTATGAAGCGGCAGTCGAAATTGTCCATGAGCACCTGCAAGTACTCGTCGTGCTCGCCGAGAAGCGCCGTCGCCTCGCGCTGATCGGCAAAGGCGATCTTCTCCTCCAAAACCTGTTGCAAAGAAAGACTCCCCTCTTCTAAATTCATCGTTCCCATTATACCTTGCAGCCGTCGAGGAAGCAATAGCAGTCCAAGGTTAACCTGGATTTCCATATCAGTTGACTATATGTGCCGTCTGAAATATAATGGGAAGAAATGCAAACTTCTTGAAAGAAATGAGGCTCTGCCATGTCAAAGGAAAACGCCGTCAAAAAACTCACGAAAGAAATCCTCTGCGGCCGCCGCATCAAGCGCGAGGACGACCTCTCCATCTTCCTCGATGCGCCGCTCGAAGCGCTGCAGGAGGGCGCACACGAGCTGCAGCGGCAGTTCTGCGGCAAGCACATCGACCTCTGTACGATCATCAACGCGCGCAGCGGTCACTGCAGCGAGGACTGCAAGTACTGCGCCCAGTCCGCGCACCACAGGACGGGCGTCGAGGAATACGCATTTCTCGCACAGGAAGAGATCATCGCCAACGCACGCGCCAACGAGGAGGCGGGCGTCAACCGCTTCTCCGTCGTGACCTCGGGCAGGGCGCTCGCGGGCAAGGAGTTCGACGCCGCGCTCGACTGCTACCGCGCCATGCACAAGAAGCTCCATATCGGCCTCTGCGCCTCGCACGGCATTCTCTCGCGCGAACAGTTCCGTGCGCTTCGCGCCGCAGGCGTCACGAGCTACCATCACAACATCGAGACGTCGCGCCGCTTCTTTCCCGAGATCTGCACCTCGCACACCTACGACGACCGCATCCGCACGATCCGTCTCGCACAGGGCGAAGGCCTCAGCGTCTGTTCGGGCGGCATCATCGGCATGGGCGAGACGTGGGAAGACCGCCTCGACATGGCGGTGAGCCTTGCCGAGCTCGGCATCGAATCCATTCCCATCAACTCCCTCATGGCGATTCCCGGCACGCCGCTTGAGGGCAGAACCCCCTTGACGAGCGACGAGATCCTGCGCACCATCGCCTTCTTCCGTTTCATCAACCCGACGGCAAACATCCGCCTCGGCGCGGGACGCAAGCTCATCAAGGACAACGGCACGCCCGCCTTCCTCTACGGCGCGTCGGCCTCCATCACGGGCAACATGCTCACGACCTCGGGCACAACCATTGCCGAGGACATGGCTCTTCTGCAGCGGCTCGGCCTCTCCAACGAGACGGCGAGCACAAGGCAGGACGCCGCTGCCCATGCCGCCAATGGATGAATATTTATTTTTCCTGAGACAAATGTGATAAAAGCAACAGAAAAGCTCCCCATGTTGAGGTAAACTGAAAGGTGAAATATATCTCAGTTCAACAAAAGCGCAGCATGCAATGAGGCTTCGCTGACAAGACGACCGAAGCGGGGCGAATCGAGCCGGCGCCGCCGCAAAAAGACATAAGCAAACGACAACAGGCAGAGCCGCCATCCCATGCGGCTCTGCCTGTTGTCGTTGCTGAGGTCATCCTTTGAATCGCGTCCCGCCCTTCTCCCTCTCCCGCGCCTCGATCAGCTCTTTGCGCTGTGCAAACTGATAGAGAATGCGCTCGCTTGAGAAACCTCTGCCGCGCACTTCGGAGGCATTCGCTATGATGAGGAAAGCGTTCTTATCCAAGCGATCGCAGATCTCCTTGACGCGTGCGAGCTGCGTCAAGGAGACGACGACGAAGGCGACCGCCTTCTTTTCCTGCAGGAAGCCGCCTCGGCCTTCCAAATACGTGATGCCGCGGTGCAGGCTCTCCATGATGGCGTCGCCGATCCTCTCGCTTTCTTCTGAGATGATGAAAATCGCCTTCTCGCGATTGAAGCCCGCCGCCCAGCGGTTTGTAAGCTCCGCCGTCGCGTAGATGCAGACGAGCGTGAAGAGCGCCGTCTCCAGATCGAAAAGAGCCGCCGATGCGGCGATGATGAGCATGTTGAGCAGGAACACGCCCGTGCCGACGTCGATCGACCAATACTTCTTCAAGATGGCGCCGAACACGTCGACGCCGCCCGTATTCGAGCCGAAGCGGAAGATGACGCCGTAGCCAATGCCCGAGACGACGCCGCCGAAGATGGCGTTGAGCATCGTGTCGTGCACGGGATGCAGCGCCGAAAGCGGACTGAAAGCGTCGATGCCGAGGGAGAAGAGTACCGTGCCCAAAATCGTATCGACGGCATAGCGCTTTCCCACAAAACGATGGGCGAGGTAGAGAATCGGCAGATTGTAGACGAGAAGCTGCGCACCGACAGGCCAGCCGACGAAGTAGTGCAGGAGGATGGCGATGCCGCCGAGGCCGCTCGTCAGCAAATTCGCCGGCAGTATGAAAAGGTTGATGCCGACGCCGCAGACGGCGCAGCCGAAAAGGATTACGAGGTAACGGCGCACCTCGTGGATGATTTCCTTTTTCTTCATCGTCATGCCCTTTCCTCTACTCACGACTTCCCTTCTCCCTTCCAGCGTCCTCGCTCGCCATGCGTGCGATCTCCTTGGGCTTGCCGCGTGCGACGAGGTAGAGGGGCCGCCGCTTAACCTCCTCGAAGATGCGCCCGATGTACTCGCCGAGAATGCCGAGCGCGACGAGCTGCAGGCCGCCGAAGAGCAGCACGCAGGCCGTGATCGTCGCCCAGCCGGGCACGGCGCTCCCCTCGATGAACTTGATGTAAAGCACATGAAGGAGCAGCAGGATGCTCAATATGCCGCAGATGAACCCCGAGTAAAGGCCCAGCCGCAGGGGCACCGTCGAATAGGCGAGGATGCCGTCGAGCGCGAAGTGCAGCATCTTGCGCGGCGAGAATTTCGAGACGCCCGCAAAGCGCTTGGGCGCAACGAAGCGGATCTGCACCTGACGGTAGCCCATGGCGCCGATCATGCCGCGAATGAAGCGCGCGCGCTCGCGATAGCAGCGAAATTCCAGCACGACCTTGCGATCCATGAGGCGAAAATCAGAGCCGCCCTCCTGGATGTGGACGCGCGAAATCTTGTTGAGCGCCTTGTAGTACCAATACGACGTCGTCCGCTTCAAGAAGCCGACGCCCTCCGTCGTCTCACGGATCGTCTGCACGACGTCAAAACCTTCTTCCCACTTGGCAAGAAGCGTCGGAATCAGCGCGGGCGGATGCTGCATGTCTCCGTCCATCATGATGACAGCCGCTCCGTCCGCGTGGTCGAGGCCGCACGTCAAGGCAAGCTGATGCCCGAAGTTGCGCGAGAGGAAGATGGGCTGCACGCGTGCATCCTTTTCCTCCAAACGGCGCAGGATCTCGCGGCTCTTGTCACACGAGCCGTCGTCGACAAAGATCAGTTCGAAATCGTACTTCGCCCCTGCCATGACCTCGGAAATCGCCTGATAAAAATGTTCGAGATTGTCCTCCTCGTTGAATACGGGGACAACGATGGAAATGAGCTTCAATCTTTTTCTCCTCACTTCAGTGCGGCCTCGAAAGTGATCGCACCATCCTTGTAACGAACCGCGAGCTTTCCCTTAAGATAGCTGACGATTTCAGCAGCGATTGTCAGACCGATGCCGTAGCCGGCCTTCTCGCTGTTATGTGACACATCCTCGCGGTAGAAACGCTCGAAGAAGCGTGAATAGTCTATGCCCTCGCCCGCCGCATAGGGATTCGTCACGGAAAAGACCATGCCGCGCCCGCGCCTGCCGCTCGCGAGAGCGATCTGCACGTCGCCGCCGTCGTCCGCATATTTGACGGCGTTGTCGACGAGGACGTTCATCAATGTGTAAATGATGCGCTGGTCGGCGAGCACATGAACGCCGTCTTCGATTTCCGTCATGATCCGCTTGCCCTGCTCCTTCGCCGGAAGCTCGAAGGAGGCGGCGACCTCGCGCGCCGTCTCCGCGCAGTTGACGTCGATCGGATGGAAATGCTCCGAGACGCGCTCTTCGAGCTTCGCGAGCGCGACCATGTCGTTGACAAGACCCGAGAGACGCTTTACCTGCTTCAAGATCGTCTCCGTCCACTGGTTTTTGCCCATCGTGATCTCAAGCACTTCCGTATTCGCCGAGATGATGGCGATCGGCGTCTTCAGCTCGTGGCTCGCGTTCGTAACGAATTGGCGCTGGCTCGTCAAGTTGCGCACGAAAGGCGCGACGAGGCAGCGCGAGAAGCACGCGACGAGCGCGATGTAGAGCAGCACGCAGAGAATGCCGACGAGGACGGAGAAGCGCACGCCATTCCAGACCATCTGCATCTCACGCGTGCAGTCCATGACGACGACGAAGGAATCGCCCGCCTCAAGACGCGTGACGAGATAGGCGTAGTAAGCGCCGTCGGCTTCGTAGCTGCCGCGCAGGCTGGCGCCATGGACGAGGCGCGTCGCCAGCGCCTCAGCTTCCTCGTCGGTGACGGCGGCGATGTGACTCGCATCCGCCGAGAGGAGTGCGCCGTCCTCGCTGAATTTCGCCCAGTAGTAGCGCGTCTGGAAGGCGAACTCCGGCGTGTAGTCGAAGCCCTCGTCGACGATGCGCTTTTCGGGCAGTCTGCCGTCGTGGCGCGTGATGTAGGAGAGCACCGCCTCGATGCGGCTTCCCTCGTCGTAGAAGCTCGCGAGGTTCAAGGCGGCGAGCACGACGAAGACGATGAGGACGACAGCGGCCGTGCCGAGGGCGATGAACTTGCGCCGCAGCCGCGATACCATTTCCATCTAGCTCACCTCGCAGATCGTGTAGCTGCCCCCCTGCTCGCCATGAATCGCAATGTCGCCATGAATCGCCTTGAGTTTCTGACGCAGGTAGGAGATGTATACCCAGACGATGTCCGCGCCTTCCTCCGCGCCCTGCCACACGCGCTCGTAAATCTCCAACGTCGTGAGGCGCTTTCCCGCATTCGTCAGCAGGAGCTGCATGAGCTGCGTTTCCTTGCGGCGAAGGCGCACGGCGCTCTTCGCTGCAAGTTCCTGCTTCTCTACGTCGAGCGTGACCGAGCCGAGCGACAGCGCGGCGGGCGCATAAGCTTCGGCGCGGCGCATCAAGGAGCGCAGACGTGCGAGCAGCTCTCCCATGGCGAAAGGCTTGGGCAGATAGTCGTCCGCACCTGCGTCAAGCCCCTCGATGCGGTCGCCGACCTCCGCCTTCGCCGTCAGCAGCAGGACAGGCGTCGCATCGCCTGCCGCACGCAGCTCTTTCAAGGCCGTCACGCCGTCCATCACGGGCATCATCACATCGAAGACCATGCAGGCGTAAGCGCCCTTGTGCGCGAGCGCCAGAGCCTCCCTGCCGTCACGGGCTGCGTCAACCTCGTAGCCCGAATGCTCCAAAACCGCGACGAGCGCCGCCGCCATATCCTTTTCATCTTCCGCCAGCAGGAGCTTCATGCCATCACCTCGCCCATCACATCGGACTCACGGATCAAATTGCGGATCGTCTGCATCGAAAGGTCACACGAGGCAAGCTCATCGGCACAGCGCTTGAGCTCCGCCGCCAAAAGCTTGCGGTTCTTGACCGCATGCTTATACATCATCTCGTGCTCCAAACTCGCCCAGGAATCCATGGCGAGCGTGCGAAGCTGCAATTCCACGAAGAAGCGGCCGGGTTTTTTTCCTGCCACATCCTCGAACGGCGCTTCAAATGAAACGATCATGTGGTAACTGCGATAGCCGTTCGGCTTCACGTCGCGGATGTAATCCTTCTCCTCGAAGACCGTCACGCCCGAAAGCTCTTTAAGAGCACGCGCAACGACGTAAACGTCGTCGATGAAGCGGCAGACGACGCGCACGCCGATGGCGTCATGAATCTCTCGCAGCGCCGCTTCCGCCGTTTCAGGCAGGCCTTTGCGGCGGCACTTTTCGCGCATGCTCTCGTCCGACTTGACGCGGCAGATCAGATGCTCGTAGGGCGCCGATCCCGTGCGCTTCTTGACGCGTGCGCCGATCTCCTCGATGCGCGTGCGAAATGCGCCGAGAATCTCAGGAAGCGCCTGTTCCTGCTTGCCATAGATGCTTTCCAAGAGAATTCCTCCCCTGCTACTTCTTCACGAGGCGCAGATGACGCTCCGCCTTCCTCTTCGCCACATCGCGCTCCAAGGCCTCCCGAAGCTTGCTGCGGTTCGACGCGCCCGTGCCGTGCTGGCCGATGTTCAAGAGGATGCCGACGCTCGCCATGCTGATCATCAGCGACGTGCCGCCGTAGCTGATGAAGGGCAGCGGCACGCCGATGACGGGCAGGAGGCCGCCGACCATCAAAAGGTTGACGACTGCCTGTCCGCTGATGAGCAGCAGGATGCCCGTAGCGAGGAACTGCCCGTAAGCGTCAGAGGCGGCATTCGCGATGCGCGCGCCGTAGACGGTGAATGCCGAGTAGAGCACGAGCACGAGAATGACGCCCAGAAAGCCCGTCTCCTGACTGAAGATGGCGAAGGCGAAATCCGTATGCGCTTCGGGCAGGTAACTGTACTTGCTCACGCCCATGCCGAGTCCCATGCCCGTGAGGCCGCCCGAACCGATGGCGGACAGAGACTGCACCGTCTGATAGCCGATGCCCTGCGAATCCGCCCAAGGATCGAGCAGAACCTTGAGGCGTGCAAGGCGATACGGCTGCAGGACGGACAGCGCCGCGCCCGCCGCCGCGAAGACGGCGAAGGTTGTCAGCACCTTCGTCTTTTGAAGCCCTGCGATGCACAGGAGCATGAAGGGCACGAAGATGACGATGAACATCGTGCCGCCGTCCGGCTCCAATTCTATCAAGAGACCCATGAAAAGAACGATCAGATACTGCGGATTGGGAAAGAGCAGGTCGATGGGCTTGTCGTTTCGCACACGGTACGCCGCATAGGCGGAAATGAGCATCAGGGAAACGAGCTTCGCGATTTCCGCCGGCTGGATCTGGAAGCCTGCCGTGCCGAGCCAACGCTTCGAGCCGTTGACCTCCGCGCCCACGAGCAGTACTGCGACGAGCGCGAAGATCGTGATGGCAACGACGGGCACGATCCACGCACGCCAGCGATGGTAATTCACACGACAGCCAAGAAAGAAGCAGATGAAGCCCGCCGCGAGATTGAAAAGCTGCCGCTGCAAAAAGAAGTACGGCGTGCCGAATGTCGTTTCCGCCAGCACGAAGCTTGAGCTGAACACATTGATGCTGCCGAAAACGAGAAGCACGAGGAAGATGGCGAGCACCGCCTCCATATCGCTGACCCAGAAGCTCTTCTTGCCCTTCTCTTCCGTGTCGTCCTGCCTTTCCATACGCTCCTCCTTCACGGAAATGTGACTTCGCAGCGGTTGATCTTCTCACCCTTGCCGCTGAACTTCTTTTCGTACTCCGTCATCACGTTTTCGGGATGCTCCTCGCCGTGCAGATCATAAGAAACATCGTGCAGTGAAAGCCCCATCTCGCGAAACTCCTCCAACGAAAAGTCGAAGAGCGCGCGATTGTCCGTCTTGAAGACGAGCTTGCCGCCGGGCACGAGGAGTTCCTTGTAACGAGCGAGAAAACTGCGATGCGTGAGGCGGCGCTTCGCATGACGCGCCTTGGGCCACGGATCGCAGAAATTCACAAAGAAACGATCGACTTCTCCCGGCGCAAAAATCTTCTCAAGCTGGGCGATGTCAAAGACGAGCAGCCGCACATTCTTCAGCTCCTTCTCGCGCACCTTCCGCGCCGCCGCGATGAGCACGTCCTGCTGCTTCTCGATGCCGATGAAGTCCACATCAGGGGAGCGTTCCGCCATCCGGCTGATGAAATCTCCCTTGCCCGTGCCAAGTTCGACGAAGAGCGGCGCCTCGCGTCCGAAGATCTCCTGCCAGCGCCCCCTTTCCGCCTCGTCCGCCGGACGATCCTTCGAATAGACAAAATCATCGTATGCATGAATGGCCTCATCGACCCACGGCTTCCTGCGCAGTCGCACAGAACTTCCTCCTTACGTTTTCTCCAACTGAAATTTCTTCAAATAGCGGTACAGCGTGACGCGGCTGACATCGAGAAGGTTCGCGAGACGGCTGACATTGCCGCCCGCCGCCTGCCATGCACGCAGAAATATTTCCCGATCCGTCTTCCAGTCATCATCAGGCTTGACGTCGCCCATGAGATTGATGTCCTCGGGTGCGATCGTCCTGCTCTCCGTATGGAAAAATGCATGCTCCAAGACGCTCTGCAGCTGCTTGATATTGCCCGGCCAATCGTACTCTTCAAGAAGCGTCAGCGTCTCCGGCAAGAGCCGCTTCCTCTCCATGCGGTGCTGCTCGGCAAGCTCGCAGAGGATCTGCTCGGCGAGCAGGGGGATGTCCTCGCGTCGGTTGCGCAGCGCCGGCATGCGTATGACACTGCGCGAAACGATGTCATAGAGGCTCCGTTCGAAGAGGCCGCGTTCCGTCAGGCGCTTGAGATCGCCGTCGCAGTCGGCGATGATCCGCACGTCGATGGGGCGCACGACCGTCTCGCCGAGACGATGCGCCCGGCCCTCGCGCAGAGCCGCCGCGAGGGCGGCCGCCGTCTTCTTCGGCAGCTTCTCGATCTCATCGAGGAAGAGCGTGCCGCCAAAGGCAAGCTCCAGCTTGCCGGGACGGCTGACATCAGGGGAAAGGGCAGCGCCGAAAAGCTCCTCAGCCAGAAGCTCGGGCTGCACGTCGCCGCAGCGGAAGGAAATCAAGGGCCCCGCCGCACGCGCCGACGCCTGATGCATGCCGTGCGCCAGACGCTGCTTGCCCGTACCGGCCTCGCCCTGCAGCAGCACATGGTTCTTGCCCCGCGCCACGCGCAGCGCCTTTTCGCGCAGCGTCCGGAACGCCTGCCCCTTGCCTGCCAGCGTCGCAAGGCTGTACTTCGCCGTATAGCCGGCCGTATGCGCGACGAGCATCCGAAGATCCTCAATGGGCATGGAAACGGTCACGACGGCGGTGACCTCGCGCGTCACAGGGCTTTCGAGCGGCACGACGGTCGTGACGTCCTCATACGTCTTCGCCTCCGTGATCCATGTGACCTCCTTGTTGTAGCAGGGCGTGCCGCTGAACCCCTGATAGATCGGCGTGTGACGATAATTCAAAACGATTTCGTTAAGATTCGACAGTCGGCTCGTCGCCTTGTCTCTAGCTCCGATGCGCGTGAGACGATCAAGCCCCAAGCGATTCGCGTAGGCGACTTCGCCGTTCGGCAGGATATGATAGACGGCAAACGGCGCGGCATCCAAGATCGCTTCCTGCGCCTGCAGCCTGAGATCGCGCGTCAAGGCGGCCTCAAGCGAACGCGCGATGAGCAGAAGCTGCGCGATGACGGCATCCTGCGGCACACGCTTCGGATCATCGACGACGATGTTCACGAGATAGTGCAGTTCGCCGCCGACGAGGACGGGCGCCGTGCAGGCATCGTTTTCATGAGCCGCCTCGCGCCAGATTTCCGGGCCAAAAACCCAGAACGGTACACGTTTCTCTTTCGCTATGCTGATGCTCGAAGCGCCGATCTCCTCGATGCCGAGGCGCGATCCTTCGACCTTGCCGGGCGACAGGCGCATGAAAGGAAGCGTGCAGCTCTTCAAGACAAGGGCGTCAGCGTCGAGCAGCAAGAGGCTCAGACCGTAACGTGAAAAAAACTCCTGCACGTCCTCCGTCAGCTGCAGAAGACAGTCGATGGCAGAAGCATGCTTCTTCTGCAGCGCACAAAAATCTTCCGCAGACAGCGCGCGCTTCGGCTCCGTCCCCGTCTGCGGCACGCCGAGGCGCCTGCTCTCGCGCCACGCCTCGGCAACCCACGGATGCACGTTGACGTCGATTTCCCCTTCGTCGCGAAACCTCTGGCAATACGCCTCAAGTTTCTCCCTGCTGCGCTGCTCCCGTATCATGTCTCTCCCCCGTCCAAGTCAAATGTATTCTATGAATAAACAACCTCGTTTCCCTCCGTATCACACTATCTCATTCTACTACGAAATGTTAAGAGCGACAAGCACATTGCCAAGTTCTCATATCCCATGTATAATAGAAAAAATATGAAAAAAGAAATCATTGCATAGAAAGCAGGGATTCGATATGGCGAAACAACTGAAGAAGATCCGCAAGCATCTGAAGCCGCAAGCGGGCGGCAAAAATGCACAGAAAGAACCTGTTAAAAAGGGCAAGGACATTTTCCTGCTGATCATGCTCGCGCTCACGCTCTTCATCGCGATCATCGGCTGGTCGGAAATGACGTGGCTGAACCGCTCGATGTACGGCTCTCTAGCTGCCTCCCTCCTCCTCATTTACGGCTACAAGCAAGGGAACTTCGGCGAGAAGGAGAAGCTTTGGATGACGCGTGCCAGCATGTTCTTCATCGCCGTTTCCTTCGCCCTCTTCGCGGCCATCTGCTACTACCAATACTTTGCCTGAGGAAAAACCCACCATGCCCGCTCGGGCGTGGTGGGTTCTTTGCTTCTCTTTACGTTTTCTTGAGGATGTGCCACTCGCCGCTGCGGTTCGTTCCCGTGCGCTCGATGACGCCCGCCTTGTGCAGCGCCGTCGTCATGCGCTTGACCGTGGCGATCGATACGCCGAGCGCTTCCTTCAAGGCCTTCTGCGTGACCTTGGGGTTCTCGCGAATCACATGGAGAAGCCTTTCCTCCATAGATTCTTCTGAAGAAACCTCCACAGGCTTTTCCAAAACTTCTTTCGCAATTTCTTTCGCAGATTCCTCCGCAATCGCTTCTGCAGACTCTTCCGCATCGAAAGAAAGCTCCTGCTGCCCCGCGCTCACCTTCTCTTCACGCGGCTCTGCCGGCTCTTCCTCAACGGCGACAGCATCCGCCTTGAGATCCGCAAGGGATTCAAGCTCAAGTTTCAGCTCGGGCGCCGGTTCAAAATCCAACTCATGATCGGCTTCCACTTCTTGAACGAGGCTCGCATCTTGTCCATCTTCCAACGAAATCCCGGATGCCAAAACATCGCCTGCGCCGCTTTCTTCCTGCAACGGCGCCTGCTCTTCCTCTATTTCCTCCGGCAAAGGCTCTTCTTCCCGTGTAGGTTCAGCTTCTTCTACAGGCTCAACTTCTTCTACGGGTTCAGCTTCTTCTACAGGCTCAACTTCCTCTACGGGTTCAGCTTCTTCTACAGGCTCAACTTCCTGCACAGATTCAGCTTCCTCTACGAGCGCCACTTCTTCGGCAGGCTCCTGCTCTTGAACAGGCTCCGCTGTCTCAACAGGCTCAGCATCCTGCACGAGTTCAGCATCCTCGAAAAACTCCTGATTTTGGACAGGCTCCTCTTCCTCTGCGGCCTCAACATCCTGCACAAGTTCGGCTTCCTCGACAAGTTCCTGCTCTTGGACAGGCTCAGCCTCCTCAGCGGCCTCAGCAGACTGCACAAATTCGGTTTCCTCGACAGCTTCTCCCTGCTGCTGCACTTCTTCAACGCGGCAATAGAGGTTGATGCGCACGGAATCGCCGAGCGTGATGACGGCGGGTTCGGGCAGATGCGCCCGCTTTGCCGCGCGATAGAGTTCGGGCAGGATGCTCTGGAAACCCGTCATCATGCCCATGTAGAGGAACGCCGCCGCAATCGCGCGGTTGCGGATCTTGGCGAATCCCGTCTTGAGCTTCCAGATCGTCATGTCCTCTTCCAGAAGCCCCGGCACGGTGATCTCCAGACGATCCTCGTACAGCACGAGGGAAATACGCCCCGGCGCTGCGTAATTTCTCTGGCAGACGGCACGTGCGATCAGGCGGCGCATGAGGTCTTCGGGAAGAGCTGTCAAGCCGCGCGCCAAAAGGCGTTCCTGCATATAGTCCGCCGCACCGTCCACCTGCTCCGCCAAAGAGCCGGCAAACTCCTCGCCGCCGACGAAATCAAGGCGCGTCGCGCCAAGATACTCGGCGCACTGGATGAATCCTTCGGGAAAAAGCTCCTCCGCCGTTCCTGAGAGCAGATGCCAGCCGCCCGTCGCGCGGCGCTCGTCCTCCTCCTCGCGCAGAAGCTTCCACGCCAGGAGATCCTCCTTCTGCAGGCGCACGACATCCTCGCTGTCCGCGCGGCGCTTCTTCGCCTCGCCGTACATCATGCGGCAGAACTCCTCGATCTCCACATCACTGAGCACGCCCTCAGCCGCCAGCTGATCGGCGCTGCTGTTCGTGCCCGAAAGAAGAAGCTCCTGCACCTGGTACGGCTCGGCGAGGCGCGTCGCGCCGCCGACGCGCACGTAGGTGCCGTCCATCATGCCCGCTTCCTTGACGAAATACGGCTTCTCCATGCCGGGAAAGATCTCCACGACGACGACCTGCCGCCCATCCTGAAGCTCCACGCCGATGCGCGGAAAAATGCGCGGCTCGCAGCTGTCAAAAATCTTCTGCGTGATCTCGTCTATGCATGGAATGAGCTCCGCCTCCGCTGAAAATCCCCTGCCGCTTTCGCCGTAGAAAATGATGCGTCCGCCTCGTCCGTTCGCAAAAGCCACGGCCGTATTCAAAAAAGATCCGCTCTCCGCCACGATCTGCTCTGCGAAATCGCCGCGAACCCCCGTCATTTCTTCCTGCACATTCAGCACCTCTCTGCCATCCGTTTTCTACGCTATAGTATAACAGTTTTTCCAAGGAAAGTCCAAAAAAAGAGAGCGGCTCTCGCCCCCCTCTCATCATGCTTCATCTCGTTTCAATTCTCTATGCCCTTGCGCGCCGCCACGCCCTTCGCATAATAGTGGCGCACTTCCCGCATCTCCGTGACGAGGTCGGCTCGCGCGAGCAGCCAGTCTGGCGCGTTCCTGCCCGTCAGAACGATCTCGCGCTCGGGCGGCAGATCATCGAGCAGGGCTTCGATCTCCTCGCGCGAGACGAGTTCGAAGAAGAGAGCCACGTTCAGCTCGTCGAGGATGACGACGTCCCAATCGCCCGACCGCGCGGCTTTGGCAGCCTTGGAGAAACCCTCCTGCATCATGCGCAAATAGTCAGCGGGCGGCTCTCCTTGCGGAAACACGACGACATCTTCTCCCCATGCCGCACGCTCCTCTTCCGTCAGCATGCCTTCCTTCGCGATGAAGAACGGCTTGCCTGTCGTATAGAGTGCAAGCTGCGGCGAAAATCCCTGCAGGACTTTCTGCTCGCTGTAGGCGAGGCTCTTCATGAACTGCATGATGTAGACGCGAAGTCCTGCGCCCAAGGCGCGCATGGCGAGACCGATCGCCGCCGTCGTCTTGCCCTTGCCCGCGCCCGTGTAGACTTCGATCATCGGTTGTCCACCTTGTCCACCAAGTAGAGGTCGTGCTCGGCGAAGCGCTTTTCGGCAAGCGCTTCATACTTCGTGCCCGGCCTGCCGTAATTCGTGTACGGGTCGATGGAGATGCCGCCGCGCGGCAGGAACTTGCCCCAGACCTCGATGTAGCGCGGCTCCATGAGACGCACGAGATCCTTCAGGATGATGTTCACGACGTCCTCGTGAAAGTCGCCGTGATTGCGGAAGCTGAAGAGATAGAGCTTCAGCGATTTGCTCTCGACCATGCGCCGCTCGGGCACATAGGAGATCGTGATCGTCGCAAAATCCGGCTGGCCCGTAATCGGGCAGAGGCTCGTGAACTCGGGGCAGTTGAACTTGACCCAGTAATCCTTGTCGGGATGCTTGTTCTCGAAGGTTTCCAAAAGCCCGGGCGCATAGTCCGCCGCATACTGCGTATTCTTTTCGCCGAGATGCGTGACACCCTTCATCTCATCGCGCGTGCGTGACATGGCCGCTCCTTTCCGTGCGCTTCTTGGCGCATCAAAAACTTTTCCTCGAATCCATCCTTTGTTTCCGGCCTGCCGAAGAGATAGCCCTGAATGGAATCGACCTTGCACGTCTTCGTCAGAAGCTCGTACTCCTCCTGCGTCTCCACGCCCTCGATACAGACTTTCATGCCCATGCTGTGACAAAGCTCCACCGTGTAGTCCACAATGCGGCGATCAAAGTCCGACGACAGGATCTCTTTGACGAAGGCCCGGTCGATCTTCACGATGTCGCACGAAAGATTCTTGAACATCGCCAAAGAAGAACAGCCCGTGCCGAAATCGTCCATGGCGATCTTCAGGCCGCACTCGCGCAAAGAGGCGAACTGACGGTTGATGAAGTCCCAGTCCGCGATGACCGTATGCTCGGTAAGCTCCAGGACGATGCTCGCCGGATTCACGCCATGGCGCTCGACGCATTCTTTGACAGCGTCCTTGAAGGACGGGTCGCGCAGCTGCACATAGGAAAGGTTGATGCTCATGCAGAAATCGGGAAC
>CAJPRR010000011.1 GCA_905373085.1 uncultured Selenomonas sp.
GCGGCTGCCGCATTGAGGTCGTGCGCCATGTCGGAGAGGCCTCGCGTGCTCGCGGCGATCTCTTCCATGCCCGCCGCCTGCTCTTCCGTCGCAGCGGAGACGTTCTCGGCTTCGGCTGCCACCTTGGAAGCGGAGTCGTGAATCTTGCCCGTGGCGTCGTCGATCTTTTCCGCCCTGCGGCTCAGATCCTGCATGTTCTTCTCAATGGCGACAGAATTTTCCTGCACGCGCTGGATCATCGAGCGAATCTCCGAGAATCCCTTGCCCGTCGCCGTGACATTCTCGCGTCCCCTCTCGGCTTCCTCGCGTCCCGCTTCCATCGCCTGCACCGCCTGCTCCGTCTCCTGCTGGATGGCGTGGATGAGCTCTTCAATCTGCTGCGAGGCGTTCTGCGACTCTTCGGCGAGCTTTCGCACCTCTTCGGCGACGACGGCGAAACCGCGCCCGTGCTCGCCCGCACGCGCCGCTTCGATGGCGGCGTTCAAGGCGAGGAGGTTCGTCTGTCCCGAAATATTCGAGATGACCTCGACGATGTTGCCGATCTCCTTCGAGCGCTCGCCAAGCTTCGCGACGACGTTCGACGAAGAGATGACCGTGTCGGCGATGGCATTCATCTGCTCGACGGTCGACAATACGAGCTTGTTGCCTTCCTCCGCACGCTGCGACGTATGCTCGATGTCAGCGGCGACCTGATCGATCGTCTGCGTCGCATCTGCCAGCCCGCGCGTAAAGGCATGAACCTGGTGCTTCGCCTCGGCGACGGAATCGAGCTGCGCCTGCGCCGCGCCCGCGACCTCCGTGATGGACTCGGCGACGTTCTGCGTCGCTTGCGCCGACTGCTCCGAAGTGCTCGTCAGGGCGCCGGAGGAATCGGACACCGAGTTCGCCGTATCTTGAATCTTCCTCGTCATCGAGCGCACGTTGTGCAGCATCTTGTTGCACGCATCCGCCATCTGCCCGAACTCATCCGCCGAATCCGTCGCGAGCTTCAAACTCAGATCGCCCGCCGCGATCTTCTGCAGGGAATCGAGCATCATCGTGACGGAGCCTCGAATCGAATGCAGCAGGAAATAGCCGCAGACGGCCGCGACGACGAGCACGAGGATCGTGACGATGACCGTCGTCATGACGACGCGCCCGTAGATGACGTCGGCTTCCTTGTCGATCGCGTCGGCGCCATTGATAGAGCGTTCCTCGTCGGCAAGAATGAGATCCGCCAGCTTCTGGTAACTCTTGCTCCATTTCTGGTCGACGAAGGCAAGCGCTTCCTCTCGCTTCCCTTCTGCAAAAAGGCGGTCTCCTTCCTCGCCGGCCTTCAGATACTCCTGCCAAGCATTGTATTCATCATTGAAGGTGTCCCAATCCTCTTTGCGCTCCTCTTCGCTGTTGTACCTTGTCTCATCGAGCGTCTTCTTGTAAGCAGCGAAAACATCCTCGACCTTTCGGATGCTCTCCGCATGCTGCTGCTCCAGCTTGGCCCGCGTCTGAGGATCGGTCGCCGAGGCCTTCAGCAGCGCGAAGACGCGCGTATCATTCGCGGCGTCGGACAACTTCGACGACATGTCCAACGCCCGCGTCCAGTCCATGAGATCCGACGTAGACTCGTTCAGCGTGCTGCCCGAATGATTCGCATAGACGCCGAAGCCCAGGAACATCACAATCAAGATTGCGAAGCTCAGGACAATCTTCTTTGCCACCGTCAATCCATTCATCCCTTTTCATCCCTTCCCTGCATGCAGATTTGTCGAAGAAGGCACATGCTCCGCTGCCGGATCGTTCCGTACGAAACACCGGAGGCAACCATCATCGGTGACAGTTGATAAAGGCCACCAAATGACGCAACGCTTTTCTTCGGCGAAACACTTTCTTTCCACAAAGCTGCTCGCTTCAAAAAATTAAAAATACAAAACATCCGTTATTTGTAATAATAGCACAAATACCCCCTTTCGATACATTAAAATCACATAAAAACATTTTAACAAGTGCAGCCTGCGCCTTCGCTTGGAAAAGAAAATGGCTGGAACGAACATCCTACAGCAAAGCGGCAATATCCTTCGACAATCTATATTCCATATCTAGCATGATAGCACAGATGCCCCCCCCCGCAAGACATTTATGGTTTTTTGGGACTTGGAGTCCGAATCCATCCTGCAAAGCCGAAAGGCGCTGCCGCATGAGCCGAATCCGGTTCATGCGGCAGCGCCTTCTTCCTTATTCTAATCACAGCGGCCTGCAGCCGGCTTGTCGAAATACTTCCGAATGATTTCCACTGCACAGTAGTCGCCGCACATGGAGCATGCACCTTCACCGGCGTCATTTCTCGCCTCGCGGCGCGACCGTGCCCGTACAGGGTCGATGGCAAGCGCGAGCTGCGCCTCCCAGTCGAGCGCCTTCCGCGCCTCCGCCATCTTCCGATCCCATGCTGCCGCGCCCGGCACGCCCTTGACGATGTCCGCCGCATGTGCGGCGATGCGGCTCGCGATCACGCCATCGTGCACGTCTTCCAGCGTCGGCAGGCAGAGGTGCTCGGCGGGCGTCACATAGCAGAGGAAGTCCGCGCCGCTCGCAGCGGCGAGCGTGCCGCCGATTGCCGCCGTGATGTGATCGTAGCCCGGCGCGACATCCGTCACCAACGGGCCTAGGACATAGAACGGCGCATCATGGCACAGCCTCTTTTCGAGCTTCATGTTCGCCGCAATCTGATCGAACGGCATGTGACCCGGCCCTTCGACCATGACCTGCACGCCGCGCTTCCACGCACGGTCGACGAGTGCGCCGAGATTCACAAGCTCCGTGATCTGCGCACGATCCGTCGCGTCGGCAAGACAGCCGGGACGCAGCCCGTCCCCCAGACTGATTGTCGAATCGTACTTCTCGCAAATGTCGAGGATGTCATCGAAATGCGTATAGAGCGGGTTCTCCTTCTCATTGTAGAGCATCCAGCCCGTGATGAAAGAGCCGCCGCGGCTCACGACGTCCATGACGCGCCCCTCTTCGCGCAGGCTGCGCACGGCTTCGAGCGTCAGCCCGCAATGCAGCGTCATGAAGTCCGCGCCGTCTTTCGCCTGTCGCTCGATCGTCTGCAGGATGTCGTCTGCTGTCATCTCGACCACGGCGCCATGCCGCTTGATCGCCGTGACCGTCGCCTCGTAGAGCGGCACCGTGCCGACCATGACGGGCGAATGGGCGATGATGCGCCGCCTCGACTCATCGATATGGTTGCCCGTCGAGAGATCCATGACGGAATCCGCACCTGCGCGCACGGCCGCATCGAGCTTCTCGAGTTCCGGCTCGATGTCGGGAAACGTGCTCGATGTTCCGATATTCGCATTGACCTTCGTGCGCAGTCCCTCGCCGACGCCCGCAGGCTTCAGCCTCGCATGATTGACGTTGGCGCAGATTGCGACCGTTCCCCTCGCCACGCGCTCGCGAATCGCCTCTGCCGTCAACTGCTCCGCCTCCGCCACCTGCCGCATGGCGTCGGTGATTTTCCCCTCTCTTGCATACTGCATTTGCGTTGCCATGGTATTCCTCCTTGCCAATAGCATGAAACCATTCCATATCAACAAATCCACAGCAGCGCAGCACCAGAAAGGAGCTGCCCGCAAAGCTGGGCAGCTCCCTCAAGATTCTTAGAAACGCCCACTTCCCTACGCAGGTATTACCCCGACAGGTTCCAAGGGTCGGCTTCGTCACGCGCAAGCCTCTCAGCAAATGCTCCCCCAGTGGATTCATATTCTTTTTCTATATTCTATTCTATCACGAAGCCCCGAGAAGTCAAGCCGAAGGCCCAGACGGATTTCCCCCGCTTGAGTGAACGCCGCGATCAGAACTGCCAGGCGAATCCTGCCCTCGCACTCACGCCGCGCTGCTTGCCGAGCCAGCCTTCGACGCTGAGGTCAGCGGTGCAGTTCTCGCTGAGATTCGTCTTCCAGCCAAGCTCCAAGCTGCCCGAGAAGCCCTTGAGCGTGGGCGCGGGCGTCGTGTAGGAGAGGCCGCCGACATGCACGGCAGCGCTTGTCTCGCCGCCGAACTCGTACTGCAGCGAAGCGCCCAAGATGAGCGAGCCGCCCTTCTGCGGAATCAGCCAGCGTGCGCCTGCACGCAGGCGGTGGCTGTTCACGGCGTCGAAGTCATAGCGTTCGCCCGTGGATAGCTTCGCACTCGCACCGTTCTGATGCGTGTAGAAGTAGCGCAGGTAAAGCTCGCGCTCCGTGCCGTTCCGCTCTTTTGTGCGCTGTCCGATTCCCAGATGTGCGCCGATGTAGTTCGCATCGGTATCGTATGTGGTCGGCGTGCCCGAAAGAGTCGCCGAGTAATCCATCGAGGAGCGGCCAAAGCGCAGGCTGCCCTCGTAGAACATGCCGTCCTTCTGCTCCTGCCGCACGAATGCACCTGCGCCGACGTAATGGACGGAGCCGTCGCCGTGCGCCGCGTTCACATAGCTGTCGTAGGTGCCGCGTCCGTATTCGTAACGGTATTCTTTGCGGCGGCCGCCGTGTACGATGTGCCGTCCGCAGAGGTGTTCTGCTGGTTGATCAGCGCACCCGTGACGCTTCCTGTCGCCTCGCCATTTGCCGCGATGGTGACGGCGTTCTCTGCCGCCTCGTAGCGTGCTGCGCCGCCAAAGGCATCGTTGACGCGAATCTCGGCGCCGGAGAGATCTGACAGCTTGCCCTCGTTGAGCTCTGCATCTGCGTACCGCGGGCATAGCCGCCGGCGACGTAGTCATTTGCTCCCGCCTTGAGGGTCAGGTGATTCTCGTTTGCCTGCAGGGAGATGGATGTCTTTGTCGGGCGTGCATACGCATATCCGCCGTAGAGTTCCGTGACGGTATCGCCCGTGGTGAAGGTGCGTTTGTTCCGCAGCGCACTTGCCTCGCTGCGTTTCTCCGTTTCTGTCTCAGCCCTGCCGCCGTAGAGCTTCGTCTGTGCTGTAAAGCTGCCGCCCGTGACGGATGCTTCACTGTCCGTCACCGTTGCCGTGCTGTTGATGTCTAGGGTCTATGTATAGGCTGCGCCGCCCGCAACGGTGATGTCGCCGCCATCGGGTACGCTGTAGTTGCCGCCCGCGATGGTAACCTTGCTGTGCGCGACCTCCGCCACGCCCCGCGACGCGCCGCCGCCGGAGTCCTCCTTGGACACGGCGAGACCGCCAATGACGCCCCACTGTGCCTCAGGTGCAGTACTGTCGAGCTTGAATGTGCAGTTCTTGATGGCGACCTCCGCGCCGGAGATCTTTGCTGTGCCGCCATGCTCCAGCCATGCGTATGCGCCGATGGCAGTGCCGAGCGTGAACGCACCCGCCGCGAGTGCGGCGAGGATTTTAGGGACAAGTATCCGTTGGGGGGAGGACTGTTTTCTGTAAACCCTGATGTTTCATGATGAGACTCCTTTCTCTTGACGCGATAAACAACAATAATGAACTTCTGTCTTTTCTTTCTAATTGTATCATCATTCACCTCTTCCGATAACTGTAGTAAATGACAGGTTAGAAAGTCCTAGAACTCTCTGAGATAAGAAGTTTTTAGTCTGAAATATCCATATATAGCCAGAAACATAGGATGATAGGCGTAAGTGTTTTCTCCTTTGCAACCTTATATCTTGTCGAAAAAATATGATTCGTAGTATAATTTAGATACAATATTGCATTGCCAACGGCTATTTAACAGAATACTTTACGGAAAAACAGGAAAAGGAGGTCTTTGACATGGTAAGCTTCCAGTGGGATCAAGAACTTGCCTTGGAGGTCCGCGCGGAAGAGGCACGAGAGAAAGGCATGGAGAAGGAACGAGTTTTTTCCATCCGCAGCCTTATGGCGAATCTGCAGTTGACGGCGGAAAAGGCCATGGATGCACTTTCCATTCCCAAGGAGGAGCAGGCGCGATACAAGGCGATGCTGTGACCGAGAATACGAAAAAGAGAAGAGGCTGCAGGCAAAGGCGCTGCAGCCTCTTCTCTTTTTCGTATACGGATGTCACGCCTCCTGCCTCTCGGCAAGCACGACGCGCTCCTCTCTGTCGTGCTCTTCGAGCATGACGCGAATCTCCTCCTTGGAGGAGGTCGGCACGTTCTTTCCCACGAAGTCGGCGCGAATCGGCAGCTCCCTGTGGCCTCGGTCAATGAGGACGGCGAGCTGGATGATCTTCGGACGCCCCATGTCAATGAGAGCGTCGAGCGCCGCACGGATCGTTCGCCCCGTGTAGAGCACATCGTCGACGAGCACGATGGTCTTTCCCGTGATGTCGACGGGAATCTCCGTCTCGCGCACAACGGGCTGATACGCGAGGGTCGAGAGATCGTCGCGGTACAGCGTGATGTCGAGAACGCCGATGGCAGGCCTTGTTCCCTCAATCTTCTCAATCGCCGCCGCGATGCGCTCCGCGAGCGGAATGCCGCGGCTTCGTATGCCGACGAGGACGATCCCCGCCGTGCCCTTGTTCCTCTCCACGATCTCGTGCGAAATGCGCGTGAGTGCGCGGCGGATCGCATCTTCATCCATCAGAACCGTCTTGTCGACCAAGGTCGCCATATCATCCCGCCCCTTTCCGTTCTTCGATGGCGTTTTCGTCCATCAACTGCCCTGCCTTCTCCACGTGTTCAGCCGCTTCAGCGCCCTCGCCGCAAGGCACGAAGGATCGCTTTCATATCCTCGGGCATTTCTGCCGCGAATGTCATGCGCTCTTTCGTGCGCGGATGCGTGAACGAGAGCTCGCAGGAATGAAGCGCTTGCCCCGCTATATCGGGCGTCTTCCTGCCGTATTTCGGATCGCCGAGCAGCGGATGGCCGATATATGCCATGTGGACGCGAATCTGGTGCGTGCGCCCTGTCTTCAAGCGGCACTCGACAAGCGTGTGCGCAGGGAAGCGCTCCACGACGCGAAAGAGCGTCGTCGCTCCCTTGCCGCCCGGCACGACTGCCATCTTCTTGCGCTCCGTCGGATGGCGGCCGATCGGCGCACGGATCTCGCCCCTGTCCTCGGCGATCGTGCCGCAGACGATCGCCCGATAGATGCGCTGCGCCGTCTTTTCCCGAATCTGCTCGGCGAGGTCGACATGCGCCCGATCGTTCTTCGCCGCCACCATGACGCCCGACGTGTCCTTGTCGAGCCGGTGCACGATGCCCGGCCGTATGACGCCGTTGATGCCCGACAAGTCCTCGCAGTGATGGAGCAGCGCATTGACGAGCGTGCCGTCCGCTGCTCCCGCCGCCGGATGGACGACCATGCCGCGCGCCTTGTTGATGACGATGACGTCCGAATCCTCGTAGAGGATGTCCAAGGGGATGGCTTCCGGCAGGATCTCCAACTCCCGCGCTTCGGGAATTTCCGTCTCCACGGCATCCCCTGCGCGCAACTTCGCGTTTGCCTTCGCCGTCCTGCCGTTGACGAGGACGCAGCCGCTTTCGATCAGCTTTTGGATATGGGAGCGCGAAACCTCCAGTTCCCTGCCGGCGAGAAAGCGGTCGAGACGTTCTCCCGCAGCCCCTTCGTCGACGATCAGCCGTTCCTTCATGTCAAGCGTCCTCCGCAGGGTGCATCTTGAAGAGGATGGCGTAGATGATGGCCGCGACGCCGACGACGATGGCGATGTCCGCGATATTGAAGACCGGCCATATACGGAAATCAAAGAAGTCGATGACATGCCCGAAGCGCACGCGGTCGATCAGATTGCCCAGGGCGCCGCCGAGCAGGAGTGCCGTGCCGCAGCGAAAGATGCGGCACTGGCGGCGGATGTAGGGCGAGAAAAGGCCGCCCAAGATGACGATGACGATGCCCATGACGATAAAAAAAGAGCGCTGATGGGCGAGGATGCCGAAGGCAGCGCCGGGATTCAAAACGAACGTGATATGAAAGACATCTTGTATGACGGGGATTGACATTCCCGGAAACATCTCATGAGCGACAAGGAATTTCACGACTTGATCCAAGACTACGATGCAAATGCTCAAAAAAATCGGCACGAGAACCGCCTCAGTCCTTTCTCTTAGAGAAACCTCGTTTCGTCATCACAGATAGCGGTGCAGGAGCACGCTGGTGCGCCCCTTCTTCGTCTGACCGCGAATCTCCTTCACTTCGAGCCGTCCCCTGCCGCGCATGGAAAGCACATCGCCCTCCTTGACGGCTTGGGAGGCGCTCTTGACGGACTGCCAGTTGAGCTTGAGCTTTTCCGCCGCGATGTCCGCTGCAGCCCGGCTGCGCGACATGCCGAAGCCCGCCGCCGCAATCGAGTCGGCGCGCAGGGAGGCGACCGTCGCGCGAATCTCCTTGCAGCGCTCCTCGCGCGGCAGGAGGGCGGAAAGTTCGCCGAGCGAGCACGTCACATGCGCTGCGCCGAACTGCACGCAGTTCGTCAGCAGGAAATCCGCCATGTTCTCTGCCGTGACGATACGCGCCGCACCCTGCTGAATCTGGATGTCGCCGATGATCTCGCGCTCGACGCCGAGCCCCATGATCGCGCCGAGAACGTCTCGATGCGAGATGTGCGCGAACGCATCCTTCCATACCGCCTCCACGACGGCGATTTCCCAAGAGGGCATGCCGCGAAAATCTTCATGCTGAAAGACGGCACGCTGGCGCTCCGCCCCCGCATAGCCGCCGTTGAAAGAAACGGCGAGACCTTCGAAGTTAGCCGCCACGACCTCGGCGATTTCCTGCCCGAAGGGGTCGAGGAAGGCCGTCAGGCGGAACTTTTGATTCTTCATCGCCTTTTCTGCGGCATCGACTAATTTCACTGCCGTTTCTTCGCCTTCCGATCCGCGATAGAAACGCAGGATTTTTTCCCGATTCGACATAGTGCTCCTATTCCCCTAAAGACTTCGATTTTTCCGCCGCGCTCAAGACGGCGTCAAGGAATGCGCCGCGCACGGCACGCTGCTCAAGGACGCGCAGTCCTGCGATGGTCGTGCCCGCAGGCGACGTGACCTGATCGCGCAGCTCGTCGGGATGCCTGCCCGTATCGAGCGCCATCTTGGCAGAGCCGAGCAACGTCTGCGCCGCCAGAAGACGCGCGTCCTTGCGCGAAAGCCCCGCCGCCACGCCGCCGTCCGCGAGCGCGTCGATGACGAGGAAGGCGAAGGCCGGCCCACTGCCCGAAAGCCCCGTGACGGCGTCCATCAAGGACTCCTTGACGCAGACGACCTTTCCCGCCGCTGCGAGAATCGTGCGAATCGCTTCCTCGTGAGCTGCACCCGCACGCGAGCCGAGCGCGTAGGCAGACATGCCCTCGCCCACGGCGAGCGGCGTATTGGGCATGACGCGGATGACGGGCTGACCGGGAAGCAGCGCTTCGAGCTTAGGAAGCGGCAGTCCTGCCACGATGGACACGAGGACGGCGTCCGAGCGCAAAGCCCCGCGAATTTCCAAGAGAGCCGCTTCCGCCGCATTCGGCTTGACGGCGAGAATGACGACGTCCATATCGCCGAGGAAGGATTGTGCGCTGCAGAAAGTCTGCACGCCGTACGTTTCCTTCAATTCCTCGACGCGCTCCGCCTTGTGCTCAGAGACGAAGACCGCCTCCGCTGGAAGCACCTCTTCGCGCAGGACGCCGGCGATGACGGCCTCCGCCATCATGCCGCCGCCGATCAATGCAAGTTTCATCGCCGCTGCCCTACTTCTTCAGCCACGGCATCTCCGTCGACACCGACTTCTTGTCTTCCGAATAGGAGATATTGACGTTGCTCGGCGCACAGAAGAAGACGTTGTTGCTGACCTTCTTGATCTCGCCGTTCAGCGCGTAGATCGTGCCGCTGATGAAGTCCGTGATGCGCTTGGCGTCCTCCTCGATGGTGTTCTCAAAGTTGATGACGACGGGTCGCTTCTCGCGCAGACAGTTCGCCACCTGCTGCGCATCGTCGAAGGACTTCGGCTCGATGACGACGACCTTCATCTTGTAGGCGGTGACATTGTTCATCGCGGCGTTCGCCGCTGCTTGAAAGTTCACGACATTCGACGCAGACGCCTGCTCGCGCTCCATCTCGTCGGACTCTGCAAAATCGTCGTCTTCGTCGCGCAAATCCCTTTTATCGTTGATGTCTTCCGGATCGATCAGGCCGATTTTTCCGCACACCTTATCAATGAAGCCCATCTTGTTCCCTCCTCAATATTGACGTGGCCCGAAAATGGCCGTGCCGACACGAACGATATTGGCGCCTTCTTCCACAGCAATCCGATAATCATGTGTCATGCCCATTGACAAATAACTTATATTCGCCGTTTTCCACGGAAACTCCTTCGTCTTTTGAAAAATTTCATACATGCGGCGAAAGAGCGGCCTCGTCTCCTCGACTTCGTCGTAGTTGGGCGCCATGCACATCAGACCGCGAAGGCGCAGATGCGGCAGTGCGTCGACAGCTTCGAGCAAGGGCTGCAAGTCTTCTTCGTAGATGCCGGACTTCGACGCTTCCTTGGCGAGGTTGACCTGCACGAGGATGTCCTGCCGCTTGCCGATCTTGCCCGCTTCCTTGTCCAAGGCCTCGGCAAGTTCCAAGGCGTCGACGGAATGAATGAGGTCGAAGAGCTTCACGGCGTACTTCGCCTTGTTCTTCTGCAAGTGACCGATGAGATGCCATACAGCCGTGCGCTCAAGCGTTTCGAACTTCTCCCGCGCTTCCTGTATGCGGTTTTCACCGATGTCCGTCACGCCATGCGCGATCGCCTCGCGCATCTCGGCAACGCCGTGATTCTTCGTCACCGCCACGAGGCGGACAGGCTCTTTCGCGTCGGCAGTCGTCCTCTTCGCCCTGCTCTCCTCGATGGAGCGCAAGACTTCATGCAGATTCTCTTCGATCAACTTGCTTACCTCCTGCAAACTACTTCAAGGCGATCCACGCGGCGAAGCGACCCGTCGTCCCGTGCTCTGCGCGGTAGGAATAAAAGATTTCGGCATTGCACTTCGTGCATACGTCAGCGCTGTCGATATGCGCGGGAAGGAGTCCCGCCGCTTCGAGCTGCAGGCGGTTGGCCGCCCACAGGTCGACTGTCCGCTTCCCCTCGGGCGAGTGCGAAAGAAGCCCGGGCACTTCAGGAAAGGCCGCGCGAAAGGCCTCCGCAACCTCCTCGCCGACCTCGAAGCAGCACGCGCCGATGGAGGGGCCGATGCCCGCGAGGATGTCCTGCGGACGCGAACCGAACGCCTCGGCCATGCGCTGCACGGTCTTTCGCCCGATCTCGGCGACCGTCCCCTTCCAGCCCGCATGAGCGGCGGCAATGACGCGGCGCACAGGGTCGAAGAAGAGGAGCGGCACGCAGTCGGCGAAGCACAGCAGCAAGGGCAGTCCCGCCTCCGCCGTCATCAGGGCGTCGCAGGCGGGCACGGACTCGTCATAGCGGCTCGCGCCCATGCCCGCATCGCTGGCGCGGACAAGGCGCACTTCCTCGCCGTGCACCTGGCGCGGCGTGACGATCCGCGCAGCGTAAAGCCCCAGAGCCTCAGCAAAGAGACGGCGATTCTCCAAGACGTCCGCGGCGCAGTCGCCGACGTGGAGCGCCATGTTCAATGCGGCAAACGGCGGCTTCGAGACGCCGCCCAAGCGCGTGGAAATGCCATGCGCCAGACCCTCCTCGGGAAAGAGCGAGAACGAACCGCGCCAAAGGCCGCCGCTATGTCTGAGCTGAAACATGTCTCTCCTCCATTGTATCACAAACGCCGCAGCGTGTGCATCCCGAAAAGCAAGGTTTCGTATATTGCAGCGCCGCCGCCCTCTGCAGTTCGCGGTAGAGGTACTGCTTGGGAAATCCCATGTCGAGCATATCCCACGGGAATACCGCATCTTCTGCGTGCCGCACCTGCAGAAAATCCGCAAAGGAAAGCCCCTCTTCCTTCAGCGCACGCTTGAACGATTTCGCGCCGCCCGCGAGGAAGGCGCGGTGCAGGGCGCGAGCGACGCGGCGGTCGCCGCGCGCGAGCACGCCCTGCACATAGGCGCTCTTGGGCGATTCGGCGATGATGCGGATGCTCCTGTAGGGCGCCAGCCCCTTGCGGATCGTCTTCATCGCATCCTTGACCCATTTCTCGTCCGCCATCGGCAGCCACTGGAAGGGCGTGAACGGCTTGGGGATGAACGGATTGATGCTCAAGGTGATCTGCGCATGCTCCTTCTTCGCCCGGATGTGCTCATGCAGGCGCACGGTCATATCGACGATGGCCTTGATGTCCTCTTCCTCCTCGTAGGGCAGGCCGATCATCAAGTAGAGACGGAACTGGCGGATGCCCGCCTGCAGAGCAAGATCGACCGTATGGCGCAGATGCTCCTCCTCGATGCCCTTGTTGATGATCTTCCTCATGCGCACGCTGCCCGCTTCGGGGGCGAGCGTGATCGTGCGCAGACCGCTCCTCGAAAGGGACGCAACAAGCTCCTCGGTCACGGAATCGGCGCGGAAGGAGGCGACGGACATGCCGAGATTTTCTGCCAGAATGTCGCGGCACAAAGCGTCGATCTCGGGATAGTCCGAGATGGCGGCTCCCATGAGTCCGATGCGCTTTTCGTACTTCTTCGCCTCTTGGACTTCCTTTTCCAAGACCTTCAGCGAGCGGTTGCGCGGCTGTCGAAAGCAGTAGCCCGCCATGCAGAAGCGACAGTGCCTGCCACAGCCGCGTGCCGTTTCGATGAGGTAAAGGTTGAATTCCGTATCGTCGGTGACGACGACGGTGTGCGCGGGAAATTCGTCGAGATCGCGCACCCATTGACGCGTGACGCGCGAAGGCGCGCCCGCCGCAGGGCGAATGGCGCACAGGCGCCCCGCTTCATCGTAGTCGTGCTCGTAGAGCGATGGCACGTAGACGCCCTCAACCTTCGAGAGGGCGTGCAGAAGCTCGGCACGCGAAAGACCCTGCCGCACGGCGGCGTCGTATGCGTCCATCAGAGCCGGCATGACGACCTCGCCCTCGCCGATGACGAAGGCGTCGACGAAGAGACTCAACGGCTCGGGGTTGAACGTGGCGCACGGCCCGCCCGCGAGGACGATGGCGTCCTGCTCGCCGCGCTCCGCCGCCAGAAGTTTGATCTTGCCAAGCTGCAGGATGCGCAGCAAATTGAAGTAGTCCATCTCGAAGGAGACAGCGAAGCCGATCAAAGAGAAGCGATGGAGCGGCCGCTGGTTCTCCAGGCTCAGAAGCGGCGTGCCCGTACGCTCATGCTCGCGCTGCTCCTCACCGCTCGGCAGGAAGAAGCGCTCGCACGCCGTGTCGCTGCGTCGGTTCAAGAGGTCGTAGATGATGTGCAGCCCGAGGTTTGACATGCCGACGAAGTAGGAATTCGGGTATACGAGCGCGAAGGAGCGCCGCGTGCCCGTCGGAAACGAAAAATAGCCGTGCTCGCGCTCCAACTGCTCGCGCAGGCGCCGCTTGATCTTCCAGCTCAAGACGGGTTCTTCTCCCTGAGCAACGCCTCCAGCTCCTCGCGAAAGCCGCTGATGTCGGCAAACTTGCGGTAGACCGAGGCGAAGCGGATGTAGGCGACCTCGTCGAAGTTCTTGAGCTTCTCCATCACGAGTTCGCCGATGTCGCGCGTGTAGACCTCGCGGTTCATCGTGTTGCGAAGCTCCTTTTCGATCTCGTCTGCCAGAGCGATGATGCGCTCCGTCGGAATGTCGCGCTTGTCGCACGAGCGAATGAGTCCGTTCAGCAGCTTGTTGCGGTCGAATACCACGCGCCTGCCGTCATTTTTAATAACCATCAGCGGAATCTTCTCCACTGTCTCGTATGTCGTGAAGCGCTTGCCGCACGACGTGCACTCCCTGCGGCGGCGAATGGTATTGCCGTCGTCGGCAGAGCGCGAGTCGATGACGCGGCTGTCCTCCTCTTTGCAAAATGGGCAACGCATCTATATCCCCTTCTCTTTTCTTTTCTCATTGTTTCCCGCCGCTTCGGGCGCAGCAAGCATACCTTCCCGCAGCTGACGAGCCGTTCCGACGCGCTGGCTGCAGAGCCTATACATTATGTATGAGCCAAGACTGCCGCTTGAGACAAGAAAGGCAAGCCGAGGCTTGCCTAAACGTCGAAAATCTTTTGCACTGCGCCAATCGGACGAGGCGATAATGCCAACGCGATCGCCGTGCCGAAGCCCGGACGGCCGACATAGGCGCCGCCCAAAACGAAGATGAAATCAAGCGTCTCCCAGCCTCTTGCCTCCATGTCCGCCCGGCTCATCGGCAAAAAATCCTTCACGCTTCCAACCCTCGATCACTTCACCGCAGTCTCTTTGGTGAAGGTTTTCTCCACCACTTCGCCCTTCTGCCCGATCGCGCCCATGTCCTTTCCGTTCAGGGAATAGTTGAGCGCTCCGGCGTTGCCCGCCGTGATGCGCACCTTGTCCTTGCCCTTGAGTGTCAAGACCTTGCCCTTTTCAGCCATTCCTTCGAACTCCGTCTTGCCGTCGACGATGACTTCCGTCCAGCAGCGGTCAGTGAAACTGAGCTTCATCTCCACGCCGTCGGCCGCCGGCTTCGCCGCCGCCTCTGTCTGCTTCTGCGACTGTTTCTGCTGCTGTGCCGTCTGCGTCTTGGCACGCGGCGCGGGAGCGCTCGGCTCTTCGTCGCCGCCGAAGGCGATGAGCGCCGCGAAAGCGACAACGAAGACGGCCGCCGCCACCATCAGGGCGTTGCGAACGCCATGGGATTTCTTCTCCATCGGATAGCTTTCGAGCGAGGTGATCTTCGGCCCTCGGTATTCTTCCCTGCTCCCTTGTGCGGGCTGCGCCTGTCTTGCGTCCTCTGCAAAAGAGGATTCCGCCGCCTCGTGCATCTCTTCCTGCGGGTGCATCTCTTCATTGAAGCCGCTCACGATCTCGTTGGCATTAAGCTTCAAATAGTTTGCATAATTGCGGACAAAGCCCTTCGCATAGACCTCGCCGGGCAATGTCTTGTATTCGCCTTTCTCGATTGCGTCTATATATAAAGCGCGTATGCTCGTAGCCTTTTCAATATCCTTGATCGATAAATTCTGCCTCTCGCGTTCCCTGCGCAGAAGATCGCCTATCATCGAAATTCATCCTTTCCGAAAGCTTCCCAATAAAACTTCCCATTCCATTATACAGTTATAGAAGAGAAAAGACAATAAGCGCGAAAAGCACGCGGCACAAGAATAGGAAATGAGTCTCAATAAAAAACTCGCGCGGCAGCAAGCAGCGCGAGTCTTCGATTCCTATGCTCAGAGAAGAACCTTGTGCGAGAGGTTCACGCGTCCCTGCTTGTCGATCTCGACGACCTTGACCTCAAGCTCGTCGCCTTCATGCACGACGTCCTCGACCTGCGCGACGCGATGGCGTGCGAGTTGGGAGATGTGGCAAAGCCCCTCCTTGCCCGGCAGGATCTCGACGAAAGCGCCAAAGTTCATGATGCGCGTGACCCTGCCCTTGTAGACAGCGCCGACTTCCACATCGCGCACGATGTCCTCGATGATCTGCTGCGCCTTCTTTGCGCCCTCGCCGTCCGCCGCCGCGATGAAGATCGTGCCGTCCTCCTGGATGTCGATCTGCGCACCCGTCTCGTCGATGATCTTCTTGATCGTCTTGCCGCCCGAGCCGATGACCTCGCGGATCTTGTCGACATGGATCTTCATGACCGTGACGCGCGGCGCATAGGGCGAGAGATCAGCCGCCGGCTTGTCGATGACGGCGAGCATCTTCTCCAGGATGAAGGCGCGGCCGCGCTTCGCCTGCGAGAGCGCCGAAAGGAGAATGTCGCGCGTGATGCCGGCAATCTTGATGTCCATCTGAATCGCCGTCACGCCCTTCTCCGTGCCTGCGACCTTGAAGTCCATATCGCCGAGCGCGTCCTCCATGCCCTGGATGTCCGTCAGGATCGTATAGTGGTCGCCGTCCTTGACGAGCCCCATGGCGACGCCCGACACGGGACGCTTGATCGGAACGCCCGCGTTCATCAGCGAGAGCGTGCTGCCGCAGACGCTTCCCATGGAGCTTGAGCCGTTCGACTCCAAGACCTCCGACACGAGGCGGATCGTATAGGGGAACTCGTCGAGCGAGGGAATCATGGGCAGGAGCGCACGCTCCGCCAGAGCGCCGTGACCGATCTCGCGCCTGCCGGGACCGCGTGCGGGACGCGCCTCGCCGACGCTGTAGCCGGGGAAGTTGTACTGATGAATGTAGTGCTTCGACTGCTCGGGACCGAGGCCGTCGATGATCTGCTCGTCGCCGACGGAGCCGAGCGTCGTTACCGTGAGAACCTGCGTCTGCCCGCGCGTGAAAAGCCCCGAGCCGTGCGTGCGCGGCAAAAGGCCGACCTCGCAGCTCACGGGGCGCACCTCATCGAGCGCACGCCCGTCGGGACGGATCTTCTCGTGCGTGATCATGCGGCGCACGCTCTCCTTGACAATCTTATGCGTGACGGCAGCAATCTCCTTGGCGTTTTCGGGATAGTCCGCGAGGAAATGCTCCAGAACCTCCGCGCCGATGGCGGCGATATGCTCGTCGCGGTCGAGCTTGTCGGGGTTGCGCACGGCCTCGTCGATGCGCGAAGAAGCGTAGTCGCGAATCGCCCGATCGAGTTCTTCCGATGCGAGGAACAGCCTGACCTGACGCTTCTCCTTGCCGCAGGCGGCGACGATCTCCTGCTGGAACTCGACGATGCGCCGGATCTCCTTGTGCCCGAAGAGGATCGCTTCGAGGATGACTTCCTCGGGAAGCTCATTCGCTCCCGCCTCGACCATCATGACGGCGTCGTGCGAGCCGGCAACCGTCAGATTCAAGTCGGAAACTGCACGCTGCGCCTCCGTCGGATTGATGACGAGTTCACCGTCGACGCGGCCGACCTTTACCCCTGCGATCGGTCCGGCAAACGGGATGTCCGATACGCAAAGAGCGCACGAAGCGCCGATCATGCCGGCGATCTCGGGAGCATTGTCCTGGTCGACGCAGAGCACCGTCGCGATGATCTGCACATCGTTGCGGAAACCCTCGGGAAACAGCGGGCGGATCGGACGGTCGATGAGGCGGCTGCAAAGAATCGCCGATTCGCTCGGGCGGCCTTCGCGCTTGATGAAGCCGCCCGGAATCTTGCCGGCAGCGTACATCTTTTCTTCGAAGTCAACCGTCAGCGGAAAGAAGTCGATTCCCTCGCGCGGCTCTGCCGAGGCAGTCGCCGCGACGAGCACCGCCGTATCGCCGTAACGGACAAGAACGGAGCCGTTCGCCTGCTTCGCCATCTTCCCGTGCTCGATGATCAGCGGACGGCCTCCAACCTGCATTTCAAAACTCTGCATTTGAGTTCCTCCTAAATTTTCACTCTTTGATTCATGTCCTTATTCGACAAAAAAACGCATTATCCTTGCCACACGCAAAAAAGGCGGGGACAAATCCCCGCCTCTCTCTTACTTCCTCAAGTTCAGTTTTGCGATAATCGCGCGATAGCGCTCGATGTCACTGTTGTAGAGGTAGCTCAGAAGCCTCCTGCGATGGCCGACCATCTTCAAAAGGCCGCGCCTCGAATGGTGATCCTTCTTGTGCTCCTTCAGATGTTCCGTGAGGTAGACGATACGCGCCGTCAAGAGCGCGATCTGCACCTCGGGCGAACCCGTGTCGCCTTCGTGTACGGCATTTTCCTCGATGATTTTCTGCTTCGCTTCCTGTGTCAGCATGAACAAGCCCTCCTAATCGTCTCTCTTTTCTCCTGCAGCCACGGCATCGTCGGAGAAATCGGTGTCGTAGCTGTGGAATTACTTAAAACGTCTATGGCATTATAGCACAGTTCCTTCGCCCTTGCAAGCCCTCGACATGCGCGTTTCGGCATGCATCCGGCCTCAAAGCCCCAGCCTCCTGCTGTAGTCGCCGAGATAGCGCTCGAAGTTGACGCCGTAGCGGATGTCCGTGCCCGCCTCCTTCGTCCAGGCGATGCACTCCACCGTATAGTCGACGGCGATGCGTGCAGCCTCCGTGATCGGCTTGCCGCCGACCGCCGCGCCGACGAAGGCGCTGCCGAACACATCGCCCGTGCCGTGGTAACTGCCCGGAATGTTCTTGCCGAGGACATAGCAAACATCATCCGCCGCCGCATCATAAACCGCCGCACCAAGTTCCTTGTCGTCAAAATAGACGCCTGTCAGCACGATATGCTTGACGGGAATCGCCTTCGCCAAGCGGTGCAGCAAACCTTCCACATACTCGCGCGTGTAGGGGCCTTCCGCGTAGTCCTCGCCGAGCATGAACGCCGCCTCCGTCATGTTGGGCAGAATGATGTCCGCCTTGGAGCAAAGCCCCTTCATCGCCGGCGGGAATGTCTCGTCGAAAATGGAATAAAGCTTGCCGCCGTCCGCCATCACAGGGTCAACGACGAGCAGCGTATCCTTGTCCGCCAAGGCAGAGAAAGCGTCGCCGACAAGCTTGATCTGCTCGAAAGAGCCGAGAAAGCCCGTGTAGATGCCGTCGAATTTCAGACGAAGCGACTGCCAATGCGCGACCATCGGCGAGATGTCCTCGGTCAGGTCACGATAGGTGAAGCCCGTGAAGCCGCCCGTATGCGTCGACAAGACCGCCGTCGGCAGCACCGAGCACTCGACGCCCGCCGCCGATATGATCGGCAGAGCCACCGTCAGCGAGCACTTTCCCACGCCCGAAATATCATGAATCGCCAAGACTCTCTTCTGTCTTTCCATTTTTATAGCCTCTTTTCAATCTTCAAGTGGGAGAGGTATTTGAGGAAGCGCTGATAAATTCAGCGCTTCCTTGATGACTGCTTCCACATCATCCCCCTCAAGGTCTTTTCATTCTACCATGAAACCCCAAGAAGTCAAACCCAAAGGGTGCAGACTGATTGGCTAGGTTACCATGACCGTTCAAGAAGTCAAGCAGAAGGCGCAGATCATCGCCTTATTTCAGTCAAGGATTATGGAAGAATCGCGCTTCTCGCTCGGCTTGACGCAAGGAAATGGAGAATGATATACTCAAGAAAACGAAAGATTCTCTGGAAAGGAGCTTGATTTCCATGACCACGCTTGCCATACAGATTGATGACGCCAATGCCCGCATACTGGAAGATTACACACGATCGAACAAGATTACGATTGACAGCTGCATCAACAAATTGATTGCCGAACTTCACCAGAGAGAAAGAACCGCCTATCTCAAGATGCTTGAAGAAAGCAACCAAGCGCTTCGCGAAGGCCGCACGATCACGAAGACGTTTGCTGAGCTTAAGGCCATGGAACATGAGTAATATCACCTTCACAGAACCCGCATTTGCACAATATCTCTATTGGCAAACGCAAGACAAGCGTACGCTAAAAAAAATCAAAAGAGGCAGCAACAGCTTGCAAAGAGCCGGTTGCTGCCTCTTTTATCCCTTATCTCACGCGCCGAAATAGCCGATCCTTATGCCGATTTTCTGTGCAAGCTCTTCGATGTCGTCAGTGCCCGTTTCCATGCCTGCGAAAAGCGGGATGGCGGCGCACAATATCCACAAAGCAGACACTTGTGCGCGTAGCTTGCTCCTAGATAGAACCAGCGCATCTGTGCAAATCTGAGCGACTCCATTTATCAGCGTTCCCTTAAAAGTCATAAGTAACAGACGCATACCACGACCGACCTTGAATGGGATACCAAAGCATCCGTTTTGGTCCATATCCTACAGCAAAGAGTTTTGTTTCCGGTCCCTGATTGAATATATCATTTACGCCTACAACAATTCTCGTGTTTTTGCTGCATTGATAGCGCACACCCGCCCCCACGGTGAAAAGTTTTGTCCAGCCGACCTCTTCCGACTGATCATAGAAATTCTTGCCCGTGTAATGCAGTTCCGTAAAGAACCAGCCTCGATCTGCCCTGCCAAAGCTCTTCTCCACACGCAAGCTCCCCTCCCAGAGCGGACGGTTTGCGAGGAACTTATCCGCAATATAACCCATATATGGATTTGTTTTATCAATGGTGTTTCGAGCCAGCATACGAGTCAAGGCCAGCTGCACATTCCAGCCGTCTCCGTAAAACAATCCTTCAAGCTCCATGCCCCTTACCTTCGCGCCCTTAATATTTACATACTGAATGAAGCGCGGATTGGTAAAGAGGTAGTCAATCAGATCTTCAGAATTGCGCTGGAAATAAGTCAGAGCCACCTTCTGCTTGTTCGCACCGTTCTCATGGTTATAAACAAGTCCCACATCCCATTGTGTACCCATCTCCCAGCGCAGATCGCGATTGGGGATGACGAAAGCGCCATCGCCGAAGCGCTCGTAGAGATTCGGCGCTCGATTATACTGCCCAGCGGAGGCCTTCAGCATTAAATTCGGTGTTATATCGTAATTGATCGCCCCTTCCCATGTTTGCTCCCTCCAGCCATCTACAGCATTCCAGCGATAAAGAGGTGTGATGCGCAGCTTGCCTTCCTTATCCACTTGGATGGTATCCTGAATCCGGAAACTCTCGCTATGTTGGTAATGCCACTTCCTGCCTCGTAATCTCTTGACAATATCGCCCCTCGTATTCAGTTTCTCGTAGTTATTTTGGTACTGAAACTCCACAAATTGCCGATTTCCAATGGGAATACTGCCGTCCACACCGCCCGACCAGCGCTCTGTACGATAGCGATTATGCTTTACGCCCCATTGGCCAATCATGTCATTTGGATCGTCATATTTTTTATCCTGATTCAGATAATCCAGCCGCAGTCCATACTGGAACTGCCCCCAGCGCCCTGTATATTGAAGCGAACCAGTCCACTGCTGCGTCTTGTATTTTGCTCCCGGCCAACTGTCAGAACGATCCGCACCGGGTGCAGGATAAGGAAGTGTCCGTGCATCCTTCTTCCACGATGCACTGACCGCAAGAACATCATTTTGCCATTTGATCAAGCCGTCTGTCCGCTGATAATCCATGTTCTGTCGATAGGAAATATGATCGTCCCCCGGTGTATAGGGCGTATTATTGTCATTGAGATAAGGAAAATCTCCCTGTGTTTGATCTCGATGCAAACCAATCAGCAGAGTTCCGTTCCCCAGCTGCGTATTATATCCAAATTTATGTTCCCAACCCGAAAAAGAGCGCCTTCCCACAGTCAGCGAACCGCCGGATTTTTTTGGCTTTTTCGTGACGATATTGATAACGCCGCCCATAGCACTCCCTTGAAAGCGCACGGGAACATAGCCGCGATAGACCTCGATACGTTCTACTTCCGTAATGGGAATTGTCGAGAGATCGACGGCTGCCTCACTGCCAAGATTCATACGCACGCCATCCACATATACATCCACCTGAGCCGCTGTACTGCCTCGCACAGTGGCCGTTGTATAAGCTCCGCGCCCATACAACTCAACGATATGGATGCCAGGAACCGTCTTGAGAAAATCTGCCAACGTTTTTTGCTCTCCCGTATACTGATCAGGATGAATGACTGTCACCGTGCCTGGCGATAGAGTTTCCTCCCAACTGGAACGCTTCGCTCCGACGGTAATCGGTTCCGTCGTGTAGTGTTCCGATGCCCTCGCTTCTACAGCGTTTGATTTGACAGATGACGTTTCCTCCGCAGCAGTCTGTAACACCTGTGCCGCCTCCGCTGTCGGATGTCCCAAAATGGCTGCTGCAAGTATAGACAAGACCCCTACAAAGAATTTTTGTTCCTTATTCGTCGACATAACACAGCCTCCTATCATTTCTAGAACTATTCCGAATTTTTTAAAATAAATAAGCACCAACTCGTACGATCATAGATTCCCTAATATCCCCCCTCCGAAATAAAAATCGCCTGCATCCAAAGCATCGAGTAGACGACTGGAATTTTTCTCGGAAAAGAAAAAAACAGCACATAAAACTGCACCGAAGGTAGCTCTATCCCGAAACTCATAGACGAAATCCCCTACCCATCGCTCGCAGATACCGACTTCGAGAATATCTCCTCAAAGCCGACGGTGATGTTAAAACAGGCAGTTCTCCTAGCTCAGATTCATCGCCCATCCAAACCTTCCCAGAAAACTTCCCAGTGGTATTTTTTGGCGGACTCCTCTTACAGTGGCGGGATCGCTCCAGCTTGTACCGGATTTCCTATTAAGTCTTGCGACACCTGTTTCCTACCATGTTTAATTTTTATGACTATACTCCGTCTAATTTTAACACGGCATTTTAATTTTGTCAACGATTTTTTATGAATACTCAATTCAGGGGAAGATTGCAAGTTTAATTGTCGCATCGTTCCTGCACCTTTTTCTATTTTATTAAAGGCTTGAAAATAGGCAACAAGACAACTTTGCAAGAAAGTATCTGTCGCCTATTTTCTATGCTTGCTCACACGCCGAAATGGCCGATCCTTACGCCGATTTTCTGTGCAAGCTCTTCTATGTCGTCGGCGCCCGTTTCCATACCTGCGAAAAGAGGGATGGCGGCGCATGTTCTGGCATCGTCCAAGGCGCGGTGGTGGCGAAAATTGATATTGAGGTGTGCGCCTACGGTATTGAGCTTGTGATCGTCAAGACCGGGCCAGACTTTGCGTGCGATGCGCACGGTGCAGCATGTGCGAAAATCCGGCGCCTGCAGGCGATTGGCAAGGAGCGACGCCTTGAGCACGCCCATGTCGAAGGACGCATTGTGCGCGACGACGATCTTGCCGGCAAGGCGCTCCTTCAGCTCTTCCCAGACCTCGGCGAAGGTCGGCGCATCTGCCACATCCTTAGGGCTTATGCCGTGGATGCCAATGTTGAAGCTGTCGAAGCGAAGTCCGGGCGGCTGAATGAGCGTCGTCCACCCTTCCTTTAGCTGTCCGTCCCGCACCTCTACGGTAGCCACGCTGCAGGCGGAGTTCATGCTGCCCGTCGCCGTTTCAAAATCAATCGCGATATAGTTCATCATGGCGATCACCTCGCAAAACACTTTCTGCGGCACTGCCGCGCCGTACACACGCCGAGGGACGCTGCCTTCCCGCGTCCCTCGGACACGCCTGCCGCTTCGGTCTTCTTCGAAGCTCAGGCGTTCTTTTTCTTCTGCAGATACTCGTCGATGGCGGCAGCCGCCTTCTTGCCCGCTCCCATCGCCAGGATGACGGTCGCCGCGCCCGTCACGATGTCGCCGCCCGCGAACACGCCTTCCTTCGTCGTAGCGCCCGTCTCCTCGTCAGCGACGATGTTGCCGCGCTTCGTCGTATCCATGCCGGGCGTCGTCGTCGCGACGATGGGATTCGGCCCCGTGCCGATGGACATGATGACCGTATCGACGGGAAGATCGAACTCCGAGCCTTCAATGGGCACGGGACGGCGGCGTCCCGAATCGTCCGGCTCGCCAAGCTCCATCTTGATGCAGCGGATCGCCTTGACCCAGCCGTCTTCGTTGCCCAAGATTTCGACGGGATTGTTCAGCAAGCGGAAGTCGATGCCCTCCTCCTTCGCGTGGTGCACTTCCTCGCGCCTTGCGGGCAGTTCTTCCTCGCTGCGGCGGTAGACGATGTAGACTTTCTCCGCGCCGAGCCGCAGAGCCGTGCGCGCCGCGTCCATGGCGACGTTGCCGCCGCCGACGACGGCAACGCCCCTGCCGACGTGGATCGGCGTCGCAAAATCGGGGAAGCGGTATGCCTTCATGAGGTTGCAGCGCGTCAGGAACTCGTTGGCGGAATAGACGCCGTTGAGGTTTTCGCCGGGAATGTTCATGAAATGCGGCAAGCCCGCGCCCGTGCCGACGAAGACGGCGTCGAATCCCTCTTCTTCCATGAGTTCGTCGATCGTATAGAGCCTGCCGACGACGGAATTCAGCTCGATCGTCACGCCGAGCTTTCTGAGGTTTTCGACTTCCTTCTGCACGACGCCGTCCTTCGGCAGGCGAAACTCTGGGATGCCGTAGGAGAGCACGCCGCCCGCAACATGCAGCGCCTCGAAGATCGTCACGCGGTAGCCCTTTTTCGCGAGATCGCCGGCGCACGAAAGTCCCGCAGGGCCAGCGCCGATGATCGCGACCTTCTGTGCGTCCGGGGCGAACTCGACGGGCTTGACCTCTTCTTCCTGCGCGAGCTGCCAGTCCGCCGCGAAGCGCTCAAGCCTGCCGATGCCGACAGGCTCGCCGCGCTTGCCGAGGATGCAGAACTTCTCGCACTGGTTCTCCTGCGGGCAGACGCGGCCGCAGACAGCGGGCAGCGCATTGTCCCCCTTGATGATGTCGATCGCCGCCGCAAAATCGTGCGCCTTGATCTTCTGGATGAACTCGGGGATGCGCACGGACACGGGACAGCCCTTGCGGCACTGCGGCACCTTGCAGTTGAGACAGCGTTCGGCCTCGGCGATCGCCGTTTCCTCATCGTAGCCCAACGCCACTTCTTCAAAGTTGTGGGCGCGAACCTTCGGGTCTTGCTCAGGCATCTTATGTTTTTCCAGCACCAACGCCATGTCAATTCCTCCCCAAGCCGATGTTGCAGATGTGATCCTTCTCCTTCGCTTCCTGCGTGCGGTACATCCTGCCGCGCGCCATCAATCCTTGGAAATCGACGAGATGACCGTCGAACTCAGGGCCGTCGACGCAGGCGAACTTCGTCTCCTCGCCCACCTGCACGCGACAGCCGCCGCACATGCCCGTACCGTCAACCATGATGGGATTGAGGCTCACGATGGTCTTGATGCCGTAAGGGCGCGTGGCTTCGGCGACGCTCTTCATCATGACACCCGGGCCGATCGCCGTGACCTGGTCGATCTTCTCGCCGCGCTTCACGAGTTCTTCGATGGCGTTCGTGACGAACCCCTTGATGCCGTAGGAGCCGTCGTCCGTCGTGATCAGAACCTCGTCGGAAATCGCCCTCATGCGCTCTTCAAAGATGAGGATGTCCTTCGTCTTCGCGCCGAGAATCGAGATGACCTTGTTGCCAAGTTCATGCGCCGCGCGTGCGATCGGGTAGACGGGGGCGACGCCGATGCCGCCGCCGACGAAAACGACGGTTCCCATGTGATCGGAAAGCTCCGACGGCTGCCCCAGAGGGCCGACAAAGTCAAGAATGGAATCGCCCTCCTTGAGAGATGCGAGAAGATCGGTCGATGCGCCGACGACCTGGAAGAGGATCGTGACGATTCCCCTTTCGCGGTCGAAGTCGGCGATCGTCAGCGGTACACGCTCGCCTTCCTCATTGACGCGCAGGACGATGAACTGCCCCGGCAGAGCCTTCTTCGCCACGCGGGGCGCCTCGATATCGTACTCAAGGATGCCCGGTGACAACTCTTGCTTCTTTAAGATTCTGTACATTCCAATGCCCCTCCTCTGCATTAAAAAACAAAGAATCAGTTTTCTGACACACCCTCTATCCTTCGGCAAATATGCCGCCCAGATACTCGTCAATCCCCGTGCGAATCGGCATGAGATAGACGTGTTCGCCCTTTGTCCGCGCTTCTGCCAGAACATCACGCGCGAACGCGATGCTCCATGCAAGCGTCGGTTCGAAGTCCTTCGGGAACACGACCTGGTTCTTCGTCTCCCAATAGCTCTCAGAGCGCTGCGAGGTCACGGGCGAGAGACCCCAGTAAACCTCGATGCCTTCGAGCATGTCCGCATACATCGCGAGGAAGCGGCGATCGAAAAACGGCTGTGTGAAGAAGCCGACAGCGCCCGCCTGCAGTTTGCGGCGGATGCGGTAATCTTCCTGCCTCATGCTGCCGCGATACTGGTCGATGCCCGCAAAGACTCGAATCTCGGGCATTTCCTCGCGGAACTTCCGTATGACGTCGATGCTCTCCGTCGGATAGACGGTGTGCGCCATGTTCTGCGGTGCATCTCCCTCGATGACGAGGACTTCTCGGATCGCATGTTCGCGCAGGTAGTCCGCCATGGGCAGCGGCTTCGTGATGTCGATGTCCATGGCGCGGATGTGCGGCACAGCGGGGAAAGTCTCGCCCGCAATCGCCGCGCCCTCCCAACTGCGCACGGGAAGTCGCAGGAGGTCGGGGACGTTGATGAGATCGATCTTTCCCTCATATTTTTTCGTCTGCGCGAGTTCTTCACGCAGCGCCGCCTCGTCGCGCGGCACAAGTTCAAGCGACACTTTGCTCATAAGAACACCTGCCATTCCTCAAAACCTCTGTTCAGAACAATCCCGTGATTCTGCCGTCTTCCGTGATGTCCATATCCATTGCCGCCGGATGCTTGGGAAGCCCCGGCATCGTGAGGATGCTGCCCGTCAGGGCGACGACGAAACCCGCACCCGCCGCGAGACGAAGCTCACGCACCGTGATGCGAAAGCCCTCAGGCCTGCCGAGAAGCGCGGCGTCGTCGGAAAGCGAATACTGCGTCTTCGCCATGCACACGGGCATCTTGTCGAAGCCCAGCGCTTCCAATTCCTCAAGCTCTCTTTGCGCTTCCTTCGTGAAGTCGACGCCCGCCGCACCGTAAATCTCACGCGCAATCTTGCCGATTTTTTCAGGGACCGTCTCCTTCTCATCGTAGATATAGCGAAAGTCTGCCTTCTTTTGAAGCGCCGCCTCGACCTTCTCGGCAAGCGCCTCGCCGCCCTCGCCGCCCTTCGCCCAGACTTCGGACAGCGCAACCTCAGCGCCGAGCGTCTCGCACTCGCGGCGCACGAAATCAAGCTCTTCGGACGTATCGGTCGGGAAGGCGTTGACGGCGACGACGGCGGGCAAACCGAACTTCTGCACGTTCTCGATGTGCTTGGCGAGATTCGCCATGCCCTTTTTGAGCGCCGTCATGTCAACCTTCTCCAATTCCTTCTTGGAGAGTCCGCCGTGCATCTTGAGCGCACGCACCGTCGCGACGATGACGACAGCGTCGGGCGAAATCCCCGCAAAGCGGCACTTAATGTCGAGGAACTTCTCCGCACCGAGGTCGGCGCCGAACCCCGCCTCCGTCACGACGACGTCGGCGAACTTCAACGCGAACTTCGTCGCCATGATGCTGTTGCAGCCGTGCGCGATGTTGGCAAAAGGACCGCCGTGGATGAAGACGGGCGTGCCTTCGAGCGTCTGCACGAGGTTCGGCTTGATCGCATCCTTGAAGAGCAGCGTCAGTGCGCCCGTCGCGCCGAGCTCGTCGGCACGCACAGCTCTGCCCGAGCGCGTGTAACCGATGACGATGCGTCCGAGACGCTCCTTCATGTCCATGAGGTCGCGCGAGAGACAGAGGATCGCCATCATCTCCGACGCCACCGTGATGTCGAAACCCGTCTCACGCGGCACGCCATGCGCCTTGCCGCCCATGCCGATGATGACGTGGCGCAGTGCGCGGTCGTTGAGGTCGAGGACGCGCTTCCATGTGATGCGGCGCACGTCGAGATCGAGAACATTGCCCTGCTGGATATGGTTGTCGATGATGGCGGCGAGGAGGTTGTGCGCCGTCGTGATGGCGTGAAAGTCTCCCGTGAAATGCAGGTTGATGTCCTCCATCGGCACGACCTGCGCATAGCCGCCGCCCGCCGCGCCGCCCTTCATGCCGAAGCACGGCCCCATCGACGGTTCACGAAGCGCCGCCGCCGCCTTGCGGCCTCGGCGAGAAAGCGCATCGGCCAGCCCGACGCTCGTCGTCGTCTTGCCCTCGCCCGCCGGCGTCGGGTTGATCGCCGTGCAGAGGACGAGCTTGCCGTTCGGTCTGTCCTTGACGCGCTGCCAAGCATCGAGCGTGACCTTAGCCTTATATTTGCCGTAAAACTCCAAGTCGTCAAGCGTAAGACCAAGCTTCACGGCGATCTCCTCGATCGGCTTCATCCTCGCCGCCTGTGCGATTTCCACATCAGATTTCATGGCTGCTCCTCCTCACTTTTCCAACCGCATCTTCGCCGCCTGCACGGTATTCGCCATGAGCGTGGCGATGGTCAGAAGTCCGACGCCGCCGGGCACGGGCGTGATCGCGCCCGCGACTTCCTTCACGGCGTCAAAATCGACGTCGCCGACAAGCTTCTTCTCGGCGATGCGGTTGATGCCGACGTCGACGACCGTCGCGCCGAGCTTCACCATATCCGCCGTCACGAAGCGCGGCTTGCCGACGGCAGCGACGAGGATGTCCGCCTCGCGTGCGACAGCGGCGAGATCTTCCGTGTGCGAGTGACAGACCGTGACCGTCGCATTCTCGGCGAGCAAGAGATGGCTGATC
>CAJPRR010000012.1 GCA_905373085.1 uncultured Selenomonas sp.
AGATACAGCGCATCTGTGCAAATCTGGGCGACCTCATTTTATCAGCGCTTCCTTACTTCAACTGCATGAACCAAATTCCGCCATAGGAGAACGGAAGGAATTTTTCGTAGAATTCCTTGAGCGTGCCTTCCGGATCGACATCTGCGAACTCCTCAGGATAATACGTCTTTGCCAAATATTCAAATACAGCGCAGTCATAGACCTCGCGCGGCAATCCATGATGAGCCGAATAGATCTGCTTGTTCTTGACCGCTTTCAGCTGATTCCAGCCATCGCGCTGTGTGAACGCTTTCAAAAGTTCCTGCGAATGCTCTTCAGTTGCTTCAAATCCGAGGCGCATGGCAGTAGCCTTCTTCGGCCAATAGGATCCCATGATCATGATGATGTCGGGATCCTTTTCCAGAATAAATTCCGGATTGACAGGACCTGCCGACTCAACTACATCTTTTGTAATGAGATCAGCGCCGCACGCCGTTGCCAAAGCGCCCCATGCAACCTTGCCGCTGTACGAAGTGCCAAATCCTTCCGGCCCTTCGTTGCCCGTCTCAATATAGACCGTCGGCTTCGGCTTGTTGATCTTATGGATGCGATCAGCGACCTTTGTCACATGCTCCGTATAAAACTTTTTGAGTTCTTCCGCGCGCTCCTCCTTGCCCAACGCCTTGCCGATGGCTTCAATAGAACGCTGGTGGTTTTCAAGCTTCTCCGCATGATAGTCGATATAGATGGTCGGTATTCCGGCCGCATCAATCTTCGGCTTCACATCGGATTCGTACTGATCTTTCATGTACAGCGGGATAAAGATGACATCGGGATTCAGAGAAATCACCTTTTCCGTATCGAAGTTTTTTTCATTCACCGCGCCGATCAGAGGAATCTTTTCCAATTCCGGAAGCTCTGTCTTGAAATGATTCCACATATCGGTGCGATATTTGCTCAAGGACGGATCGATTCCAACGATAATGTGGGCAACATCCTTGCCTGTCAGAGCCGCCATCGTCATAAACGCGCCGCCCGAAGCGCTCCACTGCACAACGACGCGTTCTGCCGGCTTTTTCAGCGTGACCTTCTGTCCTGTTACATCCGTGATCTCAATGGGCTTGTCATTCTGCGCCGCATCCTTTTTCCCATCTCCTGAGCCTCCGCAGGCCGTGAAAATCATGCTGACGATCAGCAGAAGAGCCGCAGCAGCGAAAACCATGTACCGCTTCGTCTGAAACATAAAAACACCTCGTTTCTTAAGGAATCACTGATAAATTCAGCCACCCATCTTCACCCATCTGCGCTGTCCTCTCGTCGTCGACAAATCCTCGACGTAGCACCGCTACGCCTGCGGTTTGTCTCCTCGATAGGCGCAGCGCATCTGTGCAAATCTGGAAGACTTCATTTTATCAGCGCTTCCTTAAACTTGCAAAACAACTTCTCACAGATTCTGCCGGATCGCCGTCGATCCGGATACAAGCAAACGCATATCGTCTTTCGCTCCTGCAATCACCTCCCACAAAAGTCTCTCTTCCAACTTCGGATTTAGATTCTGCTCATATTTCTCATACTCGTTATACACGGTTCTATGCACTCTATGCACGGGCAGCGGTGCATTCGCAATGAAGCCCGCCTCCCGCTTTTCTCCATACAAAAAGTCCGTTTCCACCAAGGAACCGGACTTTAATCTAGGCTGCACAAAGATGCCCTGCCTGATAAACTCAGGTACAGTACATCCATGTGTACAAAATCTCCATCCCCGTCACTCGCAGGTCAATCGGCGATTGTCAATCAGGCAGTTCTCCTGGCTTCAGTTCATCGTTTCTTTGCGCCTTCCCAAGAAAGATCTCAGTGACTAAAAACGCTGTGCGTTCTTCTGCAAAGTCGCTCGCTGTTACAGTGGCGTGACCGCTTTGGCTTGCACCAAATTCCCTATTAAGTCCAAAGACACCTAATTCAATCATATGAAATTTTTATTATATGATAACATGAGGCTTTTAACGTGTCAATCAAAAACCATAAAACATAAATTGTCAACAGTATAAATTCCTCTGAGAAATAAAGAAGCAGCCCTTGCAGGCTGCCCCTTTATTGCACGCATTCCTTGAGCTTTTCCGGCGGCAGGAGCTGCATCAGCCCCATGATGGCCAGAATCTGATCGAACGCCGTCCCCGGATCCGCCGCGCTCTTGAGCTTCACGACATGCGCGGCGTCCTTCCAGTTGTCGAACTCGCTGTTGTTTTCCGCATATTCCAAATGATACTTTATTTCATTATTTTTATGTCCGAGACGAATCATGCGCTCGACGAGCGTCACATAGTCGACCATGAGGAAGATCGTCTCGAAATTTTCTTTCAGAAGGCGTGCGAGCTGCTTGACGCCGTTCGCCTCAAGCATCACGAGGCTGATCTTGTGCTCCTGCAGCGCCGAGAGGACGTCCTTTTTCAAGATTCCGTAATAGTCGCCCTTGTAAGTGACGTGCACGACAAAGTCCTGCTTGAAGAATTCCGCCTTGCTGACAAAGCGGTAAAACTTTGCATCGGAATCAATCTTTCCCGGCGTCCGGGTCGTATATAGCGGGATGTAATGAATCCCGAGCTGCATGAGCTTGCCGATCAGCACCGTCTTGCCTGAGGCGTGAGGCCCGACCAGCGCATAAATCTTGTTTGTCATAATCCTCTCCCGAAAATAAGCCGAAGCTGTCACCGAAAAAGAAAAGAGAAGGACTCTTTCCCTCGTCTCTGTTCCCATCGGGACTCAGCCCATGCAACAAAAGATACGGGTCATGCAAATCCTCTCACGTGCTATTATGATACATCATTTTTTCTCCTTTGCCAACCATATTTTCACGCCAAGGAGTCCGGATCAGTCTTATTTTTCTCTTAGAAAAAAGAGAAGAAAGGCAGGAAAAATTCACATGAGAAAAGGAAATGCGCGGGAAAAGGCGAATACTATCCATACGAAGAAATATCCGGCAGACGAAGAATCATCATACGGAAGGCGGGATGCTCCATGTATTTTTACTGCGAGAAGTGCAAGAAGAAATATCCCATCAGCTCGATGAACTACCGCTGCGAATGCGGCGGCATGTTCCATCTGAACAAGGCGGCAAACGAGGAGACGGTGCATGACGTCACGATCGGGCACATGCACACCGATCTTTTGAGCATCAAGATCGACGGCATCGAATACCTGCTGAAGACGGAAAACCTTCTGCCGACCGGCTCCTTCAAGGATCGCGGCGCCTACACGCTGATCAACGAGATCCACCACGTCGGCATCGAGAAGATCGCTCTCGATTCGGCAGGCAATGCCGGCGCTTCCATCGCGGCCTACGCGGCAGCGGCGGACATCGACTGCACGGTCTACGTGCCGAAGGAGACGTCGCCCGACAAGCTGCGTCAGATCGCCGCCTACGGCGCGAGGATCGTCAAGACGGAAGGAGGCCGCACGGGCGCATGCCAAGCGGTCAAGGAAAACCTCGGCGACGCCTACTACGCCTCGCACGTCTACAACCCGCTCTTCTTCGAGGGCATGAAGGCGATGGCATACGAGATCTACGAGCAGCTCGGCGAGAGCGTGCCCGAGTACATCTTCCTGCCCGTCGGCAACGGCACGATGCTCCTGGGGCTTTACTACGGCTTCATCGAGATCGGCCGCCTGCCGCGCCTCATGCCCGTGCAGAGCAAGAATTGTGCACCGCTCTACGAGGCGTTCAACAAGATACCGGAAAGCCCGAAGACGGAGACGATTGCCGAGTCCATCCGCATCGAGCAGCCCAAGCGGCTGCACGACATGCTCGCCGCTGTCAAGAACAGCGGCGGCGATGTCCTCATCGTCGAGGACGATGACATCGTGAAGTGCAAGAGAATGCTCGGCCGCAGAGGCGTCTACGTGGAAACGACGAGCGCCGCAGCCCTCGCCGGCGCCATGCAGATCTTCGGCACGGCAAAGCCCGACAATTACCGCGTCGTCGTGCCGCTGACCGGCTCGGGACTCAAGGGCTAGAGCGAGCAGCGCGCTCGCTTGCGCTTGGCAAGAATGAACCGAAGAAGTCCATGCTCGCCGCCAACGCGAGCATATACTCACGTGCATGAAGCGAACAGCCGCCTGCAGCCGAAAGCCTCGGCTGCAGGCGGCTCTCTTTCTGCATCTCAAAACAGCGATTCCATGCGTCCCTCATCCGCCGCCACCTCGATGCGTGCGAGGGAAAGCGCGGCGTCGGGCGTCTTGCCTGCAATCTGGCGGCTCTTCAGGTATCGGACGCGGTTCAGTCTCGAATCGACGAGATTGAGCACATAGATGTTGTCGAAGCGATTGTAGATGGATTCGCCGCCAAGCCCCGTGAGGCAAATGAGCTGCGTGTTGTTCTTCTTCGCCACCTCCATCAGCGGTTTCAGAAGATGCGAGGCGTTCGTCTGTGCGAAGGGGTTGTCCATCAGGAGCACCTTGCCTTCATTGCGCTCGGCGAAGATGTCCGTCTCGTCGCGCCTCATATAGTGGAGCAGGCTCGCGAGGATGACGAAGGCGGACAAGAATCCTTCGCCGCCCGAGTTGCTCGCGACCGCGCTCCACGTGATCCGACGCTCGTACTGCTCCTCGATCTTGAACATCTCGATGCGGATGTTTGAGATGCCGATGACATCGTCGTAAAGCCCCTTCGTCGTCAGCTGCTTGCCGATGAAATCGTGCAGCGAGTCCTCCCGTTCGAGCAGGTCGACGCCGCGCCTCGTAAGCTCCCCGACCTTTTCCTCGATACGGCTGCGATAGGCGTCTTCGTTTTCCAGCCAATCGGGCAGTTCGAGGCGCAGCATCTTGATGGAGCGGCCGCGCACCATGATGCTCGAATTGCTGTCGATCTTGCCCAGCTGCGCATGAACCTCGCGCACATAATCCTGCAAAAGGGCGACGATCTGCTGCTCCTCCTCTTTCACCATGGCGATATCGACGAGCAGTTTTTCCACGAGATCGCGATACGACTGACGTATGACGGCAAGCTGGCGCAGCGCCTTCGACGCGTCTTCTGCGCAGGCGAGCAAGGTTTCGAGCGGCTTGCGGAAGAAATCTTCCTGGAACTCTTCGAGACGCGCCGCACCGTTGAGAACCTGCATCAGCTTCTCACGCGCCCGCGTCCTGTCGTCGCAGCCCCTCCGATAAAGTTGCTGCAGCTTCCCCATGAAGCTGCGGAGCTGCGCCATGGCAGCGCGGGAGAAGTCCTCCTCGAAGGCGGCTTCTTCCTGCGGCTCTTCCCCCTCGTATTCCGCCAAGGCCGTCAAGATGCTCTCGCATCCCTGCCGCCGCTCCTGCCATGCCGCCAGATCCTTTTCCGTGCGGCGCTTCTGCAGCAGCAGCTCCGCCTTTCGCGCCTCATGGTCGAGTACGGGAATCGCCTCTCGCGGCAGAGGCTCTTCCTTCGCACAGATGCGTCGCATCTCATGCTTGTTTTGTGCCATGCGCTGCTTTAAGAGAGCGAGCGACTTGTCGACGTCGTTCTTCCTGCGCTCCTCTTCGCGCAGCTTCTCAAGGCAGGCTGCCGCCTCCCTTTCGGCCTCTTCTTCCTCCGCTTCGCTGTAGAGAGCCTCACGCCATGCGTCCTGCGTCAAGCCGTACTTGTGCGCCATGCGCTGCAGATCCCTCTGGGCTTGGCGCACGCGCTCCGCCGCGATCTTTTGCCGCGCCTCAAGCTCCTGCTCGCGCTGCGAAACCTTCTGCCCGATTGCCTGATAGCGTGCCAGGCGTGCGCCGAAATCCCCCGCCGAATCTCGCAAAGCGGCGGGTCTCGCCGTCTCCTCGTAAGCGGCGAAGGCAATGTGCTCCTGCCGCAGTTCTTCCAAGCGGCGTCGGGAATCCTCCCTGCCCCTTTCCTGCGTGCGAATTGCGAGCGCCAGCCGCTCCAACTCGGCGCACAGCTCCTCCCGCTTCTGCTGCAGCGCCGCCAGCCTCGCCCGGCAACGTGCCAGCTGCTCCTTCTCCTCCAAATATCTGCCGTAGGCGTCCGTCAGCTCGCGCAGCTCTTCCGTCTGCAGTTCACGCCTTGCCGCTTCCCTTTCCAATGTGCGCAGCCCGTCTTCGAGACTCTTTTCCTCCCGCCGCAGGTTCAAGACGCTTTCCTTTGCCTGCATGACGGCTGCAGCAAGCTCCGCGCATTCTTCCTCGATGTCACGGATCTCCTGGCGCACGGCTTCGTAAAGCTGCTCCGTGACCTTCTGCTCGCGCAATGTATCGCGCAGCTTCACATAGCCCTCGTGCTCTTCCTGCCGCCTCGTTCGTTCCTCCCGCCGGTGCGCCAATTCCGCTTCCTTCTCTTCCAACAGTCGCCGCAGCTTCTCCTCGTTCAGGAGGTTCTTGTTGAAAAGCATGTAGAAGCGGACGTTTCCGGCAAGCGGTTCGGAAGACTCGCCCTCTCGCGCCAGACTCTCGCGCGTCAGCAAGGGCACGGGCGCGGCGGTGAAGACTGTCGGCGGCTCCCGCTGCAGCCGGCAGAGCTGCGCTTCCGGCAAGATGAGCGCGTACGGCAGGAACGGATTCTTCTCGACGAGCGACAGATTCTCCTCTTCCGAAAGCCCGTTGCGCTTCAGCCATTCCATGCCGTAAACGAGGGGAATGCCGAGCGTGTCGAACACGTGCCGCAGGCCCGGCGGCAGGGCGATGCTGCGCCCCGTCCGAAGGTTCTGCAGCTCATCCTTGCAGCCTTTCTCCTCCACGGTAAGCTTCTGCAGCATCTCGCTCATTTCCCGCAGCTTGCCTTCGGCCGCTTTCAGGAGTCTCTCTCCATCGAAAAGCGCCGCCTGCGCAGGATGCAGTTCGAGATACTTGAGCGCCCGTCTGCGATAGGCGATTTCCTCCTCATAGGCCTGCAAGCTCTCGTGCTCTTTGCCAAGCGCCGCTCTCTTTTTTGCCTCCCGTTGGCGAAGCTGCTCCGACTCGCGTTCCATGCGCACGATCTCCGTGCCTATGACGGCTCTGCGCTCCTTTTTGGTGCGCTCCTTTTCCGCGCAGGCACGCGCGGCGTCGTCGAGATCCTGCGCCAGCGCTTCCAGTCTCCCCGGCTCATACTCGCCGACGATATTGCGCACGAGAGACGCCTGCCAGCGCTCGGCATAGAGGTCTTCGAGGCGGCCGTAAAGCTCCGTCGCCGCACGAAGCGCCCCCTCTTCCTGCGCCCGCTGCACGCGCTCGCGCTCCGCCTCCTCCGCCTCTCGCCGATCCTTCGCCTCACGCGCGGCGAGAGCGGCAAGCTGCGCCTGTGCCCGCTTCATGCGCCGCTCCTCCTCTTCCATCTGTCCTTCGTAGTGCAGGCGCAGCAGATAGCCGAGATAGTCGCGCTCCGGCTCAAGCTCTTGATCTTCGCGGCGGCAGACGTCCAAGGACTGCACGATCTTCTCCAGCTCCGACTGCTCCTTGGAAAGCCGTTCCTGACTTTGGGCAAGCCGCAGCACATGGCATCGTTCCTGCCAAGCCGCACGCTTCTCCTCCCAAGCGGTCATGCTCGCCTGCAAAGCGTCAAAACGCGCCTTCAAGGCTTCCAGCGCATCGGCCTCGGCGTAGTGCTGCGCTGAGCAGCGCTGATACTCGAGCAGGCGGATCTCCCCTTCGAGCGCCTCCAGCTTCTCCGTCTCGCGCACGGTTTCCCTGGCGGCTTTCTCGCCGAGGCGCACGATCTCCCTGCGATAGCAGACAAGCCGGCTGCGCCCCGCTGCAGCCTCCAAAGAAACCGCCTGATACGCTTCGGCCTGCGCCTCGATCTTCTGCGCCTCCTCCTCGAAACGCCGGATCTCCCCCCTGCGCTCGATCTTGGCTCGGTTGCCCTGATAGAGGCGCACATATTTTTCCAAGATCGTGCGAAATTCGCTCATGCGGTTCTGCTCTTTGTTCAGCTTGTTCTCGATGGCGTCGAGAAACCACTTCTCGACAAGGCTCTTCTCATCCCTGCAGTCGGAGAAGAGCTTCGAAAGCCCCGATTCCTCCTCGTTGACCTTGCGGATGATGTTCTGCCATTCGCGATAATCAATGCCGTACTCCATGAGCTTCGTGAAATATTGCTTCGCCTGTGCGCTGCTTCCCATGTCGTAGCTCAGGAACTTCTTGTCCGGCTCGCGGCGAAAGCCTTCAAAAATCTGGCGGCAGGCGGCGTAGCTCTTGAGGCGCAGCTCCGTGCGCGTCTTCTCCAAGACGGGCAAATGATGGATGTCCCGCGTGCACGGCGCCCTGTACTCGCTGAGGAAGTTGATGATTTCAAGCTCTTCGCCCGCATCGAGTTCTTGGCTCTTGCGCACCATCATGCCCGTCAGCAAACAGCCGCCGCCCTGCTCAAGCTGCCATTCCACGAGGATGAAGGACGGCTGCGGCGTGCGGAAGTAGCGGGCGAAAGGCCGCTCCTTGAAGCTCCGGAAACGCTTCTGCACGAAGGGGGCACAGAGCATCTGCACGAGGACGGACTTGCCGCCGCCGTTCTGCAGGGAAATCAAGACGCTCTCCCCGTTGAAGTGCATCGTCTCATCGCTGATGCGGTTCGCGTCATGGTTGTAATTGATGTTGATCAGCCGCACCGCGCGGATCTTGCTCATCGCCTTTCACCCCCAGCACCTTGAGAACGCGCGAATAGTTGTTCTCATTGAGCAAATTCCAATCCATGAAATGATCGAGCTTGCGCCGCGTCTTGATCATCTCGTCCTGCTCCACATATTCGACGAGTCCCTGCGCCTGCAAAAAGCGCAGGACGCCATAGAGGAAGCCCTCCTTCGTCGTCTTCTGGCGCGTGCCGCGATCATCGGAGCGCAGGGATTCATACGCCTCAAGCATGTCCTGATAGGAAAGTCCCTGCGCCTCCTGCTCCTCGACCGTAAGATCTGTGCCCTCCTGCAAGTGCAGCGAGATGGAGTTCTGCCATTCGCCGACGCGCATGTAGTCGCGCGTCTTGCTGCTCGTCCCCCGTCCGTCGTAAAATTCCAGAAGGAGCACGAGGATGGAAAACTGCGCGAGGCAGTAGTCCTTGTCCGTCGCATTGCTGCGGCAAAGCTCCTTCTTGAGATGCGCACGCGAGTAGCCGAGAAAGTGGTTGTCTGCCTCGGGAATCAGGTAGACGACATCGCCGTAGCGCTTCACGCGGCTCGCCGCAATCCTTCCCTGCGCCTTGACCATCTCCTGCACGGGCGCGGATTCCGTATAGGCGCGATAAAGTTCGCGCGTCTCCGCTTCGCGCAGCTCATGATGCTCAAGGAGATGATAGAAAATCTCCTGACTGAGCCGCACCTCTTCCGCTTCATACGCCATCTTCCTTCTCCTTTCGCACGCGCAGAACCACCTCCGAGCAGCGCACGACGCACTCGCCGCCCGCGCCGTCCGGCACGCCGTGAAAAACGACAGGCTCCTCCTCGTAAAGCTTTCGCGCTTCGACTTCTCGGATTCGCCCCCAAGCGCGATGCTCCGCCAAGAGGTCGAGCGCCATCGCGCCCAAGCAAAAACCCTTCGCCTCCTCGCGGATGTAGGACGCCTTTTCTTCCCGCAGCGCCTCGACGTCGATGACAGCTGTCTTCAAAAGCTCGACCATGACCTCCTTGAAGATGCGAACGTCCGGAAGGAGCGCCGCTCGCTTCGCCTCGTCCGCCTGCACCGCCTCGAGAAGCGCCGACAATCTCACCGTGCCGCGCTCCGCTGCCGTTTCGAGCAAAAAGGCGAGGCAGGCCTCATACTTTGCGAGCTTTTCCTGCTGCAGGCGCTCCTGCTCCTCGCGCCAAGCCGTCTCATCAAAGTCCATGTCCTCCGTCGTCATTTCCTCTTCTGACGCTTGACGCATGCGCTGCTCCTCGGTGATCTTGCGCAGGTTGAAGATCTTCGCCGGCGCACGGTTGAAGAGCGGCGCCAAAAAAGCGTCGAGCCTGCCGAGCGCCGCAGGATTTTTCAGCGCCTTGTCGAACAGTTCCGTGCGCAGACTGAAGCGCCGCACGAGCGACATCTCCGCCATCTTCTCCAGCTCCGACGTGTAGAGCGCCTTCAGATCGAAATGGCTGCCCAAGATGCGCTGATGCTCGTCGATGACGCGGCTCAGATAGCGCTCGATCTCGCGCAGATGCCGCAGCTTCTCCTCGTCTTCCGGCAAGAGGGAACGGACGTCCACCTGCCCCGCCTCCATCTCGCGCACGCGCGACTGCACGAGGTCGCGGTAGCGGCGGAACTTCTCCTTCGTCTCATCGATCGTCGCCATATCGTCGCGCAGAAGCCTCTCGTAGTCGCCGACGCGGTAATCGAGCACGTTGCGGCGGATGCGCAGCATCGCCTCGCGAATCTTCTGCAGTTGGATCTGCATGAGGTTGAAAACGTTCTTGATGTCGTCGAGCGCCTTGTCATAGCTCTGCTTCTCCAGATGCATCTGGAAGATCAGTTCCTGAATCGTCAGCTTCAGGTTGCTCTCGACTTCCAGCGTGCCCAGCAAAAGATTATAGCCGTCATCCGTCAGATGATAAGAGGTTCGCCGCACCTCTCGGTCGATGTAGACGATGCGGTTCGCCACATAGCTGATATGAAGCTGCTCGAAAGCGCCCTGCTCGAAGTCGTAGCCCGTGAAGTACATGGCGCGTCCCTCGTTGGAGAGGACGACGTTGACGATGAAGTCGGCGAGCGCCCGGCATTCGTCAAACGACATGTCCTTGCGGAAATGCTCTGCGTTGACCGCATCGGCAAAGACAGCGATATCGTCCATCGTGCAGGCTTCTTCCTTCAGCGACTGCTCCATGATGTAGAGCAGTACGGCAAAGATCATATTCATCTGCTCCGCCAAAGTCTCGAAGCCGCACTCCTTCCACAGCGACTTCTGGCTGCTGTTTGCGAAGAGCAGGGCGTGAAGCCCCACCGTCTTCATGCGCTTGGGAAAAGCCTTGAGAAAATCGTACCGCATCGCACTAAAAATCCTCCAGATTCAGAATCTCCTGCGGAATGTAGCGCCCCGCCTCCAAAATCTTCCTCATGGCGAGAACGTCCGCCGCCGGAAAACATGCGAAAAAAGCGCCCGTGATATGCCGATTTTGCTTCTCCTTTGTCCGTGGAAGCGCGACGCCGGCCCCTTTGGCGAGCATGGCACGATAGGCTGCAGCGAACGGCTTGATTTCCCATTGCGGCGCAAGCGAAGCGGCAAGATTCTCGTATATGCCGACGCCCTCGTAGTCGAGATCGCCGAAGTAAAGGAGTTCGTTCGCCCGCTCCTTCATGTAAGGCTCCGCGCTGACGGAGAAATCGCGAAAGCTGCTGAGAACGCGCTTTCCCGCGCCGTAGACGAGCGTGCCGAACGTCTCTCCCAAAATGGCAGAAGCGCCTCCGAGCAGATGGCAGCGCATGCTGAAGAATGTATCCTTGTTCTCGATGACGAGAATCTTCTGCGGCGTCCTTCTCTCATGCGCATAGCAGGAAAAAGGCTCCGCCGTCTCGTAGCAGTTGAGAAGCGCTGCATCGAAGCCGCAGTGCTTCAATACGGTCTTTCCCGCGCCTTGCAGCAGGAACTTCTCCTTTCCCCAGATCTGGAAGCTTCGCTCGTTGAAGGAAACCTGCTGCCGCAGCTTCTCGCCGTGCAGCTGCAAAAAATCCTGCAGGGCGCGCACCGCTGTACGCTCCTTCTCATACACGTCGAGGTGGCGCAGATAATAGTCCACCGAGAAGCGTGGCATCGTACAGTAAAGCAGTTCCTCCCGGTACGGCGCATAATCCGTCTCTTCTTCCGCCAGCCAATATGCCAAATGAAGCGCCGGCTTCTTGCCATTCGTGCCGGATCGTTTCAGCGGCTTGATGCGCCCATCTTCAAGCAGTTTCATAATGGAACTGTACTGCTCTTCATACGACGCCGCCCGCATCCCTTTGAGCAGCTCTGCCAAAGACACTTTCTTCAAAGACGGCTCTCCTCCCCTCTTTCCTTCCATTATAGCATAAAGAGACAGCCTGACGGAATGCCCGTCAGGCTGTCTCTCTATGCGAATCGTCTTGTACGGCGCGAAGCTACGCTTCCTTGACTTCCGGCGCCTTCTGCCCGAGCGAGATGAAAAATCCCAGGAATGCGCCGGCGACTGCCGGGCAGACCCAGCCCATCATGACGCCGTAGAACGGGACATGCGCGGAAAGCATTTCGTAGAGCGCGGCAGGCCCGAAGCCTGCGGCATGCATCGCGTCCGTCAGCGAGAAGGCGAGCGTGACGAGCATGGCGCCCTGGTAGATGCTCTTTCGCCAGCCGATGAAGCGGTCGAAGAGCGAGAGGAGCACAAAGACGATGACCAACGGATAGATCGCCACGAGGAACGGCACGGCGAGCGCGATGATCTGCGTGAGGCCGATGTTCGACGCGCCGAAGCTGAAGAGGATGGAGAAGAGCAGCAGGCGCTCGTAGGAAATCTTCTTCTTGAAGAGCTTGTGGAAGAACATCGCGGCGCTCGACGTGATGCCGCAGCACGTCGTGATGCACGCGAGAATGATGATGAGCGCAAGGAGCACGTTTCCCGCCGCACCGAAGAAGATGCGCACGGCCTCGGCGAGGAGCTGTCCGCCGTTCTCCGAGTGTCCCAAGACCGTCGCGCTCGTCGCGCCGAGGTAGGCCAGAGAGCCATAAACGCAGGCCATGAGGAAGACCGTGATGAAGCCCGCCGCGAGGCACGCTTTGCCGACGGAACGCTCATCGGTCACGCCGCGGTAGCGCACGGCATTGACGACGAGCGCGCCGATGGCGATGGTCGCGAGGAGATCCATCGTCTGATAGCCGTCTTGGAATCCCTGCGCGTACGGCGCTTCGATGTAGGCGCCCGTCGGAGCGAGCACCGCGCCCATCGGCGCCCAGAATGTGCGCAAGAAGAGGATCACGAGCACGATGAGCAGCGCGGGCGTGAGCATCTTGCCCACGCGGTCGATGAGCTTGTTCGGGTTGAGCGACAGGTAGTACGACGCGCCGAAGAAAAGCGCCGTATAGACGACCTGCGGAATCGTGAGATCGCCCGTGTCAAGGAAGGGCCGGATGCCGATCTCGAAGGATACGGCGCCCGTCCTCGGCATGGCGAACAGAGGGCCGATGATGAGATAAAGGATGACGAGCAGCGCCGTCGCAAACCAAGGGAACGTGCGCCTCTTCAGGAGCGGCACATACTCGCCGCCCGCGATCGCGATCGCCATGATGCCCAAAAGCGGCAGGCCGACGCCCGTCGTCATGAAGCCCAGCATGGCGAGAACGGTGTTCTCTCCCGCCGCCTGTCCCAAGGCGGGCGGAAAGATGAGGTTGCCCGCCCCGAAAAAGACGGAGAACATCATAAATCCCAGAGTCAAAAAATCCTTTTTCTTCAATCGGTTCATTTCGCATCCCTCTCAAAATTCTCTTCCAACAACGGCTTCAAAAACTTCCCTGTATACGAGGCCTTGACCTTCACGATGTCCTCGGGACGGCCTTCGGCGACGATCGTGCCGCCGCCCGAGCCGCCCTCGGGGCCGAGATCGATGATGTGATCGGCCGTCTTGATGACGTCAAGATTGTGCTCGATGACGATGACCGTGTCGCCGCCGTCGACGAGGCGGTGCAGGATGCCGAGGAGCTTCGCGATGTCGGCGGTATGAAGTCCCGTCGTCGGCTCGTCGAGGATGTAGAGCGTGCGCCCCGTCGAGCGGCGTGCCAGCTCCGTCGCGAGCTTCACGCGCTGCGCCTCGCCGCCCGAGAGCGTCGTCGCGCTCTGCCCGAGTTTGATGTAGCCGAGTCCGACGTCTTGGATGACCTTGAGTTTCGTCTCGATGCGCGGAATGTTCTTGAAGAACTCCACAGCTTCGTCAACCGTCATGGCGAGCACGTCGGCGATCGTCTTTCCCTTGTAGCGCACCTCAAGCGTCTCGCGATTGTACCGCGCCCCTTTGCAGACCTCGCACGGCACATAGACGTCGGGCAAAAAGTGCATCTCGATCTTGATGATGCCGTCGCCGCGGCACGCCTCGCAGCGTCCGCCCTTGACGTTGAAGCTGAAGCGCCCGGGCTTGTAGCCGCGCATCTTCGCCTCCGTCGTCTGGCTGAAAAGCTGGCGGATGGCGTCGAATACGCCCGTGTACGTCGCAGGGTTCGAGCGCGGCGTACGCCCGATCGGCTGCTGGTCGATGTCGATGATCTTGTCGACGTGCTCAAGGCCCAGAATCTTCTTGTGCTTGCCGGGCTTCCCCTTCGCATGGTAGAGCCTTGAGGCGACGCCCTTGTAGAGGATCTCGTTGACGAGCGTCGACTTGCCCGAGCCGGAAACGCCCGTAACGAGGATCAGCTCGCCCAAGGGGAACTTCACGCGCAGGTTCTTGAGGTTGTTCGCCGCCGCGCCGACGATCTCGATGAAGTTGCCCGTGCCCGTCCGGCGGCGGCTCGGTACGGGGATGAACTTCTTCCGCGCGAGGTACTGCCCCGTGACGGAAGCGGCGACCTTCTTGATCTCTTCCGCCGTGCCCTCGGCGACAACGCGCCCGCCAGCGGCTCCTGCACCGGGGCCGATGTCGATGATATGGTCGGCGGCGTACATCGTGTCCTCGTCATGCTCGACGACGATGAGCGTGTTGCCGAGATCGCGGAGATGCTGCAACGCCGCCAAGAGGCGATTATTGTCGCGCTGATGGAGTCCTATGCTCGGCTCGTCGAGGATGTAGAGCACGCCCATGAGTCCCGAGCCGATCTGCGTCGCCAGCCGTATGCGCTGCGCCTCGCCGCCCGAGAGCGTCCCTGCCGCACGCGAGAGCGTCAGATAGTCAAGCCCGACGTTCAAGAGGAAGCCGAGACGCGCGTGGATCTCCTTCAAGATCTGCGCGGCGATCTTCGCCTCGCGCTCCGAAAGCGAAAGCTTGGAGAAGAATTCATCGCATTCTCGAATCGTCAGCGCCGTGACCTCGGCGATGTTCTTGCCGCCGACCTTGACGGAAAGCACCTCGGGACGAAGACGTGCGCCATGGCACGCAGGACACGGCGTGATCGTCATGTAGTTCTCGTAGTCCTCGCGCATCGCGTCCGTATCCGTCTCACGGTAGCGCCGCGCAAGCATCGGCATGACGCCCTCGAAGGGCGAATGGTGCAGCTTGTACTCGCCGAACATGTTCTCATAGCCGAATTCGAACTTCTCCTCGCCCGTGCCATAGAGAAGAAGCTCCTGCACCTTCTTGTCCAAGTCGCGAAACGGCGTGTCGACCGTATAGCCGTAATGCTTGAGAACGGCCTCCATCTGGCAGTTCGCGTATGTGTTGAGGTTCTTGGAAAGCGGCGCGAAGACTCCCTCGGCAAGCGACAGCGAATCGTCGGGCACGACGAGTTCCAGGTCAAACTCCATGTTGCTGCCGAGGCCGCTGCACGTCGGGCATGCGCCGTAGGGGCTGTTGAACGAGAACATGCGCGGCGTGATCTCGGGCAGGCTGATGCCGCAGTCGATGCACGCGAAGTTCTCGCTGAACATCAGAAGCTCGCCGTCGATGATCTGCACGTAGACGACGCCCTCGCCCATCTTCAGAGCCGTCTCCAAGGAATCGGCGAGCCGCTGCTCCATGCCTTCTCGCACGACGAGGCGGTCGACGACGACCTCGATCGTATGCTTCTTCGCCTTGTCAAGGCGGATCTCTTCACCAAGGTCGATGACCTCGCCGTCGATGCGCACGCGCACATAGCCCTCGCGGCGAATGCGGTCGAGAACCCTCTTGTGCTCGCCCTTCTTGCCGCGCACGATCTGCGCCATGACGAGGAGCTTCGTGCGCTCGGGCAAGGCCTCAAGCTTGTCCATCATCTGATCGACCGTCTGCTGCGCAATGGGCTTGCCGCACTTCGGACAATGCGGGCGGCCGGCGCGCGCGAACATCAAGCGCATGTAGTCGTAGATCTCCGTCACCGTGCCGACCGTCGAGCGCGGGTTGCGGCTCGTCGTCTTCTGGTCGATGGAAATCGCCGGCGAAAGCCCCTCGATGTTGTCGACGTCGGGCTTGTCCATCTGACCGAGGAACTGCCTCGCATAGGACGACAGCGACTCCACATAGCGCCTCTGCCCCTCGGCGTAGATCGTATCAAAGGCGAGAGAGGACTTGCCCGATCCCGAAAGCCCCGTGACGACGACGAGCTTGTCGCGCGGAATCTCCACGTCGATATTCTTCAGGTTGTGGGCGCGAGCGCCCTGTATGCGAATCACATTCTCCATCAATCATGTTCCTCCGTTCAGCTTCTCCCCATTATATAGAAAAAGACTTCATTTGTCACCAATATTTCCTGGTCACGATGTTCTCGGCGAAAAATTCTTTCCGCCCGAACCTCGCCACGAGCCTTGGCGGCGCAATACCATGTGCGAGACAAGAAAAGCAGGCTGCCCCTGGCTGACCTTTCAGCCAAGGGCAGTCTGCTTTTCCTGCCTTCACTTTTCCAGCAAGGCCTGATACACGTCGCGGCGGCTCAGATGAAGGCGTCTCGCGGCTTCGCGCATGGCTTCCTTCTTCGTCCTGCCCTCTTCCATGAACTGCACGACAAGCTCCTGCGGCGTCTCCTGCGGCACACTTTCCGGCGCTTCGCCCTCTGCGCCTGCGACGACGAGGACAAATTCGCCGCGTGGCTCTTCCTCGCTGTAGTGCGCGAGAAGGCCGGCGAGCGTGCCGCGCCGAAACTCTTCGTAGCGCTTCGTAAGCTCGCGTGCGGCTGCCGCAGGCCGCGCTCCGCCGAGAGCGGCGACAAGAGCCTTGAGCGTATCCTTCAGATGGTGCGGCGCCTCGTAGAAGATGAGCGTATCCCTTCGCGCGGCGACTTCAGTGAGAAGCTCGCCGCGCTTCGCCGCCGTGCGCGGCAAAAAGCCGACGAAGGTGAATCGCCGCGTGTCAAGTCCCGAGCAGATGAGCGCCGAGAGGGCGGCGTTCGCGCCGGGCAGCGGCGACACGCGGACGCCGGCGGCGACGGCGAGCGCGGCGAGATGGCTGCCGGGGTCGGCGATGCCGGGCAGCCCCGCATCGCTGACGCAGACGAGGTCGTTCCCTGCGAGCAGGAAATCCACGAGGCGCGGTCCCTTCTCAAGCTTGTTGTGCTCATGGTAGCTGAGGAGGCGCGTGTGGATGTCGTATCGTGCGAGAAGCTTGCGCGTATGGCGCGTGTCTTCGGCCGCGATCAGCGGCGCTTCCTTGAGAATCCTCACGGCACGCAGCGTCATGTCCTCAAGATTGCCAATGGGCGTCGCCGCGAGGTAGAGCATGCCCTTTGCGTGCCGAGCTTCCTTCGACGGCGTTCTCCGCGCCTCTTCCGTGCGCCCCATCTACGCCTTGTCCCCCTTTTCTACGGCAACGATGTCCTCCCACGCTGCCACGAGCGTCTTGTGCGAGTCAAGCAGAATCGTCGCCGTGCGCCGCTGCGCATTGAGCGAGATGACCTTGCCCTCGCCTTCCGCCGACGCGACGCGGCTGCCCTGCTTCGGCGGCTTCGGACGGCGCTTGGGGCAGCCCTTCTTGTAGTCCGAGCACTCATACTTGAGGCAGCACATGAGCCTGCCGCATATGCCCGAGATCTTCGTCGGATTCAGCGAGAGGTTCTGCTCCTTCGCCATGCGGATGGACACAGGCTCGAAGTCGCCGAGGAACATCGAGCAGCACAGCGGCCTGCCGCAGCAGCCCATGCCGCCCATGAGCTTCGCCTCGTCACGCACGCCGATCTGTCTGAGCTCGATGCGCGTGCGGAACACCGAGGCGAGATCCTTGACGAGTTCACGGAAGTCGATGCGCCCGTCCGCCGTAAAGTAGAAGACGATCTTGTTCAAGTCGAACGTGCACTCGACATCGACAAGCTTCATCGGCAGGCCGTGCAGCTTGATCTTTTTCTCGCAGACCTTGAACGCATCTTTTTCCTTGTGATGGTTTTCTTCGACCTTACGCAGATCTTGTTCCGTCGCCTTGCGCTGCACCGTCTTCAAGGGCTGAGATCCGTTTTCCTCCGCCTCGCGCGGTCCTAGGACGACACGTCCGCATTCCATGCCGCGCACCGTCTCGACGATGACCTCGTCGCCGATCGCAAGTTCGCATTTCCCGGGGCGGAAATAATAGATTTTGCCCGCCTTCTTGAAGCGGACGCCCACAATCGTCTGCAAGCCCTTGCCTCCTTCATCTATAAAAGGCGCGGCCTTCATCTCGGCCGCGCATAAACATCCCGGATCCTTTTCGCCTATGCGTCCCGAAGGCGCAGCAGCAGCCCCTCGAACACAAGGCGTGCACTCGCGTTGCTTTGAAGCCGCCTGAGCGCCTCGCGCACGAGGCCGAGCTGGGAAAAGACGCGCCCCTCGGGAAAATCCGCGAGCGCATGCGCCAGCTCTCCTCGCCTTTCCTCATGGCAGAGCGCGCCGCCTCCCGCAAGAAGCACGAGCATGTCGCGAAGAAGGCGGGAAAGCGCGAGCAACCAGTCCTCGGCACGCTCGCGCGGCAGCTTTCCAAGCTCTTCCGCCTTTGCCCAAAGGGCGAACAAATCAAGCGCGGAAAGCGAAAAGAGCGTGTGCGCCGCATCATCTATGATATGCAGCCCGTCCTCTTCGAGGAGGAGCAGGGCATGGCCGATGCTGCCGTCCGCCGCTGCGGCAAGCGCATGCGCCTTCGCGCTTTCCACGCCTCGCGCGAGAAGCGCCCTTTGAATCGTCTCGGGAGAGAGCGCACCGAAGTGCATGTCACGCACGCGCGAGAGAATCGTCGGCAGAAGCGCCGCACGCTTCGCCGTCACGAGCAGGAAGAAGACTGCACCCTGCGGCTCTTCCAAGGTCTTCAAGAGGCTGTTCGCCGCCGCCTCGTTCATCGCATCGGCGTCGTCCACAAGGACGACGAAGCGCCCCGAAAGGAGCGGTCTTCGCGCGATCTTTTTCTCAATCTCACGCACGGCTTCGATGCGCAGGACGCGCGTGCCCTTGCCGCGGCTCTCAGGCGCCGCCTCGATGCAGTCGGGATGCGTGCCCGCGAGGAAGGCGCGGCACGAAGGGCAGACGCCGCACGGCGCATCCTCCCTGCCGCACAGCAAGGCTGCGGCCAAGATGCGCGCGGCCTTCCTCTTTCCCACGCCGGAAAGCCCCGAGAAGAGGAGCGCATGGGGCAGACGGCCGCCCTGCAGCATGCGCCGCAGCCTTTCGATATTCCCTTCGTGCCCGAGAACGTCCTGCCACGAGAGCGATTCCGCCATCACATGTAGAGATCGACGAGCATGCCGCGAATCGCATCGTGGCTCGCCACGATGTCCAAGGCGTCCGTCTGACCCGTGCGGATCTTCTCCGCCATCTCTTCGAGCTTTCGGTCGATCTTGCGCACCGTCGTGTAGACCTTCTGCCGGCCCATGCGATCCCAGCCTGCCTGCACATGAAGCCGGTACATGCGCCCGACCGCCTCGTCGACGAAATCCTTGACGAGATCGCGGTACGCCTTCAGCTCATCGTACGTCGGCGTATTCGTAAGACGTGCACCCTGCTTGTCAATCTTCTTCAGGATTTCCTGCAGCTGGCGATCGGAAAACGCCGCATGCTGATCGGCAAGCTCCGTCCCGAAGTCCGCATCACTGCGCGAAGGTTCATGCACGGCGACATCGCGCTCAAGGGTTTGCAGCGCAGAGCGCTGCGCGCTCAAGGCATCTATCTTCATAAATTCACAAGCCACCTTCCGCCTGCACTTTTTGACTCTCCTTGAATTATAAAGGTTTTTTCATTTTCGCGCAAGAAGGAGGTCAAGAAATCTCGGAAGCCGTCCGCGCCGCCTAAAATTCCTCGCGCATCGACTTCCAGCGATCGTGCAGCCAGAACCATTCCTCGGGATGCTCGCGGATGTGCTGTTCCAAAATGCGGTTGACTGCCTGTTCGGCCGTGCGGACGTCGTTGCGCTTGTCCTTCGTGTTCGGCACCTCGACGGGCGCGTGAAGGATGATCTTGTGCGTGCCGTCCTTCTTTCGCGTGATGCAGCCGGGGATGACGCCGATTCCTGCCGAGCGCGCCATCGCAGCGGGACCCGGCACGCAGTTCGTCGGCTTGCCGAAAAAATCGAGCACGACGCCGTCGTGCCGGTTCGTATCCTGGTCGGCGAGAAGGCCGACGACCCAGCCTTCCTTCATCATGCGGAACATTTCGCGCACGTCGTCCTTGTAGATGATGTGCATGCCGACGAGACGGCGATACTCGTTGATGAAGCGATCCATCGCCGCATCCCTCTGGCGCATGGCGACGCCGATAATTGGAAATCCTGCCGAAGCAAGTGCGCCGCCCATAAGCTCCCAGTTGCCCGCGTGCGCCGTGGCGATGACCGCGCCCCTGCCCTTGGAGAGGACGCCTTCCAGGTGCTCTTTTCCCTCGATCTCGACGTATTCCGCCATGCGGCGCATGATGACGGGGAAGCGCAGAACCTCGAAAAGCATCGGACCGAAGCGCACGGCGCTTTCCTTGGCGATGCGCTCCGACTCCCGCTCGTCCGTCCCGAGGCACATGGCTACCTGAGAGGCCGCGAGCTTCTTTCTGCGCACGGGCAGAAAAGGCCAGAGGGCGAGCGCCAGAGCGCGTCCCAAACGATCGCAGAAGCGCCCGGGAAGAAGGCAGACGATGCGGCTCAAGAAGCGCACGAGGTGGTACGTCATGCCTTCGTTTCCTTCTTTTCGAGCATCTTTTCGAGCTGCTTGACCTTCTTGACGAGATCGGGCAGACGCTTCATCGCCGCCTGCATGCGCAGCCATTCCTGATGGCTCTGCACGGGGAAGCCCGCGCAGAACACGCCCTCGGGCATGTCGCCGATGATGCCTGAACGCGCCGCGTAGACGGAATGCCCGCCGATGTGGATGTGTCCGACCGTGCCGACCTGCCCGCCGAAGGTCACATTCGCCCCTGTCGTCGTCGAGCCGGAGATGCCCGTCTGCGCGACGATGAGGTTTCCCTCGCCGATCTTGCAGTTGTGGCCGATATGGACGAGATTGTCGATCTTCGTGCCGCGTCCGATGACGGTCGATCCCGTCGTCGCGCGGTCGATGCCGACATGCGAGCCGATCTCGACGTCGTCCTCGACGACGACGTTGCCGACCTGCGGCACCTTCGTATGCACGCCGTTCGCCGTCGTGAAGCCAAAGCCGTCGGAGCCGACGACCGAATTCGCATGAAGCACGCAGCGCTTGCCGACGCGGCAGCGCTCGCGCACCGTGACGCTCGCGTAGAGGACGCTCTTCTCGCCGATTTCGGCGTACTGCCCGACGTAAGCATGCGGATAGAGGACGGCGCCGGCCGCGACCTTCGCATGCTCGTCGACGACGGCAAACGGCAGAATCTTCGCCCCCGGCGCCACCTCGGCGCTCTTCGCCACGAAAGCCTGAGGACTGACGCCCGCGGGAATATGCAGCGGCGGCGTGAAAAGCTCCAAAAGCTTTGCGAAGGCGGCGCGCGGATCTTTCACATGGACAGCAGGCAGCGGAAAGTCCTGCACATCCTCGGGCAGGAGGACGGCGGCTGCCTGCGAGGCCTTCGCCTCCTCGATATGGGGCGGCGCCGCGAAGGTGATCTCCGTCCTGCCCGCCGCTTCGATGTTCGTCGCGCCCGTGATGATGACGCCTTCATCGCCCGCCAGACGTCCGTTCAGAAAGCGCGCGACTTCACCCAGTGTTTTTTCCATGGTCTTTCCTCACTGAAGGGCCTTGATCACATCGTCGGTAATATCCGTGCCGCCGAGATGAACGAGCTTCTGCTCCTCCAGATTGGGCAGGACGGCATCCAGTTTCTTCGTGCGCGCGATCTCGCCGACAGCCGTCTGCAGCTTGATCGTCTTCTGCTGTTCGTAGATGCTCGCCGTCTGCTGCATCTTGCCCATCACCTGCTGCTGCGCCTTCTGCAGCTCCTCGGGCGGCGCACCCTGCGCCTGCTTCGCCTTCAGTTCCTCCTGCGCCTGCTGCTGCGCTTCTTCCATCTTCGATTTCATCTCGGCGTCGATGCTCATGATGGCCGGAGCTTCCTTCTCGACGCGGCTCGGATCGACATAGCCGATCTCCGCCTTGCCGCATCCCGCTGCGAGCGTCATGACGGCGAAGAGGCCTGCGGTCAGCGCCATGCGCTTCTTGTTCTGCTTCATGATGTTTCACTTCTTTCTAAGTATTTCCGGGCGCAAGCTCGGCAATCAATTCTTCTGTCAGATCGAGCGCGGCGGGAGCAACGACGGAAAAGCGGAGTGCGGGAGCGTCCGTCTCCGTCCGCCGCATATCCGCGGCTTCATCCGTTTCCTTCGCGACGACGATGGAGAGATGATGGAGCAGCGCAAGCTTCGCCGCCTTGCTCTCGATGTCCTTGCGGATATGTTCGCGGATGATGCGCATTTCCTCGTCCTTCGCCGCGAGCGCCGCTTTCTTGTGGCGCAGGATCTCGTCAATCTCCACGCCCTGCATCGCCCGCAGGAGCGCCTCGCTGTTGCGCCTTTCCGCTTCCGCCTTTTGGCGTGCGGCTTCTTCCTGCGCGTTCGCGGCTGCTATCTTTCCGCTCTTCGCGTCGCGTGCGATGAGCGCGTCAAGATAGCGCCGCTTCTCCTCGTCGCGCGCGGCAAAGAGCGCCCGTATGCGTTCGCCGCGCTCCTCGCGCAAGGCTGCAAGCTCCTTGAGAAGAGCCTTGACGTCGGCTTCCGAAAGAAACATTGCCTCGCGGTTGTCGATCTTCATCTCGATGTTGACGATGCGGTTCTGATAGGCGTCTTCGAGCGCCTTCTTTTTTTTGAGAAAGGCTTCCTTCGTCTCTTCTTCCCATGCGGCAAGCGCCTTGCGCCGTTCACGCGCCTGCGCTTCCGCCATGAGGCGCCGCTGCTGCAGATCCTTCTGCTCCGCTGCAAGCCGGAACGGCTCGTCTGTGAGCGCGGGCGGCTTCATGGCGCTCTTTGCCCGGCTCAGGCGCTCGATGTCAGCGGCGAGCGCCGCACGCTGCCCCTGAAGCTCCGCAAGCTGCGCATACGCCTCATGCGCCTTCTCGGCACGCGCCAGATCGACGACGCCGATGCCGCCCTCTTCCTGCTTTGCAGGAACGGCGGGCGGCGGCACATCTCGAAAGAGAAGGAATGCGCCGCCGAGGGCGGCAAAGACCGCGCAGACAAGAGCGCCGCAAAGCGCCTTTTTATTTTTTGCCCAAAAGGCGCTCTCTTGCCCTTCCGTCTTTTCCTGCGGCATCTTTCCCACCTCCCGAAAAGCCCCTGCATTCAAAAATACCGGGCAGGAAGCCCGCCCGGTACTGCATGCGCTCGCGCGCTCATATCCGTATTTCTTATTTGAACTTCTTCATGACGTCGTCCGTGATGTCCTGACCGCCATAGACGACAGCGCTCTTGTCGATGACGACGGAAAGACCCTTGGCCTCGGCGACCTGCTTGACGGCATCGTCGATCTTCTTCTGAATGCCCGAGATGAGATCCTGCTCCTTCTGCTGCAGCTCCATCTGTGCCTGCTGCATCGCCTTCGCCTTCTCCTCGTCGCTCTTGTTCGCGTTGTCCGCCTCGAAACGCATCTGCGCTTCCTGCATCGCCTTCTGCATCTCGTTCGAAGCCGAGGCGTAGTCCGGATGGCTCATCATCGCCTTGCGGTAGTCGACGACGCCGACGGACGACGACGCTGCAGACGCCGTGTTCGTGCCAAGCTGCGAAAGTCCGAGAGCCACGACCGAGCCGATGAATACAAGCGCGAGCGCCACGCAGAAAATCTTGACCTGTGTCTTTTGAAGTTTTACCATTTTTTCGTCTCCTTTTCCCTTTTGAAGAACGCTGCCCGCGATTCTTCCTTATGCAAATATCCAACGCTAAACATTATAGCAAACTCCTCGCAGGGATTCAAGCCCCAGAGGACGGCCAAGGCCTTAAAAATCGCCAATCAGGCGCAGCCAGCCCTCCGAAGAGTCCCGCACCAGCTCGACGCGCAAAAAATCGTGCAGCCGGTAGCTGAGCCCTGCCTCAGAGCGTCCGCCGGCGCGGCGATGCTCCCAGCGCAGCTCGACGCGCGGCAAGAACTTGGCACGCATGCCCGTCGTCCAGTCATGTTCGCGCATGTCATAGCGCAAGTGCGCGAAAAGCGCCGGAAGGACGCGCCTCTCATAGCCCATTTCCCAACCCCAGCCAAAGTCCTGCGGCAGCACATCAGCCTGCACGAAGAACTCGTCCGCTGCAGACAACATCGCTCCCGCATGGGCGCGAAACGCTATGTCTTTGCCGTCGGCTGCGCGTCTGCCGACATCCCCCCAGCCTTCAAGGCGCAGACGAAAGCGCGAGGTGTCGCTGCGGCTCATGACCGAAGCCTGCTCCCCTGCCGCGATCGTCACATGCGTCTTGAGGCCAAGTGCGCGAAACACGCTCGATGCGTCGAGCGTGTCCTCCATCCCCCGTGCAAACTCCGTCTCGTGGCGTGCCACGAAGGCGACGGGAACGCCGAGCATCTCGTTCGCCTTCGTCTGCAGGACGCTTCGCTTTTCGAGCAGGGCGAAGTTCGCGATCGTATCCGAACGCATGGCCAGATCAATCGTGCGCACGACAGGCGTCTTCGGATAGACGGTCAGCGCGACATGCGCACGGCTTGCCGTCTCGATGTCGAAGTCAGCACGAAACTCGGGCAGATGCTCCGCCATGTAGGCGTTCAGACTCTCCTTCAAGACGCCGTTCGTCCAGTCGGCGGCAGCCGCCGGAAGCCCTTCGAGGCTTTGGCAAAAGACGGCGTCGACGCCCGCGATGTCTTCCTTCGCCATCTTCTCAACGGCAGGCGAGACGCCCTCGACCGAGACCGCGACCTCGACTTTCTCGACGCGATCCGCCCACGGCACGAGCGCCACACGGACGCACGCCTCCTCGCCCGGCTCGATGGCGACGGAGGCGACGGAGTAGCCGACGAGCACCTTGTCGAAGACCTCGCGGATCGTCGCCTCGTCCGTCGCCCTGCGCCCCCCGTATGAGGAGAGCGGCTTGCCCTCGATGAGCTGGGCGGCGATGGCGGCGACGCTCCTTTCCATGCGCGCCTTGACCGTAGGCGGCACGGCGCCGTCCACGGTCACAACCTCAGCGCGAACCGCTGCGATCGTGCCCGAAGCGAAGGCGTGACCTTCTCCCATCCAAAGGAACGCGAGGGCGAAGAGCGCAAAGAGCGCCTCTGCCCCTGCCCTTCGCCCAAGCATCAGAAAGAGCCGCCGACGCTGAAGTGCACGCGCCCGCCATCCGAGCCGCGGCCGTAGTCGAGGCGGATCGGGCCGATCGGCGTCTCAAGCTGCAGCCCCACGCCGACACTTCCCTTGATCGTATTCGGCCAGCGCCTGTCGCTCCAAGCATTGCCCCAGTCAGTGAAGACGGCGCCCTGCACCTTCTTCACGATGGGGAAGCGGTACTCGACCGTCGCGAGCAGAAGATGCGTGCCGCGGAACTGATCGTCGCGGTAGCCGCGCAGGGAGTCCTGTCCGCCGATCTTGTAGAGGTTCGACTCGGAAATCGAGCCGCGCGCATAGCCGAGCTGCCCACGCACGGCGACGGTCTGCGCCCGGCCGACCTTGAAGAAGCGCTTGTCCTCCGCCGTGAATTTCTGGTAATTGAAATCGCCGCCAAAGCCGGCGAACTCCGCCTCAAGGCTCATGCGTCCGCCCGATGTCGGGTTGTAGATGTTGTCGCGCGTATCGGTCACGCGCTGCAGCGTGATGCTGCGCGTCGTGCCGAAGTTCGCATCGCGCCACGACTTCCACGCCGGCGTGCTGCGGTCTCCCTTGTTCCCGCTGCTCTTATGGTTCTCGTAAGTGTCCTTGCGATTGCGCAGCGTGACGAAGTTCGTCGCGTACTCGTTGACGGGACGGCTCAGCGTGATCTCGCCGCCCGCATACTTGCGCATGTACTCTTCTTCCAGATTGCCTTCCGTATCGTAATCGTCATACTCGTAGGTGCGGTTGTAGATGCGCAGGGAGGCGGCCGTCTCCTTGCTGTCGAGCCACGGGCGGCGGTACGAGAAGACGAAGCCGTGCGCGTCCGTATCGTCGCCGCTCATCTCATAGAGCAGGCTCACGGCGTCGCCCGTGCCGCGGAAGTTCGTATCGCCGACGTTGACCATGCCGACGAGGCCGTCCGACGAGCTGTAGCCCGCGCCGATGCCAAAGTTGCCCGTGCGCTTTTCGACGACGTCCGCCTCGAGGATGACGGAACCCGACGCCTCTCCGGGGTTGAGCTTCATGTTCACGTCCTCGAAGAAGCCGAGGTTGTAGATGCGCTGCATGCTGCGCCGCGCCTTCTTCACGTCGAACGGCTCGCCGATCTTCAGGCGCATCTCGCGCAGGATGACGCGATCCTTTGTCTTCGTATTGCCCTTGACGGCGAATCCCTCAAGCTTTCCTTCGTTGATCTTGAGCGTGAGATCGCCCGCCGGATCGATGTTCATGTCCTCGATCTTGGCGAGGATGAAACCGTCCGCCCTGTACTTTTCCTGCACGGCAGAGACGTTCTTCTGCAGTTCGCGGCTGTTCATCACCTTGCCCGGCTCAAGCGTGACGAGCTTTTCAAGGTCTTCCGTCTTCTCGACCGTATTTCCCTCGATCTTCACGGCATGAAGAACAGGATTCTCCAGGACGTGATAGGTGAGGACGACGCCCTCGGGCACGTACTCCCACGACGGATAGAGGTCATAGAAGTATCCCGTATCGAAAATGGCGGAGCGGTCATTCTGCGCCTTCTTCGCATCATACACGTCGCCTACGCGCTGCACGAGAGCGGCGCGAGCCGTCGACATCGTCTCCTTGCCTGCGCCCTCGATGACGATGTCGACGATGGTCTTGCCATCGGCGATCTTCGCCTCCTCTTCCAGCTTGCGCTCCTCAGGGCGCTTGGCTTCCCACGCCTCGACGCGCGCATCCTTCACCTGCGTCTTGGCGACAGCGGCGTTTTCAGCAGCGGTCTGCGCATCCACGCGCCGGATTTCTTCGGCGTCCGCGGCGGCGTTCTTCATCTCCTGGTCGCCCTCAATCGTGCCCACGACGGCAACGGCCGCAGATGCGTCCGCAGAAAAGCCGGCAAAACCCGCAGCAAGTGCGACGGCACCGGCGAGGATTCGCGTTCTCTTCATATCCAAGTTTCCAACCTCCTATGCTCTTCGTGTCCTTTCTATTCTAACCATGAATGTCAGCGAGGTCAAGAGGGACACGAATGCTCAACGGCAGATTCATCAAATTATAGGAATCATTCGCGCAGCACGCGCCCTGCAGAGAGCATGAGCTTCTGCATGTCCTCCGTCGGCAGCGAGGCGGCAGAGGTCTTCTCCGTCTTCTCCGCTTCTCGCTCCAAGGCAGGCTGATGCGCCGGCGGTTCAGCGAGCGCCGCGTTCCA
>CAJPRR010000013.1 GCA_905373085.1 uncultured Selenomonas sp.
CTTCTGCTGTTTGAAAAATTTTGGGAAACTGTCCGATTTGCTATTGCAATTAACCTAGATTTTAACACATTCATTCAGAAACTTCCAGACAAATGCAAGGAATTTTTTGAAGAGGACTGCTGCCGTTTCACGCTGCCGAAAAAAATCCACACTTGCCCTGCGTGCGGATCGCAGCACGCCTGCGTCGATAAATATCGCGATCAAGCATTGAAGGGCATTGCCGATACAAAACTACACTACATCTATCATGCTCGCCGTTATCGGTGCGCTGATTGCGGAAAAACCTTCGCCGAAGAAAATCCTTTCATCGATCGCTATCAGAGAATGCCGAAGAGCGTTATTCAGTCGATCGTCGAAGAACACGGCGAACTTGTCACAGCATCTCACATTGCACGCAGACACAACATATCACCATCGACGGTCATGCGTCACTTCGCAAAATTTGAAGAGGCGCAGGAAGCGTCGGCCTCCTTGCCGGCAGTTCTCTCCATGGATGAATTTCGCGGTAATGTCGGCGCAAAATACCAAGTCGTCCTCAACGATCTGAAACAACGCAACTGCTGCGCTATCCTAAAAGATCGTACAACAGAAAATCTTTACAAGACAATCCTCGAATATCCGAAAGAAGAGCGCGAGAAGGTTTTGTTGGCCAGCATAGACCTATGCGCCTTCTTTCACAAACTCATCGAGGAGTGCTTTCCAAACGCTGAAATCATCGCCGACAAATTCCACGCGGTACGTCTCGCCAATAACGCCCTTGACGTCATCCGCAAGCAGGAGCAGGAGAAGATCGATCCAGCCGATAAGAAATGGTTCAAGAACTCAAGGCATGTTCTTTTGGGCAGAAAGAAGAAGCTAAAAGAAAAGGACAAGGCAAAGCTTATAAAGATGCTGGGATTTTCTGTAAAACTCGCCCACGCCCACGAACTGAAAGAAGACTACTTCGGCATTTTCGACAGCAAAAATCGGCAGGAATACAAAAAGAAGCTACAGGATTTTGCCGATAAAGTCGAAAAATACGATATAGATGAGTTTAAGCGAGTGTTGCGCACAACGCAGCAGTGGAAAGAAGAAATTTGGCTAGGAATCCAGACCGGCTACAACAACGGCTTCACCGAGGGCTGCAACAACACGATCAAGGTCTTGAAACGCATCTGCTATGGCTTTCGCAACATCGTCAACTTCCGTCGCCGCATCATATTCCTGCTAAACAACAAAGCCCGCCAAGCTCGCCGATCCAAAACTGCATAAAATTTTTTAAAAAATTTTCGCCGTAACTCTTGACAAAGAGCCGAGACGTTCAAAAACATCTCTCTCGGAGCGTTTCTGTTGCTTGGAGTTTTTAGAGAAACTGCCCGATCTGCTATTGTAATCAACCCAGCAGAATATCATTGGACATCAAAACAGGCAGAGCCTCTGAATCTGGAGGTTCTGCCTGTTTTCATATGTGTTTCTCTGGCGAAAGTTATTTCATCATGGCGGAGAGGGTGGGATTCGAACCCACGGTGCATTGCTGCATCACCGGTTTTCAAGACCGGCTCCATAAACCGCTCGGACACCTCTCCATGACTGCCGTATCATTTTAGCAAAAAGAGGCGCAGGCTGTCAATGACTTTGCAGAGGTCGTTCCTCGCCATGCTAGAGAATCGGCTCAATCACGGCGCGAAAGCAGCGGTCGAGATCTTCGGGCGTCATCTTTCGGCCGCCCTTGATCCACCACAGTACCATTTCGACGAAGCTGCCCGTGATGTGGTTGACGAGAAAATCCTGCGGCACAGCGGGATTTTCCCTTCCGTGCGCGATGATGTGCAGGCGCACGAGCTCCTTCAAGCTGTCCTTGAAATAGCGCAGGAAGATGTCGCTACTCGCAGATGACAGTAGTCCGAGGATATTGCTGTCGTTCTCTTCGAGATGCTGCAGCAGGTGCAGGAATACGGAGTGCGGTGCATCGCCATCCGAGTACATCCCGTGCGTGTGCGTGCGGTCCATCGCGCTGCCGACGATGTGACCGAAAAGCTCCTCGCACAGAGCCTTGAGGAGATCGTCCTTCGTCTCGAAGTGCGCGTAGAAGGTCGTGCGTCCGATGTCGGCGCTGTCGATGATCTCCTGCACCGTGATCTTGTTGTAGCGCTTCTTCGCTGCAAGCTCGCTGAAAGCGGCAAAGATTGCCGCCCTCGTCTTTTTCTGTCGTCTGTCCATAAATCCCCCTTGCCGTACAGATTTGTCGGGATGTTCCGTAAGAAACGCGGCGCCTCAATCATCCGTTGTTTTCCTGCGGACGTTTGCTTAGAATAATAAAGAACATCATGTTCTCTATTGAATTCATTGTATGCAAGAAGATGTCATCTTGTCAAGGAATAAGAAAACGGGGGATTTTTATGGCAGAAGCGAATGCAGTGCAGGAAAAGAAGCCTTTGCAGCCGAGCGGCTACGGCTGCGACAGAATGCAAAGCGCGGCGGCGCTTCTCAAGAGGCTCAACAATTTTCTCGCGAGCCTTTCCATGACGCTCGTGGCGGCGGCGTTCCTGCTGCTCGATCTCGTACCGCATGTGATGGAGGAGTTCGGCGCGGAAGCGGCGCCCATGCAGATCTTGCCGTTCGATCCCGCATGGGTTACGGTCGTCATCTGCGGCATTCCGCTGCTCTATTTGTCTGTTTGGCGCATCATTTACAATCGCGGCATCAGCAAGATCTCGTCTGCGCTTCTGATCTCGATGGCGATGCTTGCGGCGATTGCCATCGGCGATCTCTTCGCGGCGGGCGAGGTCGCCTTCATCATGGCGCTCGGCGCACTTCTCGAAGAGGCGATTACGGAGCGTGCGAAGAAAGGCTTGAAGAATCTCCTCGCGCTTTCGCCGACGCAGGGTCGGAGAATCCGAAACGGCAGGGAGGAAATGATCGCGCTCGAAGAGATCGTGCGCGGCGATGTGCTGCGCATCCTGCCCGGCGAACGGATTCCCGTGGACGGCACGATTCTCGCAGGCGAGACTTCCGTTGATCAGTCCGTCATGACGGGCGAATCCCTGCCCGTCGACAAGGGAGCAGGTGAAGAGGTCTTCTGCGGCACGCTCAACTGCTTCGGCTCGGTCGATGTCGAAGTGAAGGAAGTTGGCGAGTCAAGCTCCCTGCAAAGGCTTATCCGCATGGTGCAGGCGGCCGAGGAGAAGCAGGCGCCGATGCAGCGCATCGCTGACCGCTGGGCGAGCTGGCTCGTTCCCATCGTGCTCGTGCTCGCCATCGGCGCCTATGCTGCGACGGCGAACATCATCATTGCCGTCACGCTGCTGGTCGTATTCTGCCCGTGCGCTCTCGTCTTGGCGACGCCCACGGCGATCATGGCGGCGATCGGACAGGCGACGAAGCGCGGCGTCATCATTAAATCGGGCAAAACCTTGGAAAAGATGGGCGAGGTCGATACGATCGCCTTCGACAAGACGGGCACATTGACCTGCGGCAAGCTCTCTGTCAGCGATGTCCTGCCCTTTGCTGAAACTGTCAATGAAGAGGAACTGCTCCAAATCGTCGCCTCCGCTGAGGTGAGGAGTGAGCATCCGCTGGGCAAGGCGATCGTCGCTCATGCGAGGGCGCAGGACATCGCGCTTGCGCCGTCGGAGGATTTTCGCATGACGGCGGGCAGGGGAGTCTCAGCAAAGGTTGCAGGGCGAAAACTCTTGTGCGGCAGCGAGAACTGCCTCGCGGAAAACGGCGTCATGTTGGAAGCGCCGATGCGTGAAGCTTTGGAGCGCCTGCGCGTCGAAGGCAAGGCGCTCGTGCTTGCGGCGGAAGGGGAGATGTGCATCGGTGTGCTCGCCCTCTCCGATACGCTGCGCCCCGAGGCGAAGGCGATGGTCGAGCGCCTGCACGCTATGGATGTGCGCACCGTGCTCCTGACGGGCGACAACAAGGAAGCCGCCGCCTACTTTGCGAGCCAAGTCGGCATCGACGAGATCTATGCGGATCTTTTGCCCGAAGATAAGGTCGCATACGTCAAGAAACTGCAGGAAAAGGGGCGCAAGGTTCTGATGATTGGCGACGGCGTGAACGACGCACCCGCCTTGAAGTGTGCTGACGTCAGCGCGGCGATGGGCGCGATGGGAAGCGACATCGCCGTCGAAGCCGCCGACATAGCGCTGATGCGCGACGATGTTGGCGAGGCGCCATACCTCAAGCGCCTCGCCAATGCCACGGCGACGACGATCAAGCTCAGCATCGCGCTCTCGATGTGCATCAATTTCGCCGCCATCGTCCTGTCGCTCATGCAGAAGCTCAATCCTACGACGGGCGCACTCGTGCACAATGCCGGCTCGTGCTTCGTCGTCCTGATCGCGGCGCTGCTCTACGATAGGAAATTTGACTAGATATTTTACTGGCTGGGAGAAGGCTTTAATGCTATAATGATAAAAAGAGGGGGATTATATGTGCGAATATAGAAGAGATAGAAGTAAATTCTGGATGAAGATTTTTATTGAGGAAAAGCTTGTAAAAATTTGTGCGAATGCTATGGTTAGAAATCTTTTAGATTTAATGCCTTTTTCCGGATTGTATTGGAATCGTTCCAAAAATTACGACGATATATATATCGCCTCTCTTTCTAATGATATCTATGAGAAGAAAACTGTAGATGGAATCCAAAATTGGGCGATGCGTTCGAATAGGCATCTATGGCTGGGGCTTAATAAAAATATAAAGGATTTTTTCCATGGCGATGAAGTTGATTATTGTATTGCTGGAGATTGGAATTTCGATGTTGAGACAAGGACGCGTACACCGATAGGAAATGCTGAGTATCAAATGAAGTACAGATTTCCTATATGTTCGTTTGAATCATACGAGGTGTCTAAATATAATGAGATGTTGAATGAAATTATTTTGGATTGTTTGTATTGTATGCCGTTTTCGTGGAATCATTTTATTTTTACAACGATTCCTGCAGTGAAGGAAAAGCAAGATCGGTTGGCTTGGGATTTGGCTAAACGTGCAGCTGAAACGATGGGAGTCTCTTTTAGAGGCGTGACTTTGTTGCAGGATAAGCCGCAGATGAAAGAGCAGCTTGTTGAAAATAAAATTAAGATTTGGAAAAATATATTTTGCTGTCAAAATCAAAACTTACTTGTGCCGCAAGCTTTTTATGAAAAAAATATCTGTATTGTTGATGATTTATATCAATCTGGTGCATCGATTTGGTGTTTTGCGGAATTTCTGAAAAAACGATATAATGCAAAAACTATTGTGGCGGTCACTGCGGTTAAAGCCTTGAAGGATGGTGGGAATAAATGATTGATAAATATATGTTGCAATTTGCTTTGTCGAAAGGCGTGGGTGAAGTCGCTATCAAGAAAGCGATTTCTCTTTTACGTGAATGTGGCTGCTCATGGTACGATCTGATACATGACCGGATGCTGCTAAGAAAAATCAATGTACGAGATGCGGTGAGAGAAAATATAGGTTTACAGAGTGGGCAAGCGGAGACTTTGTATAATGAATTGAATGATAACGGTATAGATATTCTTTCTGAGAATGATCGGAAGTATCCTGAATATTTAAAGAAAATGCTGGGAGCGAAATGCCCTCCGATATTATTTGCTTCAGGAAATATAGATTTATTCAATACTCTGGCCGTGGGGTTTTGCGGTTCAAGAAAAACTTCTGAAAAAGGGCTTGGTATAGCGAGTGAGTGTGCTGAGCAACTTGTTGCCCAAAATATTACAGTTGTAAGTGGGTATGCAAAAGGGACGGATATGTCGGTTCATAAAGCAGCTTTGAAAAATGGAGGGAGAACTATTTGTGTTTTGGCTGAAGGCATTTTAAAGTATCGGAAAAAAAGGGAAATACGAGAATATATAAGTGATGATAATTGTTTATATGTTTCTCAGTTTATGCCAAATACGGTCTGGAATTCAGGAAATGCCATGCGGCGAAATAGTATCATTATAGGTTTATCGAGAGCGATGATTCTTGTTGAATCAGGGAAAAGTGGAGGTACTTTCTCAGCAGGGAAAGAAGCCCTGAGGGTTCATTGCCCGTTGTTTGTCATCGATTTTGCTCAGCCGGAGGTTTCGGCTGAGGCAAATCCATACTTTATAAAGGCAGGAGGAACGCCGATAAGAGGTGTGAATGGGAGTCCTAATATTTCCAAAGTATTAGAGGTGCTTAAGAGTGATGAGAAGGGTAGAGGTGAAGCGGATACGAAAAAGTATTGCCAAATAGCGATGATGCTATGATCGCTATGATATTGTGGGCAACACGGGTTTCTCACTAAATTACCATCTTATCAGTGATTTCTAGAGTTTGGCAGAACGATGTGACAATAAACTTGCAATCTTCCAACGCCAACTATACACAAAAAGAATCGTTGACAAACACGAAAGACTGTATTAGACTAATGCTAATGAAAGCATAAAAATAAAATATGACAGGGAACAGGTGTCGCAAGACTTAATAGGGAATCCGGTAGAAGCCGGAGCGGTCCCGCCACTGTAAGAGGAGTCCGCCAAGAAATGCCACTGGAAAGCTTTCCGGGAAGGTTTGGCAGGGCGATGAATCTGAGCCAGGAGAACTGCCTGTTTTGACATCACCGTCGGCTTTGGGATTTTCCTTGAAGCCGGTACCTGCGAGCGATGGGTAGGGGATTTCGTCTATGAGTTTCGAGATAGATTTATCTCCGGTGCGGTTTTTCGCACCGTTTTTCTTTTCTACGAAAAATTCTGGCCGTCTGAACCTATGCTGTAGGTGCAGACGGTCTTTTTATTCGGGAGGGATAAATATATAAGACGGAATATCAAGAAGATATAGGAATTATTATCTATCTATTCTGAATATAATAGGACTATTTGGGATGGCAAGGAGGCTGAATTATGTCAACAAGGAAAGAAAGACGGCTCATCGCAGGCGTCCTGTCGATGCTTGCCGCAGGCGCATGGCTCTATCCGGCGACAGCGGGCGCGGCGGATGTGCCACAGGCGGCAGGAGAAGCGCAGGCAGCGGATGCCGGGAAGCAATACTATGAGACGGAGCCGATCACCGTCGAGGCGAAACGTCCCGATTGGGAGGCGACGCTGTCTCCCGGTACCGTGACCGTCATCCGTCCCGAGGAGTTCCAGGGCGAGCAGAAGACATTGCCCGACTTCCTCAAGATGGTGCCGGGCGTCCATGTGCGCGAGGTCAATGGCAAGGGGCAGTATACGACAGTGACTGTGCGCGGCTCGACGGCGGCGCAGGTCGGCGTATTTGTTGACGGCGTGCTGACGAACCTCGGCGGCGACGCTGCGGTCGACATTTCGACGATCCCCGTCAGCAACGTCGAGCGCATCGAAGTCTACCGCGGCTACATCCCTGCACGATTCGCCGGCACCTTCATCGGCGGCGTCATCAACGTCGTGACGAAGAAGCCGACGGGCGCACATGGCTCGGCGGAGATCGGGCCAAGTTCTTTCGGCGGCAGGAAAGCCTCCGTCGAGATCACGGCGCCAGTTGGCGCGGGCAGCTTGCTCTTTGGTTTCAACCACGAGCAGCGAGATGGCGACTTCCCCTATCACAGCTATGCGGCCGATCAGTGGTTTGCGAATACGCCAGATGGGCGAGCGTATTTAAGGCATGAGGCAGAATTAAACCAATTGTTATCAATGACTGAGGCTGAGCGCTCTGCACACGATGCTGTGCATGGTGTCGGAGCATGGCAAAGAGATGTGGATGATAAGCGACAGCTTCTTGGCGATGACGCGAGTTTGGCAGACAGCGCTCGAAATCCGGAGCGCCGACGTAAATACAATGATTACAAGAATACCGATCTCTTGCTCAAATGGCAGAATGATGACTGGATGATCAAGGGAACGTATAAGAAAGTCAACCGGCATCTTCCGGATAGCCTTTGGATTTCGACGGACTCTTATTTCGACATGATACAGCCAGGATTGGTGGTGGATCGATACGATGTTTTTAAGTATGACAGCCGTCATCAGACAATTGACGCTTCGGAGCTTCTTGTGCAAAGGCGCTATATGGGCAAGAATTATGAATGGGGCTGGATGGTCGATTATCTGCATCAGAGCAAGGATTATCGCGCGGAACATATTAACGACAGCCTGAGGAAACAGATCAAGATTCCAATGCGCGAGTGGAGCAAGTATCGCTCGAATAAATACAATGTGCAGATCGACGGCACATACGAGCTTGGCAAGAACAATATGCTCGACTTCCAGATGAACTATTCGCATGAGCGTATGAAAATTCAAGGCGATGGACTCGACGAAGTCATCGACGATGTGCAGGCGGGCATCGGCAACCTCTGGGCGCAGATGCGCAATCAGTTCGATCAGAACATCTTCAACGTGCAGCTGCAGGATACGATTACGCTCGACAAGAAGCGATCATGGCAGCTGACGCCCGCCATCCGTTACAACCGCTCGGAGATTGTTGGCTACAGCCAATTTGGTCGATTCAATCCTCTGAAAACATATCGTTGGATTCATCCCAAGGACAGTCAGGTCGACTCGAAAGTGACGTGGCAGTTGGCGCTCAAGAAGGAGTTCACTCCCAATTTCTCCATGCGCATGACGGGCGGCACCTATTTCCGTCTGCTCAACATGTATGAGATCGCGGGCGACGGCGCAGGCATCCTTCCAGCGCCGATGGACTACAAGGGAAGCGGCGCGAAGTTCCCCCAGCCGGAGTACGGCAAGCAGTTCGACCTTTCCGCCATCTGGAATGGAAAGGCTCTTGGCGGCGACAATCGGACGACGCTCACTTACTTTTGGCGCGATACCGAGCGCATGCTGTACCTCTATCGTGCAGGCCTCAACTATAGCTCGTATTTCAACGATATGCGCGGCAAGGCGCACGGCGTTGAGCTGCAGACCAACTTCCACTGGAAGAAGTTCGACCTCGATCTTGAAGGAACGTATCTCAATATAAGTGCACAGCGCAGGAATTCCTCTGCTGGCGTGCATTATGATTGGTCTGAAGTGCGTCCGACATACCAGCCCAAATGGGAGGGCAATATCCGCCTGACTTATCGCCCGACCGAGCAGTGGCTTTTCTTTGGTGAGGCGCATCATGTTTCAAGATATTATACGCATTACGTGATTCCGACTGCAGCGAAAGAATTCTCAGATCGTCCGCAGGAAGCTTGGACTGCCGTCAATCTTGGGCTTAAGTGGTCGCCCAAAAAGGATATGACCTTGACGCTCGGCTGCAACGACGTTTTTGACCGCGGATCGCGTCTGAGGGTGAACAGTTCCCAGCGATACGGCAGTGCTCCCAGCATGGTCAATATTGAATATCCGCTGCAGGGACGAAGCTACTATGCGACATTCCGCTATGAATTCTAAGGAGGGAGAACAATGAAAATGTATTTCAACAAACAGAAGCGCTTGCGCTTGAGCGTACTTGTCCTCAGCGGTCTGCTCTATGGATCGGTGGCAAGCGCTGCCAACCTTGTCTCGGCGGTGCCGTCGGACTACGGAAACAGCGATATGGGCGCGGTCACTGGATCGCGTGTGACGACGGATGTCGATGCGACGCCTCATGCCAGCGTGCTGAAGAACTTGAACCGCGACCCGGCGTCCTTTGGCTTCCATCAGAAGGGCAAAAGCATGATTTTGCTGCGTCAGTATACCTACAGTACAACGAATTTGGAAGGAACCTTGCTAATCGATCCAAATTCCGAGGGAGCGGCGGCGGCGGTGGCAAGAGGCAAGACGACTGCCGTGCCGAACATGCATGCGGCAGCGGCTAGCGACGAATATATCTATCTGACGGGATATGATCTCGGGCAGATTGGCGTTGTACGTCGATCGGGCGAAGATTTGATTGAGAACAGAAGAGCGATTGTCAACCTCAAAGCTGACATCAAGAAATATTGCGGCTACAACTTCACCGAGACGTTCAAGAACCTCGATGAAGATCAGTTCGGTGTAAAGGGAAAAACTTACACGGGCGATCCGGAAAGAGCCATGGTGCACGGCGAGGCGCTGCTGGTCGAGGGGCGCAAGCTCTATGTGGCGGCGTCCGTCAATCCACTTGGCGGCTATGATCCATACGACGACGGCTTCCTCATGCAGTATGACATCCAGAATGACGGCAGTCTGAAGTTCGGCAGCTACACGCGTATCAGCCGCAACATCGACCAGGGACGACTGAACAAGTTTAACGACCACATCCTCGTCTCCTGCATCGGCGGCTATCAGCACTACAACGGAACAGGAAATACGCATCATACGGCGATCAACGTGGCGAAGATCGACGAAAGCGGCAAACTGACGAGTACGACGCAGCGGCGTGTCAAGCTGCCAAAAAACGTGACGGATACGGGACAAGATATGCGCGATCTCAAGATTCTGCCGAACGGCACGGCGTATGTCATGACGTACAACCTCTCGCCGAGCGGCAGCCAGATCAATGCGACGGTCTATCAGACAACGGTGTCAAACCTGCTGTCGGACGACCCGGCTGATTGGACACAGATCACTTCTGTCGGGAAGCAAGAAGGCTGGTTCGGCAAGCTCAATGCCGAATACTACACGAAACGCCTCTGGCTCGAACTCGGCGATACGCTGAGCGTCCTTACGGACGGCGACGATGCGGCGAAATACACATGGCAGGCAAAGGATTTCTCCGACAACAAGGCGTTCGCCCGCTTCAACAAGATCACGATGATCGAGCCGGACTGGGTATACGGCAATACCGCCTCCGTCGTGCTCGCCGTGCCGGCGGAGCTTGGCGGAGGGACGACGGCGCCCGCGCCGAACCCGAACGCCGTATGGAAGATGGGCGGCAATGCCGACAGTGTGACAGGCACGCAGACATACGGCAGCGATACGCTGATCAACATCGGCAAGGACAAGATCGGCAACAAGACGACAAACGTCCTCGCCGCCATCTATGCGGCGGACGGCAATATCGACATCAATGCCGCAGGGCATAAGCTGAACCTCCAGGTTGAGAACACCATCGGGAATCCGACGGGCATCTATGCAGGAAACGGCAAGAATGTCACGGTGAATGCTAGTGAAGTCAACATCATCACCAAGGGCTTTGCGAACGGCAATACGCTGACGAACGCCATTCAGCTCGATGCAGCGAAAAATGCGGCGTCCGGCATCACGATCAACGCGCCCGTCAACATCTCGATGACAGGCGGTCTCGGCGGCAACGGCGTCGCCGTACAGAAGAGCGACCGTCTCGGCGAAAAATCTTACGAGGCGAAAAAAGAGTCTTCCATCAGGATTGCCAAGGATTTGAAGATCGCGGGGGCATCGACCGACCAATGGGGCATTCCCATAAACCGCGAGAATGTATTCTCGCGCTTCAATAACGCCGGCATACTCACGCAGGTCGAAAAGAGCAGTGTGACCGTAGGCGGCGATGCGGATATGACCGTCTACGGCAACGGCGTGACGACGAATGCGAAGGACAGCAAGGTCACGATCGCAGGCGGCGGCTCCATCCAGGTGCCCGCAGGAATGAAATACAGCTACTACGCCCTCGCCGCCTACAAGGGCGCGATCAACATGAATATGGGCGAGAACGGTCAGACGCCCGGCAACGGCAAGACCGGTATTCACATCGCCGACGTGAAGCTCGATGGCGATCTGTTTGCTCTTTCCACGGGCAGGCTGAACGTCGCCCTGCTGACAAATAAATCCTATCTGCACGGCCTCGTCGACAACGGCGGCACGGCGAATCTCTATCTGCAAAACGGGGCGACATGGATCAACGAAGGGCGCAATGCACGCTACTATCAGGACGATGAGGATAAGGGCGCGGGCACGGTTACAGGCGGCAAATACGTAGGCAAGAGCCGTATCACGAACTTCTTCGGCGGCACATCATCAACAGCGCGCGGCGTCATCTATCAGAAGGATGCGGACGCGCTCAATATCGACAACTACAGCGGCCATGCACTCGCTGTCTATAAGAGTACGGGGAACACCGTCAATGGCGGCGACATCATCGTCGACAAGGCGCAGACAGGCAGCGTGCTGACGCTTCGTACCGCCCAGACGGCAGGTGCGCAGACCAATGCTTTGTTTGAAGCATTGGCGAACAAACTGATGTACAGGAGGCCTTCGGAAGGACTTCTTACAGGCAGGCTGGAACTTGGCGAGGGACTTATTGCGCCGTCTGCAACGGGAGATATTGCCTTTAACGGTGCCGGGAAGGGAATCTATAATCCGGCGCCTACGGCAAAGACGACGCCGCTGACAGCCGCGGAAGCTACGGCGGGGACGTATACATTGGCGGGCAACGAAATGCGGGATCTGACACACGAGAATGTAATCAAAGGATTCGGCAATAAGTGGTCCGTGCTTGCAAACTATGACAAAGATGGTGCCGGCAACAAGACGACGGGGCTTACGGTTGATTTGAAAGGACATACGCTCACTTTGGGCATGACATCGGCAGCGACGGACAACCATTATATCGCTGCGATCTATGCAGGCAAGGAAACTGTCCCCAATCCGGCACATGCCCTGACGATCAAGGATACGCAAGTCGACGGCAAGGTCGTCATCAGCGCAAAGCACGCGAAACCCAGCAGAATAGTCGATGGCATCTATGCGGATCAGCGTGCAAACATCAATATTGAAGCGCCGGTGGAAATCAAATCCATTGTAGCAGCCGGCCCGAATGCGCACGGCGTCTATGCAGGAAAATATTCCAAGATCAAGCTGAAGGACCTGACGATCAAGGAGGTTATCGGCGGCGACGGTTCTGCCATCGGTCTGACTGCCTACGGCATTGGCGCGGGAGACAGTGCTGAAGTCGATGTAGACACTGTCAACATTTCGGGTGTCAGCGGTGCAGCCGTCTATGGGATGTCCAGCGGCAGCCCCAATACCAAGATCAACATTGGCGGCGGAAAGATCATTGCCAAAAAGGCGACTGCGCCTACAAATCAATATTGGGCGGTTCACGCGACAACAGGAACTGTCACGCTCAATAAAGGCAAGAACCGCAATCTCGTTGTTGAAGGCAATATGCAGGCAGGCGACAATACGCATGCAGGGAACATCGACGCCTCCTTTACGACAGACGCTTCCTCATGGAAAGGTGCGATCCATAAGGTCGGTGCAAGCAATACGAATCTCACCCTTTCAAACGGCGCGACATGGACGCACGAAGTGCAGTCCGGCAAGCTGGTAGACGCTGCCGGCTTCACAGCATCTCATCTGACGAAGTTCACGGGCGGCGACTCCCCTGCTCATGCGGGCGTCGTGCGGCAGGGTGGAAAAAACATCCTCATCGACAACTACAGCGGCAATACGCGCTTCATCTTCGAGCATGATGCGGCGACGCCGACGACGATCAAGGGCGGCACGGTCACGATCACAAAGGCAGAAGACAATTCGCATGTCACACTGAGCACGAATCCCAGTGCCAATATCAACGACGGCAACATCAAAAATGTGCTGAACGCCCTCGCAAACAAGCTGACATATACAGACTATAAGACTGGCAAGCGCCAACTCAAAGGCACCGTTGAAGTCAACGAAGGGCTTACTTCGTCGTCGGCAAAATGGGCGGGCGACATTCTCTTCAAGGATGCTGACGGGCAGGGTTCGTATGATCCGAACGCCACGCCGTCCCAGCCCGCGAACGAGCAGCAGAAGACGGAGTTTACGAGTCAGATCACCTCGGGCGACGTCGCGGAATATGTCAATGAAAAGGTGGAGAAATCGACGGGCGTCTACACCTTTACCAAGGACACGACGATCAAATCCAAGAAGTATAACGGTGCGATCTACGGTGATAAAAACCCCGTGACGATCAATGCCGTGGGCAAGCGCTTGAATATCGAGGCGAAATTGACGGAACCGGGATTCCTCACGGGTATCTACCATTACGGCACGGGCTTTACTGGAAGCGCGGACTCGGGAGCCGTGAACATCCAAGCGGGGACACTCAATCTCGATATCAAAGGTACAGGAAGAACCTATGGTATTTATAATACGGGAAACGGTCTTCTGCGAATCAAGGGGCAGACGAACATCGACATCAGCGGCGGAACCGACGAGGACGATGAGGTTACCGGTATTGAGACAAGTTCGAGGGGAACGACGATCCTTGAAGGACTGACGATCCGCCAAGAGAAGAGCACGGAGAATCACAGAGCCATTCGCAACACGGGTCTCAAATCGAAGCTCTATGTGAATATTGACGAAGCGGGAATCTTGGGCGCCAACAAGGTCGATATTCAGGGCAACGTCCTGACAGACGGCTTTGAAGCTGTGACGAATCTCGCTTTGACGACGGCGGACTCCAAGCTGCACGGCACTCTGCGCGTGAAAGACGGAACACTGAATCTCTGGCTCGCCAATGGCGCCACGTGGACCAACGAGAACTACGGCAAACGCTCGGGGCTGTACGCCAGCAAGCTCACGAAGCTCACGGGCGGCGCGGCGGCCGCACATGCGGGCAATGTCTACATGCGCGAGGACAAAGACCTCACGGTCAAGAACTACGAAGGACATACAAATTTCTTCTTCGAACACGATGCCGCTTCCCCTGCCGCACTCAAGGGCGGTAATGTAAAGATCGAAAAGGCGGCGGCGGGCAGCCACGCCACGATGATTACCGAACATACGGGCGTCAATGCCGGCAATCTCACGGATGTCATGAAGGCGCTCGCAAGGAAGCTCTACTATATGGACAGCGAGGACAGCCACAACCTCAGCGGCACGGTCAAGGTGCTCGAGGGGCTGACCGCTTCGAGTGCGCAGGTCACAAACGGGTTCGGCTACATCGCGTTTGGCACGGATCATCGCGGCGTATACAGCGCGACAGCGCCCGTCTACCAGGATCAGACGAAGACCGCCTTTGCCACGCCGATTACGAACACGAATGCCGACACGGAGTATGCGGCCGACGGCGTACGCAAGACGGACGGACGCTATGTCTTCACGCAGGACAAGACGACGATCACGACAGGCGGTGCCTTCATCGCCGGCGGACCGTGGACGCCCAACATCAACGCCGCGATTTCCAATACGAACACGACAAATCCGCTGAAGATCAACATGAAGGGGCACGACCTCGCCGTGCACATCAATGCCACAAGCCATACGACGGGCATCAGCGCCATCGGCGACGGCAGCGAGATTGTCATTGACAACGCAGGTGATCTCTCCGTGAACAGTGTTGGCACGGGCATGGACGCGGCACTCTTTGCGAACGGCGGCGGCAAGATCACGATCAATGCCAAGGAGGGCAAGACCATCCGTCTGCGCACCGAAGCCGCGAACAAGGCAAACGGCGCGGTCGTCAAGACGATGAACGGTGCGGCTGGTGCACGCTCCTCCATCACCTTGAACGGGCAGGTTGACATCGAGGCAGACGGGGTAAAGAGCAACGAGGGTCTGAGCGCCGTCGCCTCCGACATCCGCGTCGCAGGCGGCACGATCAAGGCGACAGGCGGCGCCCAGTACGCCATCCGCGCCTATGGAGAATTTACGTCCACGAATGACGGCAGAGTCTATGTCAATACGGTCGAGAACGGCGCCGGTCAAGCGATGGGGGCAAAGACGAACAAGACCGTCCTCGTGGGCAACATCAGCACGAGCGGCTCTATGAGCGGCAAAGGCAAAGGCATCGTGAACCTCGGACTCAATACCGCAGACTCCTCGTGGACGGGAGACTATGCGGAGAGCAACGATGGCACGGTCAACCTCTGGATGGGCAGCAATGCAACGTGGACAGGAAAAACGGGAGCAAATTCCAACCTGAACATGAACCTGCTTTACACCGGCTCTCTCTGGAAACTCACGGGCACAAGCCATGTAAAGAATCTTGCAGCATCTTCCAGCGAGGGACGCAATGTCTTTGATATGAGAGGAACGGCTGCGACAGACAAACTCAATATCGACCAGTTCGGCGGCAAGGGCTATTTCCTCTATGGAAACACGGTCACGACAACGCATGATGCGGACACGGATACCGACGTGAAGCACGTCACCGTGAACGGCGCCGACGTACATGTCAAGAAGGCGGAAAGAGGCAGTGAGATCACACTGCATACCGCCTCGAACGGGAAATGGGATTGGACGATCTCCGCAGGAGCGGTTGAGAAGAACCTCACCTCGCGTGTCGTCAAGATGCTTGCGAACAAGCTCTACTATGAGGGCGCCATCACAAAGGAGGACAATCTCGCCCTGAAAGTCAAAGTTGGCGAGGGGCTTACGACATCCTCCGCCGCCCGCACCTTTACAAAGGCGGACGGGCTGACCTTTAACAAGACGACGGGACAGGCGGACTATGTCTATACGCCCGTTCCCGAGCCTCTGCCGTCGACGGAGATCAAGAAGACGAAGACCCTGACGAAGGACTTTGTGGCGAGCGCGACGGAAGCACATTCGAAGGACGACGGAGGAAATCCGATCGTCTCCGCCCTCTACGCAGGCTCCTCCGCCTATACCAAGGCGAATCCGATGATCGTTGACATGAACGGTCACAGTCTGAAAGTGCAGGCCGAAAGCGACGACAAGCTCGCACGCGCCATCAATCTCGCGGCAAACTCTGCCGTCGAGATCAAAAATACCGCGAAAAAGACGCTGACGATCTCGGCGATCAACAAAGGTACGCGTGCGGCGACGGGCATTGATATCGGCGCGAACTCTTCGCTCAAGATCCAAGGTCCCGTCGTGATCGACGAAGTTCGTGCGAACAATCTGAGCGTATCCGCCATCACGACGAGAGGCTCCATCGGTCAGTCCGGCGAAGTGACGATCGACGGCGATCTGACCGTCAAGAAGCTCGAAGGCAAGATGACAGGAAATGGCAGCGATGGGCGCAATCTTTCCGCCCTTCATGCACTAGGCGGCAAATCCGCGATCACGGTGACGGGCAACGCCGACATACAGAACGTCAAGGGCAGCGTCATCCGTGTGGCAGGCTCTACGGGCTACGAAGCGGGCGGCACGGTCAATATCGGCGGCGGTACGCTCTCAGCGGCAGCCGATACCGACAAGTCGAAACAGTACCGCGTTTTGACCCAGCAGACGGGTACGGTCAATATCAATATGAACGGAGCTGCCGCAGGTACGAGAAAGACCGTCCTCAAGGGCGATATGTACGCCGTGAGCGAATATGGGAAGAAGTCTGTAGAATACGGCGGCGGTTCACTCGCCGAGTACAATACGCCGGGGACGCTGAACGTCGCTCTGACGACGGCAGACTCCTCTTGGCACGGCGCCATGCTTTATGAAACGACATCCTCAGAACGCGGGACGGGCGGCGTGACGAATCTCAAGGCGGCGGACTTCCGCTTCCATCTGCAAAACGGCGCGTCGTGGACGAATGAGCAGCTCTCGGGTGTCGGCGATACATGGAAGGGCAGCCGCGTCAAGAAGCTCACGGGCGGCAGCGATACGGCTCATGCAGGCGTCATCTTCCAGAAAGATGCCAAAGACATCACCATCGACGAGTACAGCGGCCATACGAAGGTGTTCTATCGCCATACGGTCAATGGTGATACGGCAACGATGCAGGGCGGCGGCATTACGATCAACAAGGCGGCGGCGGGCAGCGAGATCACACTTGTTACGGACAAGAACGATCTCGATCTTGCCTCTCCCGGCAAGCGAAAGAGGAATCTCGTCAACGCGACGCTCAACGCACTCGCGGGCAAGCTCCAATACGCAGCCTACAAGTCGGGCGAAAGGCATCTCAGCGGCAAGGCTGTCATCGCCGACGGTCTTACAGCATCGAGCGCCAGCCTGCGCATGGAGAACATCACCTTTGACAGCAGCACGGGACAGGGGCGTTACAACTACACGCCGCTGCCCTACAATCAGATCGTCACGAGCTTCACGACGCCCGTCACGGGTGACGCATCGACCGATGCCGCTTACTTTGCGGGAGGCGTCCTCGACGACGACGGAAGCTACAGCTTCACACTCGACACGACGATCACGGGCACGAACGGCGTCAAAGGCACGTCTGCCCATAAGATCGACGTTGCGACCGCAGCGGGCAAGACGCTCACGATCAGGACGAGCGGCGCGGCTCTTGACGCGGGCGCGGGAAGCAATATTGCGCTCGGCGGAGGCAAGACCGTCATGGAGACGACGGGAACGCATGTCATCGACACGGCGGCCGGCTCGAAGACCGCGCTCAAGGGTGCATTCGATATCAAGGGCGCCGTGCGGAACGCAGGCGTGCTGACACTCGACGACAAGGAAGGTACGAGCCGCCTTGCCGGCGACATCGAAAACAGCGGCACGCTCTCCCTCAGTCTGAAGGGAGCGAACAGCACGTACACCGGCGCTGTCCGCGGCAGCGGCGCGAGCAGTCTCACTCTCGGAAGCGCGGCGCGGTGGACGAATACGGGAGCGAGCAAGCTCCGTGCATTCTCCGGCACGCAAGGCGGTATCGTCGATATGCGTTCGAGCGGCGACACGCGCATCGAGAGCTACAGCGGCAACAGCACATTCTGGTACGGGCATACGATCGCCGAGGGCGTCGATCGCGACGGCGAGAAAGCCAAAGTGCCGGCAATCAGCGGCGGCAAGCTCACAATCGCGTCGGCAGCAGCGGGAAGCGAGATTCATCTGCGCACAGACAATGCCGGCTACAACTTCGATTCAACGAAGGCGGTGGAAAAGAACCTTATCAGCGCCACCTTGAACGGTCTTGCGAACAAGCTCTACTATGAGAACTATGCTGCGCAGCCGTCGCATCTCAAGGCGTATGTCGAGATCGGCGAAGGACTGATCGGCTCCGGCGCGCGCATCTCGAAGGAGATTACGACCTTCGGCAAGACGACGGAAGCAGCACACGGAAAAGATTTCCAAGGAAAGGATTTCAACACGGAAAACAAGCAGGGCGCCTACGTCTACACGCCGAGCTGGGATGTACCCGACACGCAGAAGACGACGGACTTCACGTCGGCGCTCACAGGTGATTGGAATGAAGCAGCGCAGACGGGCGCCGATCTCGTCTATGCCAAGGGCGGCGTCATTCATGGCGGCAAGTACGGCTTCACGAAGGATACAAAAATCCACCCGGCAGCGGGCAGCGGCATCACCAATGCAGCATCGAAGAAGGACATTGCCATCAAGGCGCAGGGCGCAAATCTCACCGTTGAAGCGGCAGATTGGGCGATCGAGGCGGCAAAGGATCATAAGATCGACCTCACAAGCGACAAGCGCGTTACGCTAAACGGCATGGGCGTTCTCTCTGCTGCGAGCGGCTCTGCAGTGAAAGTCGAAGCTGCAGGATTGACGCTCAGCGGCGTGCTGCAAAACGACGGCGGCAAGGTGACGCTCAACGGCGGCAATGCCAAGAGCACGTTCTCGGGCAATCTCTCGCAGAGTGGCGGTGGCAGCCTGCTGATGCACATGAAGGGCGCAGGCTCCTCGTTTGCCGGCAACGTCTTGAACCTCGGCGGCAGCGTCCGCATCGACCTGTCGGGCGCAGGCTCCTCGTTCCGTGGGATGATCAGCGGTCCTGCCGATACGGCGGACGTATCCGGCCTGCGTTCGGCAAAAACAGCGACGCCGGCTACGACGGAGTTGATTCTTGGCAAAGCGGCAAACGTGGAATTCACGGGGGCCTCCAAGGTCAAGACCTTGACGGTCGGAGAAAATTCCGTAGTCAAGGCGCCGGACGGCAAAGAACTCAAGGTCGATACCTTGAACACGGGCAGCGGCTCGACAGTCATGGCGCAAACCGGCACTACGCTCACGGCCGGCGCACTCGCTGCAAACGGCAGCCTGAAGCTGGCAGCCGACGGCAATATCCGAACGGACAAGCTCACGATGTCGGGCGGCACGATCCAGAAGGTCGGCGGCGGTACGGCAGCCGTCAAAGAAGCCGAGGTCACGAAGGAAACGACACTCGACGCTGCGGCGACGGGTATGAGTTTTGACAAACTGTCCCTTGGCAATGCCATGCTGAAGAATACGGGCGCAGCCGACATCTCCGTCAAGAAACTCTCATCGAATACGGGCGGCAGGCTCTTCCTCGGCTCTGACGCCAAGGTGCAGGCGGAAGAAATCTCCGGCGACATCAATGTGCTCAAAGAGGCGAAGGTGCACAAGGACGGCACGGTCACGGCGAACAGCGGCAAGCTGACCTTCAAGAAGGTCGATGCCGCACAGGCAAACAAGCTCACACTGTCTGCCGTCGGCATGACCTTGGAAGACGCACGCACAGGCACGGCGGAAGAACAAAAAGCGAAGAAAGAGCGCAACCAGAATGCACTCCTCTCGTTCTACAAGCAGACCGTAAAGGCGGATGTCGCAAGCGACGGCATCGCCAAGGGCAACACCTATAAGGACGCCGAAGGCAAGGAACACCAAGGTTATCGCATCAAGAATCTCAATGTCAACTTGGCGACGATGGAATCCTTGACCGGATCGAGCGCTATGGCGTTCGGCAATATCCTGTTCGACTCTGCAGGCAATGCGGTATCCGTGGCAGAACAGCAGATCGGCTACGGCGACTATGAGACGATGGTCATGCAGAGCACGAAGGGCGCCATGACGTCCTCCATGATGGTCTGGAGAAATGAGATGAACGACCTCATGAAGCGCATGGGAGATCTTCGCCTCTCGCCTGAGGACACGGGGGCATGGGTGCATTTCTACCGTGGCAAGACATCAAGCGACAAGAACAAGGCAAGCTTCCGCATGAACTACACGACGATCCAAGCCGGCTATGACTGGAAGGCGGGCAAGGATTGGCGTGTCGGCGTCGCGGGCAGCTATATGAAGGGAAGCTCAAGCTATGCGACGGGAAGCGGCGATAACAAGGCGGGCAACTTCGCCGTCTATGGCACATGGACGGGCAGGAGCGGCGAATATGTCGATATCATCGCGAAGATCGGCCGCATGGCGAACGATTTCAGTGTGACAAACGAATGGGGCAACGTGACTGCCAAGGGCGACTACCACACTTGGGGAGAATCCGTCTCAGCTGAGTACGGCAGACGTTTCCACAGGGACAACGGCTACTATTTCGAGCCGCAGGTCGAAATGACATTCGGTCATATGAACGGCGTGAACTATGATATGACCTCGAACGGCTACGGCACGCTCCAAGTCGAGCAGAGCGGCCTGACGAGTGTCATCGGCCGTCTCGGCATCGCTATGGGGCAGGAGACGAAGCGCGGCACATGGTTCCTCAAGGCGTCGCTTTACCACGAGTTTGCAGGAGATATGGACACGACGTGGAAAGTCACGGGCAACCCGACAAAGTACACGAAGCAGGATGGCAAGGACACCTGGGTCGGCATCCAGCTCGGCGGCACGACGAGGCTCAACGACAGGACGAGCCTCTACGGCACGTTCGAGAAGACCTTCGGCGGCGACATCAAGACCGATTGGCGCATCGACGCAGGCCTTCGCTGGAGCTTCTAAGGAAACTGCCGAAAGGAAGGACGAAAGAAAGGAAAAGTATGGAGCCGCCGTAGAAGCGGCATAAAGGGAAAAGAAGCAAAACAGGGCTTCTGCATGAAAAAGATTTCGTGCAGAAGCCTTGGCATATCTTTGGCAGGAGCCGCACATAAGCGATACGGGCGCATGTGCGGCTCTTTTTCGTCCCGGCCGCCTGCTTGACGTTGGATGTTCGTCTATGATAGACTGAACCTGCCATGTTTTTCAAAATGAAGAAAACTTTCAGACGACGATGAATCAGGAGATCTTATGCTGGAACTGGTGAATATATCGAATGCAGGCTGTGACATAGGGAACTTGCTGCAAAACAAGACGAATGTCCTTTCGGACATGATTCGAGAATACGGACTCGACGGCATCGAGTTCATGCTCTGTGCTCCATGGGATCGGACGATGTATCCGCCCGCATACATCAAGGGGGTGCATCTCCTTTTCTGGCCTTCATGGCTGGATTTTTGGCGCGGGGACAAGGCGGCGCTCCTTGCGGAGTTCGGCACGGAGGAAAATATTTGCGCCTATTATGGCTCTCTTGATGTTGATGACTGGGTGGAATCGTGGAAAGAGAATCTGCGCCAAGCGGCAGTCTGCCAGCCGCAGTATCTCGTCTTTCATGTCGCGCACAATGTGACATCGGAGATGTATACGCGCGAGTTCGCTCATACCGATGAAGAAGTCATCGAAGGGACGATCGAGCTTGTCAACGAGATCGCAGATGAGATACCGCAGGGTGTGCGTCTACTCTTTGAAAATCTCTGGTGGCCGGGATTGACATTTCAAAAGCCGCAGCTCGCAGGTGCGCTTTTGGAGCGCGTTTCCCATGCGGATGCGGGCTTCATGCTCGACGTCGGGCATTTGATGAATACGAATCTTGCACTCACGAGCGAAGAGGACGGCGCACGCTATGTGAAGGAGATTTATCGAAATCTTGGCGAAATTGGCAAGCGAATCTACGGCGTGCATCTTCATCAATCGCTTTCGGGAAGCTATACGAAGCGCATGATGGAGGAGCATGCGGGTGAGCATCGCAGCTTGTCTTGGCAGGAAGCCATGGAATACGTCCTGCAGGTTGACCGCCATCAGCCGTTTCAGACGGACGCGGCGCGGCGCATCGTCGATCTTATTCGCCCCGACTATCTTGTGCACGAGTTCATACAGCGCTCGCGTACCGATTGGGAAGAAAAGCTGCGAACACAGCAGAGAGCTTTGCGGAGCACGATTTCATAGAAGCTGAATGTGTCGGTGATTCCTTAAAGATCAGAGGCGCATAAATTCATAGATTCTGATATTCCTACTTGACAAGAGCATTGTTCAATGCTACGCTATCTTTCGGAAACCAGCAAAACTTCATACCGATTGGATCAGGTGTCGCAAGACTTAATAGGGAATCCGGTATATGCCGGAGCGGTCCCGCCACTGTAGTAGCGAGCCGGTCTGCACGAGAAAATCTTTGTGTTTCTTGAGATGGTCACTGAGGAGTCAATCCTTGGGAAGGCGCAGACAGGTGATGAACTGAAGCCAGGAGAACTGCCTGATTGACAATCACCGTTTGACCTGCGAGCGATGGGAAGGAGATTTTCGGCAGCGTATTTGCCTTTGGGCAAAGCGGCTTTTGCGGTGCCGTTGTGATAGGAGTGCGCCCTTTCTGCGATGCAGGGAGGGCTTTTTTGTATAGAAATGGGAATGTGTACTATTCCCGGTATTTATCCGTCGATGAAGCAAGGGCGGCGGCTGAATATAAATTTGTCTGCGGGCAGAATTTTAGGAGGAGATTGAAATGGGAAGAACAGGGTCGAGGAAGAAACTCGGCGCGACGGTGGCGGCGGCGCTTACGTTCGCTGCTTTGTATCCTGCGGGGGGGCAAGTGTTTGCCGCAGAAGCGGAGTCGACGCAGGACGCCGTATCGGAGCATTCGCTCGACGAGACGGTCGTCACGGCGACGCGCACGCCAGTGCAGGAGCTCAAGGCGAATGCAAATATCACGGTCATCACGGGAAAGGATATCGAAAAGCGCCACTATACGGATCTGACGCAGGCTCTGCGCGATGTCCCGGGCGTCACGGTCAATCAGTATGCGCCGGCTGGGTATAACAACAGTACGAAGTTCTATATCAATGGCTCGGAGGATGTCGTCGTTCTTGTTGATGGTGTGAAGCAGAATTATGCAGGTGGCTTTGCGGCGTCACTGACATCAGCGATGAAGGATCTCAGCGGTATTGACCGCATCGAGGTGCTGCGCGGCTCGGCATCGACGCTTTACGGCTCGGATGCCAAGGGCGGCGTCATCAATATCATCACGAAGAAGGCGAAGAACGCGAAAGCGACGGTAGAGGCGGCTTATGGCAGCTTTGGCAAGCAGCTCTACAGTGTTGCTTACGAGGGCAGCGAGAACGGTCTTGATTGGCGGCTCAAGTATCAGAAGGACAAGAGCAACGACTTCAAAGACGGGCATGGCAATGAAGTTCCTTCAGGGCTCGACGCCGATTCCGTCAACATCCACCTCGGCAAAGATCTCAGCAAGGCTTCGTACCTTGTGCTCAACCTGCGCAGTTACAAGGATGGAGATCGCTATCAAGCGCTGTATGAAAAGCAGCAGGGATTGAGACAGAATCGAGGACGCTACGATCATTTTGATGTAGACTTGATCTGGAATGCGAAGATTGACGATACCTCGAAGAATCAGATGGTTCTTTCCCGCAGTCGCTATAATTACAATATCTTCACCCATAGCATGTGGACGCCGTTAGGATCGAGCTACGAGATGGACGTCTACAGCTGGAAGCTCAGTGACCAGTATGATAAGCGCCTCGGCGATCATCTCCTGACGACTGGCGTGGATTTCACGTATGACGATACGTCGATTTGGAATGGTGGAAGAGTGAGCATTGACGGGAAATCCCTCGTGAATCGTTCCGTCTATCTGCAAGATCAGTGGAACATCACGCCTGCACTCAAGCTCATCGGCGGCATTCGCTATGACAGCAATTCGGCTTTCGGCAGTCATACGAGTCCGAGTGTGAGCCTTGGCTATGATATTACGCCGAGAACACATGCCTATGTAGCTTATACGGAGTATTTCCTGACCCCGACGCCGAATCAGCTCTATGCACCGATATATGGTAATCCGAACCTCAAGCCCGAGTCCGGCGATACGAGGGAGATCGGCATTTCGCATGATTTTGGCAAAGGACTGAATGTTGCAGCACACTACTATTGGCGTCATTCCAAGGATCGCATCGGCTATCATCCTGTGACATATCAGAATATCAATGTTGGTGATGAGGATGCGCATGGCTGGGATCTGCAGCTTGCGAAGCGTTTTGACTCGCATGTGAGTGCACGCCTTGGCTATACGAACACGCATGTTGGTAAGACCGAACAGCGCGGCGTCAATGTCGATGGTTATTTGCCGACGCATCAGTGGAATATCGGTGTGGATTACAAGAATCGGAGATTTGACGCATCCTTGATGGCACGCGCCATGATCGACCGTCCGGGCCCCATGGACAACGCTTTCCCGGAGACGTCGTACTGGGTCTGTGATTTCGGCATGAACTATAAGATCATGGAAACGACGAAGGTCTATCTCAAGGTCAACAATCTCTTTGATAAGTTCTACGCCGAACATTCCAATGTGAAGTACGGTGGAGCCGGTCAGTGGTGGACAGCTCCGGGGCGCAGCTTTGTCGTCGGCGTGGAGCATAGCTTCTAAGAATTAGAGTAATATTAAACATATGCCTTACAGCTATTCATATCGTTTGATTTATGATATGATAGATGCGTGCAGGTTATAAAAGAAAAGAGGAGGCGCTTCTGCCGATCAAGGCATGGCTCTTGGGAGCTTTCCAAGAGCCAGGACAACTTCATACCACAGGAAATGGAAGCCGCAAGGCTGAGTGTGGGGAATCCGGTGCGAATCCGGAGCTGTTCCGCAACTGTATGGGGAGTCCCGCCATCGTACGTCTCTCACAAAGAGATGGCAGGGTGATGAGCTAAGTCAGAGTGCCGCCTGTTTTCTTTTCGTTACGTCACTTGCGCGATACAGGATGACGCACAGCAGGCCAGGGATTTTGGGCTGTTTTTTAACAGCACTCATTTTCATGGAAGGCTATGTGTTCTTTTTGTGTCGCGTTTTTTTGTTGGGCGTATGTCAAAGGAGGCGATGTCGATGGTGACGGAAAAGCCGGCAGAGTGTTAGGAGGGTCGGCAGACAGGTCGGAGATTTTAGGGCATTTATGGCGCAAAAAGCGCGTCTGAAGCAGCTGACTTTAGGCATCGCCGCAGCCTTGCTGGCAGGCTCATGGCAAGCGCCCGCATGGGCGGCGGAAGAGGGGCCGATTACGGAAAACAAGACGTTGACGGAAGATACGACGGTCAAGGTTGTGGAAAAAGGAGAGGAAATTCCGAAAGCTCCGGCAGGTGTCTATGCAAATCAGCCTCTTACGCTTGATATGGCGGGTCATGATCTGAATTTGCATCTCGATTTGAAGGATTTGAAGGGACGGAAAGCTCCCAGTACGCGAGGCTCAGGGATTTTTATTCAGTCAAAATCTTCTCTGACGATTCACAGTGACAAGGCAAATCCTCATGCGGAGAATCGCCTCATCACGATCAACGCGCGTGGCGGATGGCTGGATGCCGGCTCGACGGGCGGTGCGACGAGCGGCATCTATTTTAAGGATTGGGCACGTGGCCCGATGAATGCCGAGATCCAAGCCGATGTCACCGTCGAGCAGCTTTGGTCGGGCAGAGAACCTGCACGCGGCATCTGGGCACCGGGACAGGCGACACTCGATCTCAAGGGAAAGTTCACGATCAAGCCGGATGGCATCTATCACTACTATACAGAGGCGCCGAACGGCTCGAATAAAAAGGCGCCGGGCGCGTATGGCATCCACGTCGAAGGGAAAAATAACAATATCAAGATTCGGAGCGTGGACATCACCGCTACGCGCATCCAGCGAGGTATCCAATTTGGCGGGGATTTTGACGCGGCAACAAAGAGCACGGTGCGGATCGGCGGCGGTACGTTCAAGGTCAAGGAAAATGCAGCGCGCGATCATCGGCTGATGTACCTGAAAGGCACGTCAAAGAGTGAGAACACGAACCGCATCTATTTCAATACGAACGAGGACGGCACGGACGCAGGTACGCAGACGACGGACTTGGAAGGCTTCATTGATGTCGAGAAAAACGGTGAAGTCTATCTGGGGCTGAGCGATGCGTTGTCGAAATGGCTCGGCGGTACGAAGCACGATGCGCAGGGGAAGACGACGCTTCTTTTGAAGAACGGCGCGACGTGGGATACGAAGAACAGCGGGCGCGGCACGCGGCTTGCCCGGCTCTCAAGCGTGGACGGCACCGCGGGACATATTTTCCAGAACGATACGGGCAAGCTGACGATCGACGACTATGCGGGCCGGCAGAATATCTACTATAGCCATGCGGGCGGCGACGGCACGGATACATCGCACTACAAGGCTGGCGATACGCACATCGTCAAGGCGGCGGCGAACTCTTTCGTCACGATGGTGACGGATCGCGCGTCTACGACGACGACGGATGAGAAGATCCACCAGACGCTCAACGCGCTCGCAGGCAAGCTATACTACGATGAGGCGAAATCCGGGCAGAAGAATCTTAAGGGCAAGGCGGTTCTCGCAGAAGAACTGACGGCATCTTCGGCGGCGCTTTCTCTGCATTCGGAGGAAATCGCGTTCGATGCGGGAAGCGGCAAGGGAAGCACGACAGCGAGCATCGTCAGAGATCGGCAGAT
>CAJPRR010000014.1 GCA_905373085.1 uncultured Selenomonas sp.
GATTTTGTATCAAAAAACCGCACTCTTGAAATAAATGCATCGCCGAAGCTTATGCAAACCATTTCAAAAATGCGGTATTGTCAATCGTAGTGCCCTTTACAGGACAAAATCTCCAACGAATCTCGCGACACCCGATAAAGCAAACGATTCTTCTCGTCAATTCTCCGACTCCAAAAGCCGCTCAACTCTCCTCTGAGCGGCTCAGGCTTGCCGATTCCCTCGAACGGGTGACGTTCGACATCCTTAAGCAGCAGGTTGATCCGTTTCAAGGTTTTCTTGTCCTGCATCTGCCAAGCAATGTACTCTTCCCACGCATCGTCCGACCAGACCTTATTCATCGTCTGCAACCTCGATCAAATCATGCTGCACGCCTTTTCCAGCATCAAGCTGCGCAATGCCGCGACGCAAACGTACCAGGCTCTTCTCCGAATAGAGCGAATCCGTCAGAGGAGCGGCTCTCAATTCAAACGGAATCCTGCGCTCCCGCGCGACGCGCCGCGCAAAGATCAAGATAGCGGAAGGCGCAGAAAGTCCGATATCCGCACACACTTCTTCAAAATTCGATTTCAAATCATCGTCCATGGATACAACAATATCCTGTGCCATTCGACGCACCTCCATAAGCTTTATTTCTTTCATTATATACCATTGCCAGTGAATCCTCAAACAAAATCCCTCGCGAATTCTGCGGCTGAGAACTGGACGCAGATGCGTTTCACGCTTATAATATAGGGAAAGACGGATTACATATCGGTTAAAGACGAGGACGATGCTTTATGAACAAAAATTTCTTCCAAACGGCGCGAGAGACGGATCTCGCCGAGAAGCGGCGGCTGGATCGGCGCGGACAGATGCTTTCCTGGCTGCGCCTCACGACGTTCTTCCTGTGCCTTCTCGCGCTCGCCGCCGCCTGGGACACAGGCGCACTTGAGATATATCTCGTCGCCGTCGCGCTCGCCTGCTGCTTCACCGCACTCCTGCGCCGTCACGGCAAGCTCTTCGAACAGCGCCTGCTCTTGGAGAGCCACATCGCCGCGCTTTCAAACTTCCTCGCACGATTTTCGGGAGAGTGGCACAACTTTCCTGTGACGGGCGCGGAATATCTGAAGGACGAATTGCCGCAGGCGCAGGATCTGAGCCTCTTCGGCGCTGATTCCATCTACCAGTACCTTTGCGCCGCACGCACGAAGGCGGGGCGCGACAGCCTCGCCGACGCGCTCTCCCCCTTCCCTGCTGACCTCGCGCTTGCAAGGAAGAGGCAAAAAGCCGTCGAGGAACTGATCACCCGCCCCAGGCTCGTCCTCGACCTCACGGCAGCAGCCGCTCTTCTGCCTGACGGGCACGATACAAAGCCGCTCCTCGCAGCGCTGCAAAGAAATACAGAGAAGCCCTACGCGGGCACGGCCTTCATCGCGTGGGTTCTTCCCGCCGCCCTCGCGCTCGCCATCGTCGGCGCATCGCTTTCTCTCATCGGCTGGACGATGCCCGCCATACTCGTGCTGCTGCAGTTCCTCATCGCCTTCGCGCTCGGCAGGCGCACGGCATCCGCGCAGAAGCCGCTCGCCGCCATGCACCGCGAACTGCGCCTCTACGAGCGTCTCTTTTCGCGCCTCGAAGACGCCACCTTCCAAAGCCCGCACCTTATCGCACTGCAGGCGCAGCTCAAGGCGGGCGGCGCCGCGCGCTCCCTGCGCCGCCTCGCCGCCCTCGCCGATCACGCGCACACGCGCCACAACCTCATCTTCCTGCTGCTCGCCAACGCCTTCTTCATCAGCGACCTGCACTTCGCGCACCGCATCGCACGCTGGCAGGAAAAAGCTGCCGCGCACCTCGGCGACTGGCTCGCCGCCTGGGCGGAGACCGAAACGCTCCTCTCCCTCTCGACCGTGGGACTCGTGCGCGAAGTGTACGCGTTCCCCGAACTCCTCGAAGACGCTTCGCCGCGCCTCGAAGCCAAGAACTTGACCCATCTCCTGATTCTCGAGGAAAAGGCCGTGCCGAACGACATCGACGCGACGGCAGGCACGCGCATCATCACGGGATCGAACATGTCAGGCAAGACGACGTACCTCAGAACCGTCGCGAGCGCCTGCGTCCTTGCCTACGCGGGCGCCCCCGTGCCGGGCGAACACTTTTGCCTCTCGCCGCTTCACATCTTCACCTCGATCCGCGTGACGGACGACGCGGCGCACGGCCTCTCCACCTTCTACGCCGAAATCCTGCGCATCAAGAGCATGATGGCATTCAAGGAAAAGAACCTGCCCATGCTCATCGTCATCGACGAGATCTTCAAGGGCACGAACAGCGCCGACCGCCTCATCGGCGCAAGAGAAGCCATTTCGCGCCTCACAGGCGCGGACTTCATCACCCTCGTCTCCACGCACGACTTCGAGCTTTGCGAAATAGAGAGCGACGCCGCCCCCGTCACGAACTGGCACTTCGAAGAAAGCTACGAAGACGGCAAGATCCTCTTCGACTACAAGATCAAAGAAGGCCGCTGCACGACGCGCAACGCCCAATATCTGCTGAAGATGGCGGGCATCATGGAATAAACCTCTCGCCGCCTTCACGGGCGGCTTTTTATTGCCACATGACAGTTGCGCTTGTTTTTTGATTACTTCTATGTTATCATTTTATTATCCAATCCGAAGGAGTCATGCGAACGAATCCGCTTTATGAAATCCTTATGACAGAAGAGGTCGATGACTATATCGCTTCATTGGACGAACACGCCATGACAAACAAAGAGGCAAAGAAGCAACTGAAACGCCTTTATTATCAGCTAGAATTATTGGAACAGCTCGGAACCCGCGCGCCAAAGAAAATCTGCCGTTATCTGCGGGACGATCTTTGGGAACTGCGTCCAGGCGATGATCGAATCATTTTTTTCGTCTGGCAGAACGGCACGATCGTCTTGCTGCACACCTTCTCAAAAAAGTCACAGAAGACGCCTGTACAGGAAATCCGTACAGCATTACGAAAAAAACAACAATGGGAAAAAGATTTTTCATCACGCTGAAAATCTACAGCTAAAAGGAGTCCTTATCATGCGCAGTTGGCAAAGCAAAAAAAAGGAAATTCAAGCTTTGACGAAAACTGAAAAAAGTGAACTATCTCTTGCTGCAAGTCTGGTTGCGCAAATTATCGAAACTCGTGAGAAAAAAGGATGGACGCAGAGAGATTTGGCACAAAGATCAGGCATTGCACAATCTTCCATTGCTCGTTTTGAAAGATGCGGTGCGATGCCGAGGCTCGATACCTTTGCCAAAATTTCCAACTGCGTGGGACTTCGCCTCGCCTTAGTAGAAAATCCATAAAGAAGCTTGTCCGTTCGCCGCCTTCACGGGCGGCTTTTTACCGTTTTCTTTTGCAAAAAAAGTTCATGTGTTATATAATACTATGAGATGTGTATTGATCGGCTAAAACTTGCCGGACAGAGGTTCGGCTAAAACAAACCAATTTTCGGAGGTGTATATTTTTTGGCTTCAAATTCTTCAAACACACATTCTGGCACACATTCCGGCACACATTCTGCCAATCATCCGGCCAACGCAAAAAAATTACAGGTCATCCCCTTGGGCGGACTCGGGGAAATCGGCAAGAACATGACGGTGCTGCGCTTCGGCAGCGACATCCTCGTCATCGACGCGGGACTGATGTTCCCGACGGAGGACATGCTCGGCATCGACCTCGTCATTCCGGACATCACGTATCTGTTGGAAAACCGCGACTGTATCAAAGGCATCGTGCTGACGCACGGTCACGAGGATCACATCGGCGCCCTGCCGTACGTCCTCACGCAGATTGACGTGCCCGTCTACGGCACGCCGCTGACGCTCGGCATCCTCAAGGGGCGCTTGGAGGAGCGCGGCGTTTCGACGCAGAACCTCCATCCCATCATGGCGGGCGACCAGCTGCGGCTCGGCTGCTTCACCATCAAATTCGTGCGCGTGAACCACAGCATCCCCGACGCCGTGGCGCTCGCGATCCGCACGCCCATCGGCACGATCTTCCACACGGGCGACTTTAAGATGGATTACACGCCCGTCGACGGCAAGCTCACGGATTTCAAGACGCTCTCGGAAATCGGCAACAAGAGCGTGCTGCTCATGCTCGCCGACAGCACGAACGCCGAGCGCACCGATCCCATACCGAGCGAGGCGACCGTCGGCGTCGCCTTCGACCGCGTCTTTCGTCGCGCGCGCGGACGCATCATCGTTGCGACTTTCTCCTCGAACGTCTCGCGCATCCAGCAGATCATCGACTCCGCCGTGCGCTACCGCCGCAAGGTGGCGATCCTCGGACGCAGCATGGTCAACGTCACGAACATCGCGATGGAACTCGGCTATCTGAGCGCGCCCGAGGGCACGATCGTCGACATCGACGAGATCGGCCGCTACAACGACAACCAGATCGTCATCGCGACGACAGGCAGCCAAGGCGAGCCGATGTCCGCCCTGACGCGCATGGCAATGAGCTCGCACCGCAAGGTCGACATCACGCCGACGGACACCATCATCATCTCGGCGACGCCGATTCCCGGCAACGAGCGCTACGTCGGCAAGACCATCGACCTCCTGCTGAAGCTCGGCGCCGACGTCGTCTACGGCAGGAGCGAGGGCATCCACGTCTCGGGTCATGCCAGCCAGGACGCGCTGAAGCTCATGCACAATCTGATTCGCCCGCGCTACTTCATGCCCGTCCACGGCGAATACCGTATGCTCGTGCGCCATGCCAAGCTCGCAGAGAGCCTCGGCACGCCCAAGGAAAACATCTTTCTCAACGAGAACGGCGGCATCCTTGAGCTAACGCGCAACACGGCGAAGCTCAACGGCAAGGTGCAGTCGGGCATCGTGCTCATCGACGGTCTCGGCGTCGGCGACGTCGGCAACATCGTCCTGCGCGACCGCCAGCAGCTCTCGCGCGAAGGCGTCATCATCGTCGTCGTGACGATCAACCGCTCCTCGGGGCGCATGGTCTCCGGACCCGACTTCGTGTCGCGCGGCTTCGTCTACGTTCGCGAATCCGAGGAGCTCATGGACACCGCCAGAAGGCGCGTCTTCAGTGCGCTCAAGAAGTGCGAGGATGAGCACGTCACCGAGTGGGTCTCCATCAAGGCGACCATCCGCGACGTCCTCAGTCGCTTCATCTTCGACGCCACGCGCCGCCGCCCCATGATCCTGCCGATCATCATGGAAGCGTAAAATATAATGCACAGCTGAATACAGCCAGAAAAAATCCGCAAAGCATAGGCTTTGCGGATTTTTGTTTCAGATTCTCTCAAACGCTTTCATTACGACGCATCACGCGCGGAACTTGCGCTTGCGAGCCGCCTCGGACTTCTTCTTGCGCTTGACGCTCGGTTTCTCGTAATGTTCACGTTTCCTAACTTCTGCCAAAGTACCGGCCTTCTGGCAAGTACGCTTGAATCTGCGGAGAGCACTGTCGATCGTTTCGTTCTTTCCTACTTTGACCTCATTTGCCATTGTTCTTCCCCCCCTCCACTAGATTTGGGGCGCACGGGAAGGAAGGCATGGAAATTGCCAACGCTGCATCGTGCACGTTAACATTATACATGATTTCCCTTTTCGGGTCAACCATCAACCGGGCGGCCATTGCATGGAGCGTCCGCCCAAGAGATGAAAGTGCAGATGCCCGACGGTCTGCCCGCCTTCCTCCCCCGTGTTGACGACGATGCGGAATCCCTTCTCCGCAAGCCCCAGTTCCTTCGCGAGCTGCGGCACGACATCGACGTGGATGTGCGCGACGAGCGACCTGTCTTCTTCCGTCAGGCCGAGCAAACTCTCGATATGCTTCTTCGGGATGATGAGTGCATGCACGGGCGCCTGTGGCTCGAGATCCTTGAAGGCGATGACGGCATCGTCCTCGTAGACCGCCGTCGCGGGAATCTCCTTCGCCGCGATGCGGCAAAAAATGCAGTCTGCCATCTTTTCCACCTCCCTTCGAAAAATCGCTGCACGCTTTCGTCCTCTTTGTATATCATTCGACCTTCGGCGGAAAAAACCTGCCGCCGGAAAAATATCGGAGACTTTCGCAAAATTCAGCCATGCTGCAGCTCGCCCCAAACGCCGTCGCGATAAAGGCGCACGAGGCGCATCGCATGGATCTCCCCCGTCCGAACAGGTGCATCCGTATAGACGCGGATGTAGTTCGCCGTGAGTCCGTCCGTGACGCCCTCGCGCTCCGTCTCGAAGAGAACGGGCGTCTCTGTGCCGAGAAAGGCGGCGTGAAACGCCTCGCTCTTCTTTGCGGCGAGCGCTTGCATACGATGCACGCGCTCCTTCTTCTCCGCCTCGGGAACCTGCGCGGCAAACGCGGCCGCCGGCGTGCCGCGGCGCGGCGAGTAGGGGAATACGTGCATGCGTGCGAAGTTCATGCGCTCGACGAAAGCAAGGCTTTCCTCGAAGAGCTCCTGCGTCTCGCCCGGAAAGCCCACGATGACGTCCGTCGAGATGGCGACGCCGGGCACGGCGCGTTCGACGCGTTCGATGAGCGCGGCAAACTTCGCCGTGTCGTAGTGGCGGTTCATCGCACGAAGCACCTCATCCGATCCCGCCTGCAGCGGCAGATGAAGATGCGCTGCGAAGCGCTCCTCCTGCGCGAGGAGCGCGAGCAGATCGTCCGACAGTTCGATCGACTCCAAAGAGCCGAGGCGCAGCCGCTTGAGTCCCGGCAGGGAAAGCACGGTGCGCACGGCGTCGGCGAGCGTCACATCACCGAGGTCGCGCCCGTAGCAGCCGAGGTGGATGCCCGTCAGGACGATCTCCTTGAAGCCCATGGCGAGGAGCTTCGCCGCCTCGCGCCGCACGCTCTTCAAGAGGCGCGAGCGCACGGGACCTCTCGCGTAGGGGATGATGCAGAACGAGCAGAAGTTCTCGCAGCCTTCCTCAATTTTCAGGAACGCACGCGTTCTCGCAGGCGCACCGAAGAGCGGGATGTCCTCGAACTCTGCCGCGTGCATGATGTCGCCCGTGCCGTCGAAGACGCCCGCCTCACACGCCGCTCGCTCCACGCAGTCAACGATCCCCGCTCGCTCCTTCGTGCCGAGCACGACGCGCACGCCCTCGATCGCACGGATCTCCTCGGGCGCGACCTGCGCGTAGCAGCCCGTCACGGCGATGACGGCTCGCTCGTTCAGGCGGCGCGCACGGCGGATGAGCTGTCGCGACTTCTTCTCGCCGAGACTCGTGACCGAGCACGTGTTGATGACGTAGACGTCCGCCGACTCGTCGAAGGGGACGATGGCGTAGCCGCGCTGCCGGAAAAGCCCCTCCATCGTCTCCGTCTCAAACTGGTTGACCTTGCAGCCCAAGGTCGTCAATGCTGCTTTTGGCAAAACCAAGATCTCCTTTTTCATACTGCACGAGCGCGAGGGCGACGATCGCCGCCGTATCGACGCGCAGGATGCGCCGACCGAGCGTCACGGCAGAAAAGCCGTGCGCGACTGCAAGCTGCGCCTCCGCCTCGTCGAAGCCGCCCTCCGGCCCGACGAGCATGAAGATGTGCCGCGCCTTAGAATCCGAAAGAACCGTGCGCAGTTCCCGCCGCTCTTCCATCTCGTAGAAAAAAAGGCGCAGGGCATATTCCGCTGCCCCCTGCCCTTCCATCGCCGCGCGAAAGGGCACGATCGGCGTCACCTCGGGGATGCGCGTGCGCCCGCACTGCTTCGCCGCCTCCGCCGCGATCTTCTGCCAGCGCTCCACGCGTGCACGCGCCTTCTTTTCGTCGTAGCGCACGACGACGTTCTGACTGAGCACGGGACGGATGCGTGCAATTCCCAGTTCCGTCGCCTTCTGCACGATGAAGTCCATGCGATCGCCCTTGGGCAGGCACTGGAAAAGCTCGATTTCCGCCTGAGATTCCGCCGCTTCCGCCAGTCGCCGAACGAGTCGAAGCTGCACCCTGCCATCTGCGAAGCCCGCGACCTCGGCTTCGGCCGAGCCGCCCGCACCGTCGGCGACGAGGAGCTTCTCGCCGAGCTTGGCACGCATGACGCGCTGCAGATGATGCGCGTCCGCGCCCCGCACCTCCATCGCCTCCGCGATCTTGCCTTCGAGAAAGACGCGTCTCATCGCGCTCCGCCCCCTTTGACGATGACGGCCGCCCAACCCTTTTCCTGCTCGATCTTCTCGACGGCAAAACCATGCAGGGCGGCGGCTTCCACGACATCCTGCAGACGGTCTTCGATGATGCCCGCCAGGAGCATCGTGCCATCTGGCGCAAGATGCGCCTCCACCTCGCCGAAAAGGCGCACGATGATGTCGGCGATGATGTTCGCAATGATGAGATCCGCCTCGCCCGCAACGCTCTTTAGAAGATCGCTCCGCTCCGTGCGCACGACGTCCTCTGCGCCGTTCTGGCGCACGTTCTCGCGAGCGACGCGCACGGCGACAGGATCGAAGTCCACAGCTTCGACCCTCTTTGCGCCGAGCTTCGCCGCGACGATGGCGAGCACGCCCGAACCCGTGCCGACGTCGAACACCGTCATGCCCGGCCGGACGAGTTCTTCGAGCGCTCGGATGCACAGAGCCGTCGTCGCGTGCTGACCCGTGCCGAACGCCGCGCCCGGGTCAAGTTCTGCGACGATCTCCCCCGCCCCCGCTTCGTATTCCTCCCACGTCGGCTTGATGACGGTACGCGCGCCGATCTTTTCCGTGTGGAAGAACTCCTTCCACGTCTCGGCCCAATCCTCGTCGGCGACCGCCTTCCATGACACCGCGCCCGCGCCCGTATTGATTCCATGCGCTGCCAAGCCGTCGAGCCGCGCGGCAAGACGCTGCAGCTTTCCCTCAAGCTCCTCGTCCAAAGCCCAGTACGCCTTGACGCGCACGGCCTCCGTCTCCTCGCTCTCCTCGAGATCCGTATAGTCCCAAAGCCCCGAGCGAATGTATTCGTTGAGGAGCGCCGGATCTTCGATGACAACGCCCGCAGCGCCCAATTCCTGCAAAATCTCCGACACAAGCTCCGTCGCCTCGTGCGACGTATCCACACTCACTTCCGCCCACTGCAAAAGGCATCGCTCCTTTCCCATGCAACACCATCATACAATAACAAGCCCCTGTACGCAAGAAAAAACCCCGCCCGAAGACGAGGGAAGCGCACACGGTTCAAAAAGCCGACGTTTGCACGCGCATTTACAATCCCAATGCCGCATCGCGCGTCTCGCTGTCCTTGTACGAGAGATAGAGAAAGGCTTCGATTGCGGGCAGATTTCCCGTGTTCGTGCTGCGCGATTCCAAAGTCAGCAGCCGTCCGTCGCTCGTGTAAAGCTCTTCTTCAAGCGTCAGTCGGAAACTGCCATGCCTTTCGCGCAGCAAGCTGCCCGAAAAACGCTCGACGAGAACGTACTTGCAGCCGGCGGCACGCGCGGCGGCGAAAAGCGATTCCTGCGCCCCGCCTTGCGAAGAAAAGACCGTCGGCGCATAGCGTACGTCGAGCGCATCGTGCACGGCACGCTCGATGTACGGCGCATCCTGCGCGAGCGCCTCAGGCAGGTCAAAGAACGGCGCCGCGACGTAAAGACCGCCTGCGACCTCGTGCGGCACACCGCAAAACAGTTCATGCGGCGAATCCGTCTGCACCGCATCATAGTAGCAGCGCAGAGCCTCATCGAAGTAGAGCGCCATCTCATGGTGGAAGCGATCCTCGCGCGTCCGCGGCTTCCAGAATACTTTCTCGCCAAACTGCACGAAGCCCTTGCCCAAAGACTGCAGGACGGCGGCGACGGGATCCGCCTTCATGACGATGCGCGTGAAATGAAGCCTCGTTTCGTAGAGCCGTGCAAACTTCTCGTCGCCGACAGCGGGCGCACCGAACGTGATGACGTGAAGCTGCTCGGGCGGCACGCCGAGATCGGCGAGACGCGCCGCCGTCACGAGGGACGCCGCACCGCCGAGGCTGTGACCCGTCAGATAGAGCGTCTCTTTGGGATTTTCCTTCAGTTCCTCTGCCAGCGCCTCGCCTGCCGTCCGATTGCCGAACTCCGGCATCGCCTCCGTGAAGAGCGCCGCCATGACGAAATCGTTGAATCCCTTGTGGACATGCGGCAGATCTCGAGAGCCGCTTCCGGCTGCAACGGCAGCAAACTCCGCCGGACTCGTTCCACCGAAGGGAACGGCGGAAAGGCGCAGATCGACCTCGATGTCCTTCTTGTTCTCCGTGCCCGGAAAGGAGAGCACGGCGATGCGCCTGCCGTCTGCGAGCGTCTTCCGTGCCAGATGAACGCGCCCCTCCGCCGCTCGCGTCGATGTGCTGCGGCTCTGGAAATCCCAAGCCGTCTCCTTGAGCCAGCCGCGCACGAGAAGTCCGCCGTCGTCGGAATACGAGGCGGAAGAAACGAGCGCGGCGAGCAGGTCGAATTCCGGCTCTTCCTTCGCCGAAGCCGACAGCGGCAAGAACGCAAGGCAAAAGAAAAGGATCGTCAAGATCGCTGCTCGAAAACGCTGCAGCGCACAGTTCATCTGCTTCATGCCGATTCCTCCCATCATGAACAATGGCGATTCCTTAGGAGAATTCTAGGACAAAAAAAGAGGAAAATCAATAGAAGCCGCATTAAGAACGACTTTCATCAATTTTCCTCTCCATGCAGGATCAAGCCTCAAGGCAGGGATTTCGCCTCGGCGACCGGCCAGAACACGACCATCGCCTTGCCCTTGATGAGATCGTAGGGAACGAAGCCGACATCAGCAAAGCGGCTGTCCTCGGAATTGTTGCGATTGTCGCCCATGACGAAGATGTGCCCGGCAGGCACCGTCGAGAGCGGGTAGTTCGTCAGCGTCTTTTCGAGGATATAGTCCTCGTTCAACAGCTGCTGGTTCAAGAACACCTTGCCGTCCTTGATCTCGATCGTGTCGCCGGGCACGGCGATCACGCGCTTGATGAAGTCGCGGCTCGGGTCGCGCGGATAGCGGAAGACGATGATCTCGCCATGCTCCGGCTCCCTCATGCGATAGATGAACTTGTTGACGACGAGGCGCTCGCGCGACTGCAATGTAGGCCGCATGGACGGGCCGTCCACGACGTAAAGCTCCACGATGAACTGACGAATGACGAAGGCGAGCACGACGGCGACAACGATCGCCACGAGCCAATCCTTGACTTCTTCTCCCAACGAACTCATAAGATACCTCCCGAAAAGGAAATAGGGACTGCAGGGGAAAACGCCTGGCCGGCATTCTCCCTAGGCAGTCCCCACGATGTGCTTCAGCGTCTCTCGCGGATGCGAGCTGCCTTGCCCGTAAGGTTGCGCAGGTAATAGAGCTTCGCACGGCGCACGATGCCGCGGCGCATGAGCTGGATCTTGTCGAGGCGCGGCGAATGCACGGGGAAGGTGCGCTCGACGCCGACGCCGTAGGAAATGCGGCGCACGGTGAACGTCTCGCGCACGCCCGTGCCCGAGCGCGCGATGACGACGCCCTCGAACGCCTGAATGCGCTCGCGCGTTCCCTCGACGACCTTGACGTGCACGCGCACCGTATCGCCGGGAGCGAACTCGGGGATGTCCGAGCGCAGCTGCTCCTGCTCCAAAGCCTGAATGATGTTCATTTGTTTTCCTCCTTAATCTCAGACGTTCTTGAGAAAGCCGTTCTCTCCCAGCGGACCGCCTATATGCTTGCCTATTTTATCACAAAGAACAAGTTATTGCAACCGTACGCGCAAGAAGTTCCGGACGAGCGCCGGCGCATGGCCGCTTCTGCTTTCGGGGCAGCGGAAAACGCAAGGAAGCGCTGAACTTATCCGCGCTCTTAAAGCACCTTCGACAGGAAGTTCTTCGTCCTCTCTTCTTTCGGATGCTCAAACACTTCCTTCGGCGCGCCCTGCTCGATGATCCGCCCGTCGTCGACAAAGAGCAGGCGGTCGCCAACCTCGCGTGCGAAGCCCATCTCGTGCGTGACGATGACCATCGTCATGCCCTCGGCGGCCAAGGAGCGCATGACATCCAAGACCTCCTTGACCATCTCGGGATCGAGGGCGCTCGTCGGCTCATCGAAGAGCATGAGACGCGGCTTCATCGCGAGCGCACGCGCGATGGCGACGCGCTGCTGCTGGCCGCCCGAAAGCTGTTCAGGATAGGCTGTCGCCTTATCCGCAAGGCCGACCTTCTCCAAGAGCATGTGCGCATCTTTTTCCGCCTCTTCGCGCGAGACCTTCCTGACCTTTCGCGGCGCAAGCGTGATGTTGTCCATGACCGTCATGTGCGGGAAGAGGTTGAAGCGCTGGAACACCATGCCGACCTCGGCGCGCACGAGGTTGATGTCGGCCGCCGAAAGCTCCTTGCCGTCGATGGAGATCTTCCCCTTGGACGGCATGTCGAGATAGTTGATCGAGCGCAGGAGCGTCGACTTGCCGGAACCTGAAGGCCCTATGATGACGACGACCTCCTTGTCCGCAACTTCAAGGTCGATGCCCTTCAGGACGAGGTTGTCGCCGAATGCCTTGTAAAGCCCCTTAATGCTTATCATCGGTTCTGAACCTCCGTTCGAGATAGGCCACGAGCTGCGAGATGGAAAGCGTCATCACGAGATAGATGACGGCGACGCAAGGCCAGATTTCCAACGAGCCGTAGGTGCGGGCGATGATGAGCTGGCCGCTTCGCGTCAGCTCCTCGAAGCCGATGACCGAGACGAGCGACGAATCCTTCAAAAGTGCGATGAACTCATTGCCGATCTGCGGTATGACGCGCTTGACCGCCTGCGGCAGAATGATGTACCACATCGTCTGCAGCCACGTCATGCCCAAGGAGCGCCCCGCCTCCATCTGTCCCTTGTCGATGGACTGGATGCCCGAGCGGAAGATCTCGGCGACATAGGCGCCGCTGTTGATGCTGCACGCCGTGATCGCCGCGAAGAACGGGTCGACGCGCTGTCCCGAAAGGACGGGAAGCGCGAAGTAGATCAAAAAGATCTGCACCAAGAGCGGCGTGCCGCGCAAAAAGTCGATGTACGCCATCGCCAGAAGGCGCAGCGGCTTGACCTGCGAGATGCGCGCCACGCCGACGACAAGGCCGATGACGACGCCGAGCGCGACGGAAATCGCCGTGATCTTTATGGTCACGAGCGCACCGATGAGCAGGATCGGGAAAGAACTTGCCGCCAGATCGAAATCAAAATTCATGCCTGCACCTCACGACTGCCCTCAGTCGGCCTTCTTGCCGAACCACTTCTTGTAAATCTCGTCGTACTTGCCATTTTCCTTGAGCTTCTTCAAGGCGTCGTTGACCTTCTTCTGCATCTCCTGATTGTCCTTCGCCATGGCGATGCCATAGTCCTCGGAAGTCAGAAGCTCGTTGACGACGCGCACGTCCTTCTCGCCGCTCTTGGCGATGTAATAGTCGTTGACCGGACGGTCGTTGACGACGGCCTGCACGCCGCCCGCCTTCAGCTCAAGGAAGGTGTCCGCCGAGCTGTTGAGTTCCTTGACCCGGATGTCGGGGTTCTTCTTGACTTCCTTCGCACTCGTCGTGCCGATCTGCACGGCGACCGTCTTGCCCGCGAGATCCTTGAAGCCGTTGATGTCCGTGTTGTCCTTCTTGACGACGATCGTCAGGCCGGACTGATAGTAAGGCTCTGAGAAGAGCACGTTCTTCTTGCGTTCCTCGTTGATCGTCATGCCCGAGATCGAGATGTCGATGTTCTTCGACACGAGCGCCGGAATCAAGCCATCGAAGTTGATGTTCTGGATGTCCGCCGTCATGCCCATCTCTTCCGCCAAAGCACGCGCGAGATCCATGTCAAAGCCCTCATACTCCTTGCCGTTCTCGCTCTGGAACTCGAACGGAGCGAAGTCCGCGTTCGTGCCGACGCGCAGTGTCTTCGACGCCGAACCCGAGTCCCCCGAGCCGCCGCAGCCCGCGACGGCGAAAGAAGCCGCAGCCAGAAGTCCCACGGCGCCGAGCAGCATTTTCTTCATCTTCATGAAAGAACCCCCCCTGAAAAGCTTATAAATACAATATGAAGAAGAAGCCCGGGATGCCCCGAGCCTTTTCACATCTGTAACATTATAACACAGAAGCAACAGCTTATCCATAGTGTATTTGGCAGAGGTTTTCGAGCACATGAATAAATTTTTGTCACTTTTTCGTCGTCTATGACGAAAGGGGCCGGGACACACGATTCATGTGCTCCGGCCCTTTCCCTTCGCCTCCTGCATCAGAAGATCAAATGCGCGGCCACGTAGCCTACGCAGCAGCCCGAGATGACGCCGATAAGGCCGGGGATCATGAAGCTGTGATTCAGAAGGTACTTGCCGATGTGCGTCGTGCCCGAGCGGTCGAAGCCGATGCACGCAAGATCCGACGGGTACGTCGGCAGGAAGAAGTAGCCGTAGCATGCGGAGATGAACGACATGATGAGCACGGGATCGACGCCGACGTTGAGCGCCATCGGCACGACGATGGCAATGGCCGCCGCCTGCGAGTTCACGAGCTTCGACGTGAAGAAGGCGATGATGGCGTAAGCCCACGGATACGCCTGCACGGTCGCACCGAGGAACTCCTTGAGGAGCTCCATGTGTGCGCTGAAGTACGTGTTCGCCATCCAGGCGACGCCGTAGACGGAGAGCAGCGCGACCATGCCCGAGCGGAAGACCTGGCTGTTGCCGACTTCTTTCGCCTTCACCTTGCAGAAAACGAGGATGGCGGCGGCGATCAGGAGCATGATCATCTGGATGACCTCGGTCATGTCGATCGCCTTCATCTCGCCGAGCTTGTCGGGAAAATGCGGCAGCAGGTCCGGATCGTTGCCAAGGATGGCGATGACGAGAATGCCGAGGAAGAAGATGAACATCGCATGGTAATACGAGCGCGGCAGTTCCTGCCCCTGCAGGCTCTCCGATTCGCCGTAGACGTACTCCTTGTTCTTCGGATTCTTGATGAACTCTTGAAACGCCTCGTCCTTTTCCAGATCCTTGCCGCGGTGATAGCTCCAGAGCGCCGCGCAGATGACGCCCGTCAACGTCGCCGGGATCGTCACGCCGAGCACCTGCAGCACCGAGACGTGGTGCCCCGCCTGCGCCATGAAGGCGATGATGGAAACGACCGCGACGGAAACGGGCGAGCCGCATATTCCCATCTGCGCCGCGACGGAAGAAACTGCCATGGGGCGCTCGGGGCGGATGCCCTGCTTGATCGCCACGTCGTAGATGATGGGGAACATCGTGTAGACGACATGCCCCGTGCCGCAGAGCACCGTCAGAAGCCACGTCGTGACGGGTGCGAAGATCGTGACCTGCTTCGGGTTGTTGCGCAGGAGCTTCTCCGCGTACTTGAGCATGACCGTGAGTCCGCCCGAGGTCTGCAAAAAGCCCGCGCACGTGACGACTGCGAGAATCGTCAGCATGACGGAAATCGGCGGCACGCCCGGCTGGTAGCCGAAGGCGAAGGTGTAGACGGCAAGACCGATGCCGCTGATGACAGCAAGGCCGATGCCGCCGTGATGCACGCCGAAGAGCAGACAGCCGAGCATCACGAGAAAGCCGAGAACCATTTCCATAAAGATTCCTCCCAAAATCCTGCGGGGACGGCACGAAAAGACGTCCGTCCCAAAACAGCCTTGATCGGGGAAACTAAAAAATCCTTCCCTCCGCACAGGATTCCAGAAGCTCTGCCGATCCTATAACACGATTATAATACAATAATCGAATGCAGGCAATAAAAAGAGGACGCGAAAGCGTCCCCCCCACGGAAAATTTTCTCTTCCGCCTCAATACTTGCGATGCTCCTTCACGTAGTCGACGGGACGGCTCCAATCGACATGGACGTCCGTCGCCTCCCAAAGGCGCGTCAGAGCCGTCTTGAAGCTCTCGACATCGGCTGTCGGGTCGATCAGCTCCTTGCTGAAGTCGCGCAGATTCTCGTGCGGCACGCCGATCTCGTGCTTTTCCGCCAGATATTTTTCCACGGCACGACGGCCGTCCTCATCATCCAAGACGACGGTCGCCGTCTTCTTTTCCCCATCGTATTCGATGTAACCGAGTTCCCTTCTGTACTGAATCGCTACGCTGTAAGTCGTTGACACGCTTAATCACCTTTCCTTATCTTCGTTTTTCCGCTATACTATAGAAAAGTCGCCCGTGCGGCGGCAATTTTCTCTCTATCAACACAAAGAAGGTGCTCTCCATGTATTCTGAATATCTGATGCTGCTCCTGATCCTTGCGCTCGGCATCATCGGGCACAACACGACGGTCGCCTATGCCGTCATCATCGTGCTCATCCTGAAGCTCCTAGGGCTGACGGCAATGCTTGACGTCCTCTCCGCCAACGGGCTGAACTGGGGCATCGTGATTCTCATGGCTGCCATCCTCGTGCCGATTGCGACGGGCGATGTGACCATCGCCAACATGATCGACGCCTTCAAAAGTCCCCTGGGCGTCGCCGCCATCGTCTGCGGCGTCCTCGCGGCCATGGCGGGCGGCGGCGGCGTCGAACTGCTGAAGAACGACCCGCACATCGTCGCCGCGCTCATCATCGGCACGATCATCGGCGTGTGCTTCTTCAAGGGCGTCGCCGTCGGACCTCTGATCGCAGGCGGCATGACCTACGCGCTGATGAAGCTCTTCGCTTTTATCAAATAGCCCGCTGCAAAGAAGCCGTCTGCAGGAATTCACTTTTGCCGTATCGAGCAAGATGCCGGCCTCATGCGAGCAATTTGCGCATCGCCTTGGCGTTCTCCTTGGCGGTGCGCTTCTTGTCGTAGAGGGCGACCGCCTTGTCCTGCGCCGCCTCGTCCTCGGCGAGCACAAGTTCGACGCGCTCGCCGAGGATGCGTTTCGCCTGGCGCAGCACAAGTTCCATCGAAGGATCGCCCGCGACGAGCACGTATGTGCGGGCGAGGTCGCTGTGCGCCGCGTTCAAAAGATCTGCGACCGAAGGGCATTCCTCGCGGCTGCCCGGCACGATGACGTTCGCGCCGAGTTCCGTCAGGCGCAGGCTGCGCGTCGCATCAGATGCGACGGCGAGGAGCGCGACGGGAAGCAGCGATTCGTAGTCTGCCGTCAGGGCGTGCGCCTCCGCCATATCCGTCACGCGAAACGACTGCAGCTTGCCCCAGCCGATCGCCTGCTCAAGGGCGGCGCCCGGATGATCGGTGTGCACATGGACGAGCAGGGAGCGCTCACCGTGCACGACGGCGACGAAGCGGCACTCCTCCTGCAGGCGGCGCTCGACATCGCGTGCGCGCGCCTTGCTTCCGACAATGCGGAACGTCACACAGTACGGGCGCACGAGGTCGCGGCGCGGATCGGGAATCGACAGCCGGTTCTCCCCCACGCCGAGCGAAAGGCTCACAGCGGGCGAGACGAAGTGTCCGTCGAGTCCCTTCATGCAGCCCTGCAGAAACGTCTGCATGACGAGCGCACCAGGCTCTTCACGCTTCTCCTCCGGCAGAGCCTTCCTGCCTTCGTCGATCGCCGCCTGCAGGATCTCCGATATGGGCAGATTCGCTCGCACGGCATGGTACGCGCCCTTCGCCACCGCCTTGGCGGCGGTGACGAGCGCCGTCTCCACCGTCGGCGGCAGCACGCGCTGCGCGTAGAGGATGCCGTACTGGAACGCCTTGCCGAATTCCGACGAGGTCGCGTCATTCTTCCCCGACAACCCCTTCGCAATGCCGCGCAGGAGCTGCGCGAGCACGACGCCCGCGGCGCCGCGTGCGCCGAGCGTCGCCGCGCTCGCCACGCGTCTTGCAAGCCCGCCGATGCTCTCATCCTTCACATCGACGAGCGGCATGACTGCCGCGCCCATCGTGCGCAGCACATGCGTGCCCGGAAGCGCCGAGCGATCCCCCTGCCTCTTTCTTGAAAGCGTGTCAATCCCCTCGTATTCCAGAAGAAACTCCCCGTAAGCGCCGCTCAACATGCGTTTGAAGTCGCTTCCCGTGATGACTTCCCGATTGCCCGTCATAGGATCCCTTCTCTCCATTCAAATAATTTTGTAGAAAATTTCCTGCAAGAAACAGGATTCCTTTATAGTATTCGCGAAATAAGAGAATTAACCTTCTATCACTTCTATAAAATCACTTCCATAAAACCTCGACAAACCCATTTCCGCAGTTAAAATTTTCATGAAAGGCGTATGGGACGCGCCGGCGAAGTCCTGTGCCGTGCGGAAGCGAGAAGAGCAAAGGAGTCATTCGATGCCTAGAACAAGAAAGACCTCGGTGAAAGCAAAAGAACTGGAAAGCCTCGCCACGGAATCCGTCGTTTCCAAAGCCGCATCAGGCGGAAGCGTCATCCCAAGCGAAACGGAAAGCGCAGAGGAGAAGCCCGCTGTCACGCCGAGGCCGGACGCAAAAAAGACGGACGGCGGCGCAGAGGATGCAGCGGCAACCGCCGCAAATGACGCGCCAGACGGCACGGCAAAGCCCGTCACCAAGAAGAGCGGCAGGAAGCCCGGCACGAAGGCTGCTGCCAAGACCGCAGCGAAAAGCCCGCGCAGCAAGAGCACGAAGGCCGCTGCAAAAAAGACGAGAAAGAGCGCCGTCAAAAAAGACGCCCCAGCCAAAACCGTCCCTGCGGCAAGCACGAAGAAGAAGCCGCACGGCGAGCCGATCTTCGCGCTCGACATCGGCACGCGCAGCATCATCGGCATCGTCGCCGAAAAGCTCGAAAACGAGCAGATGCGCATCCTCGCGACCGTGCGCCGCGAGCACAAGACACGCGCCATGCTCGACGGCCAGATCCACGACGTGCCGCAGGTCGCCGACCTCATCCGCGAGGTCAAGCATGAACTCGAAAAGACGACGGGCACGCTGAAGTCCGCCTCCGTCGCAGCCGCCGGCCGCGCCCTCTACACCATGACCGCCGAAGCGTCCGTCGAGATCAACGGCGTCATCACCGACGAGCAGCAGCGCGCCCTCGACTTCTCGGGCGTGCAGGCGGCGCAGGCGAAGCTCGCCGGCTCCAAGGACATCGACGACCCCGGCCGCTACTACTGCGTCGGCTACAGCACGATCCAGTACACGCTCGACGACATCCCCTTGAAGAGCCTCGTCGGCCAGCGCGGCAATACCGCCAGGGCGACCGTCATCGCGACCTTCCTGCCGCGCCAGGTCATCGACTCCATGCAGTCGGCACTCCGGGACGTCGGTCTTGAGATGCACGCGCTTACCTTGGAACCAATCGCCGCCATCAACGTCCTCATTCCGCCGACGATGCGCCACCTGAACCTCGTGCTCGTCGACATCGGCGCGGGCACGTCCGACGTCGCCATCACGAAGAACGGCTCCATCATCGCCTACGGCATGGTGCCCTTGGCGGGCGACGAGATCACCGAAGCCATCAGCCAGCGCTACCTCCTCGACTTCAACGTGGCGGAAGAAGTCAAGCGCAACGCCTCCGCCGGGCGCGAATCGAAGTTCTCCGACATCCTCGGCACAGAATACGACCTCGGCCCCTCCGACGTCATCGGCCCCATCATGCCGAACATCCAGAACCTCGCCGACTCCATCGCACGACAGGTGCTCGAACTCAACGGCGACTCGCCGCAGGCCGTCATGCTCGTCGGCGGCGGCTCGCAAACGCCGGGACTCGCCGCGCTCGTAGCCAAGGCGCTCTCCGTGCCCGAGAACCGCGTCGCCGTGCGCCACCCCGAAAGCGTCATCGGCGTCGAGAGCATCCCGGCAGAACTCAAGACGCCCGATGCCGTCACGCCCCTGGGCATCCTGAAAATCGCCTCGATCAACCTGCTGCATTTCCTCTCCGTCTACGTCAACGAGCAGGAAATCAACCTCTTCAATTTCCGCGACCTCACCGTATCCGACGCTCTTTTGAACGCCGGCATCCAGCTCAAGAAGTACAACGGCCGCCCCGGACTCGGACTCATGGTCACGGTCAACGGCGAGAAAAAATTCTTTCCCGGCTCGCTTCCCTCCATGGCGATCCTAAAGCTCGACGGCGAGGACACGACGCTCGACGCCCTCGTCAAGGCCGGCTGCCACATCACCGTCGCGCACGGCAAGGACGGCGAAACGCCCGAAGTGCGCCTCGCTGACGTCCTGCAGATCGAGCCGGACTTCCCGCTGGAAATCAACGGCAAGGATGTGCGCATCCACCAAGCCGCCTACGTCAACGGCGAGGCCGCCAAGCCCGACCGTCTGCTCGCCGACAGCGACATCGTCGAAAGCAAGGAGCCGCGCACCTTGGGCGAGGCCTTAAAGGCAGCCGGCTACCCGCCGACGGGCCGCAAGATCCGCTACACGCTCAACGACAACAACGCGCAGTACGTCGTATCGCCCGAGATCCTGCTGAACGACGCGCCCGCAACCATCTCCGAGCCGATCCATGAAGGCGACCGCATCGAGTATCAGATGACGGCAGAGCCGAAGCTCAGCGACGTGCTCGACATCTCACGCCTGCAGGCCTCCGTCACCATCACTTACAACGATCAGGAATACGAGATCCCTTCCGCCTCTTTGGAGCTTGAAGTCAACGGTCACAAGGCGTCGCCCGGCACCTATCTCGAAGACGGCAGCGTCGTCTACTACAGAATTTCCGAAAAAAAAGCGACGACCGTCAACGAAGCGCTGCTCGCCGTCGGCTTCGAACCGCCGCCCGCCGCGTCAGCGTCTCCATCTTCGTCAACCGCCGCCCCGTCGTCTTCACCGACCCCATCAAGAACGGCGACCGCCTCGACATCGTCATCAAGCCCCTGCCCGCGCCCGCATCTGCCGCAGGCTTCGGCAGCGCAGGGGACGCAGCACAGCAGCCGTAAGGCAGGAGGAAGCGCAAGGGGCAGCTCCCCCTGAAACTCCCCCTTGCCACGTCCATCAATCTATGATACAATACTTGGCGTAACGTCCGCGGGCATAGTTCATCGGTAGAATGAAAGCTTCCCAAGCTTTAGAGGTGGGTTCGACTCCCATTGCCCGCTCCATACGAAAATAAAGCACTGTCAAAACGGCAGTGCTTTTTTATTTCAGTATACAGGCGGCTACCTCATTGTGGATGAGCTTGAGAACCATATAAACCAAGAGCTCGTGCGTATGATTACGAACATCTTCAAAAAGGAGCGTATCAACCGTGCCTGATTTTTTCTACGCACTATGCGGAAATCCTCGATTTTATGGATCGCAAGGACAACATCTACATCACGCGCCGCAATCGAACAGATGCCTCTATCGAACTGCTGAACTACGCATCCGAGATCAAGCGAAACGATGTCAAGAAGAGCGATGTAATGGCTCTTTGTCAATTGTCATGGAAAATTTTTTCAAAAATTTTTCTAGGCAGGCTGCGAGCGACGAGCTTGACGTAATTTGTTATTCAGAATAAACAATATGCGGCGACGGAAATTGACGATGTTGCGGAAGCCATAGCAGATGCGTTTCAATACCTTGATGGTATTATTGCACCCCTCAGTGAAGCCGTTGTTGTAGCCTGTTTGTATTCCTAGCCAGATTTCTTCCTTCCATTGCTGCGTCGTACGCAATACTCGCCTAAACTCATCGATGTCGTATTTTTCGACTTTATCGGCAAAATCCTGTAGCTTCTTTTTGTACTCCTGCCGACTTTTGCTGTCAAAGATACTGAAATAGTCCTCTTTTAGTTCATGTGCATGGGCAAGTTTTACAGAAAATCCTAGCATTTTTGCAAGTTTTTTCTTGTCTTTTTCTTTGAGATTCTTTTTTCTGCCAAGGAGAACATGCCTTGAGTTCTTGAACCATTTCTTATCGGACGAATCAATCTTCGCCTGCTCCTGCTTCCGGATGCTGTCAAGAGCGTTATTGGCGAGGCGTACCGCATGGAATTTGTCGGCGACGATTTCGGCGTTGGGGAAACACTCCTCAATGAGTTTATGGAAAAAGGCGCATAGATCTATGCTGGCCAACAAAACTTTCTCGCGCTCTTCTTTCGGATATTCGAGGATTGTCTTGTAAAGATTTTCTGTTGTACGGTCTTTTAGGATAGCACAGCAACTACGATGCTCCAGATCGTTGAGGACAACTTGATATTTCGCGCCGACATTGCCGCGAAATTCGTCCATCGAAAGAATAGTAGGAAGATTGTGATTGGCAGTTTCCTCGTGTGCCTCCTGCGATTTTGCGAAATGACGCATGACGGTCGAGGGCGATATGCCATGCTTATGAGCGATGTAAGATGTCGTGACAAGTTCGCCGTGCTCGCTGATGATGGATTGAATGACGCGATGCGGCATCCGCTGGTACTTGTCGATAAACGGGCGTTCTTCAGGGAAAGTTTTGCCGCAAAAAGGGCAGCGGTAGCGACGGACGCGATAGATGTACTGCGTAGCCGTATCGGGGATGCCTCTCAAAATCTGTTTGTGATAATCGTTTACACGCGTATGTGTTGCACCGCAAGCCGGGCATGAAGGATTTTCTGCTGGCTGCGGCAGATGGAATTGGATACATTCATCTGTCACAATTTCTTTGCAATCGTCTGGCAAACTAAAGAGGTATGTGTTAAAATCTTTACAAGGCATGGTGGATTCTCCTTTGCTATTTTGTGGTCTGGACAACTACAGTATAGCAGAAAATTCACTGTGCCGATTTTCTTTTTCTAAAAAAGTATGGGCAGCCACTTTGCAGCTGCCCATACTTTTATTTTTCTACCATAGTAATGTCCCAACCCGAATGCGCTTCTTTATATTCGGCAAGCAACTTTTCTTTCAATTTCTCTACCTCTGCATCACCATCATCGACTTTATGCAATACGGCATGAGGCATCGCCATATCGCCAGCGGAATCAACTTGCAGAGACTTGTCGCTTTCGACATAAGTCAATCGCTCGCCCATTCCTTGTACTGCTGTCAAAATATTATTTTTCGCAGATGCTCCGCTGGTATTGATCTCACGCTCACGCCATTCAAGCCTTGCGGTCTTATCGGTAACGGTAGTATTCCAAAGCCAGATTCTTTTTCCGCTGACCACATAACCATTTCCGTTCTTTGCAACTTTCCGTACGACAATCATATCCTGCGGGAATCCGACACTCCGATTTACGCCGACCCATGTTCCTTCAAAAGTATCTCCTATGCCGCATCCTGTCACAAGTCCAAGGAAGCAAATAAAGATCGCACTCAAAACAAGCCTTTGTAAATTTTTCATAAAGACACCTCCAATAATCTTCTACTAAGGTTATGATACTACGCAAACGTCGCGATAACAATAAGCATTATGATGCACGAACCCCTGAGCACAGGTGCCTTTTTCCTAAGCTCAGGGTACTTAGTCAAAAAGGAATCTCCTCATCCGGCACATCCGGCGCATAGGGATCGGAATATATCTTTGCTTCACTGATTCCCTCTGGATGCTCGCTGCTTTCCCTCTTAGCTGCCTCGCTATCGTTTCCAATATAAGGGACTTCAATTCGCTCGGCAATCACTTTAGCGCGCGTTCTGCGCTTTCCGTCTTGTTCAAAAACGTCATTATCTAATCGTCCTTCGAGCGTAACGAAGCTGCCCTTTGTAATGCGGTCATTGCAATATTCTGCAACAGTACCCCATGCTTCCACGTTGAAAAAGTTCACATCGTATGTTTTTGCTGAAGCCGCGCTTCCTTCTGTATTCGATTTCTTCGTTCCCTTGCGCACGGAAACTGAGAAATGAATAACGGCTTTTCCCGTACTCGTGTATCTCATATCAGGCTCTGTGGCAATAAAGCCGCTCAAGATCAGGCGATTCATTAGACTGCTCCTTTCTATTATAGGAAGATTCCTCTTCCTGTCGCTTTCGATAACCCCTTTGTTAAAGGTTTGTTTCTTGCTTTTGTATCTGGTTTGCCGTTTTTATCCGGCAATGTCGTTTTGCAATCGGGATAGCCTGTGCAGCCCCAGAAGAAACCTTTCTTCCCTTTACGGCGCATCAATGGCTTCCCGCAAGACGGGCACTTTTGCAAATTGCGCGGAGGCGGCACTTTTGTTTCTTTTGCTTTCAATAAAAGCTCTGAGAGAAATGCTGCCTGCTCTTTGGAGAAATCAACAAGCGGCATTTGCCCTTTGCCGATTTTATCCAAGGCATCTTCCCAGCGTGCCGTGATGTCGGGATAGATCAGCGCTGCGGGCAGAATGTTGCAAATGGCGACGCCCATTTCCGTCGGTACGAAGTTCTTTCCTTTCATCTCGACAAAGCCGCGCTTCTGAATGATCTCGATGATACCAGCACGCGTCGCTTCCGTGCCGATGCCGGAGCATTCCTTAAGAGACGTTGCAAGCTCTTTGTCATGAACGTACTTGTGGATTTCCTTCATGGCTTTCAACAGCGTAGCCGGTGTAAAACGCGCCGGAGGTTTCGTGATGCCTTCGACGATTTTGCCGTCGATAAATTCCACTGCATCACCTTGCTGCATATCCGGGAGACTTTGCGGCTCATCCTTGTCAGCCTCGTCTTCTTTCCGCGCTTCATTTTGATAGAGGCTTTTCCATCCTTGCTCCAAAATGACTTTGCCGCTTGCGGCGAAACTTTCGCCTCCGGCTGAAATTTCTATCTGGGTTGAAAGAAATTCCTGCGCCGGATAAAATTGTGCGATGTAGCTTTTTGCAAGCAAGGTATAGAGGTTCTTTTCTTTTTCATCGAGCGTGGATAGATCGGCGCGAATCGTCGTCGGAATGATCGCATGATGCGCGGAAATCTTTTTGTCGTTCCATGCGCGGCTCTTTATACTTCTATCTGCATGTTCGACAAATCGCGCAAGAGCAGTATCGGCTGCCGCCAGATTTTTCAAGATCACGTCCGCATCACTGAACTGGTTCTCGGGCAGGTAGTCGCAATCCGAGCGCGGATAGCTCGCGAGCTTCTTTTCGTAGAGCGACTGCTGCGTATCGAGGACTTCCTGTGGCGAGTAGCCATAGATTCTTCCGGCGTCGATTTGCAGCGCCGAGAGAGAATATGGCAGCCGCTGCGGCGATGTGCCTTTCTTCTGCGCGACGCTTTCGATTCTTGCCGGAGGTACGGCAGCTTTCTCCAAGATTTTTTCTGCCAACGCTTTCTGTAAGATGCGGCCTTCTTTATCGACGCCATCTTGTTCATGCGATTTCCATTTCGCACGGAAGCTGCCGTTCGCATGCTGAAATTCAATCTGCGGCGTAAAAAATGTCACAGGCTTGAACGTACGGATTTCAATTTCGCGCCGCACGACCAAACCTAAAGTCGGCGTTTGTACGCGCCCGACGCTGACACTGTTCGGATAGCCTGCCGCGCGTGCAAGAATCGTGTAGATGCGCGACAGGTTCATGCCGATGAGCCAGTCAGCGCGAGAGCGTGCAAGTGCGGAGTTGCGCAGGCCGATAAATTCGTCATTGGAACGTAGCTTCGACAACGCTTCCTTGACAGATTTTTCATCAAGCGCATTGAGCAAGATGCGCTTGATGGTTTTCTTATGTAGCACGCCAAGTTCGTTCAACACCTCATCAACGAGCAGTTGTCCTTCGCGATCGGGATCGCCTGCATTCACAATTTCATCCGCCTCTTTGACGAGAGTCTTGATGACGCCAAATTGCTTTTTTGCATCGGGCTTCACCTTCATCTTCCAAACGGATGGGATGATCGGCAAATCCTCAATGCGCCAGTGGTGATATTTTTCATTGTATTCTTCGGGCGCATACTGCTCTAGTATGTGCCCGAAGCACCATGTCACGATGCCGTTTTTCGTTCGGATGCAGCCGCCACTTTCTGTTCCTCCGCCAAGACCTTCCGCGATGGCTCTGCCGAGATTCGGTTTTTCTGCGATGTATAGCTTCAATACATCGCCCCCTCGTTTTCTGCGGCAGGTTCGTCTTGGTCAATTGACGATTCTTCCTGCGCTCCTTGTCCCTCGGCCTCAGCTGGCGTTTCATCCGCTTTTTGCTGCTTTGCCAGCGCATAAAGCTTATCCAGATCTGCGGCGTTATCGTAGCCAAGCGCAATGATTCTGCTCCCGACAATCGCACTCCGCTTCGCTTCAATCTCCGCAATCGTCTGCTTATGCTTTTTGATTTTGCTCTGCATCTTCGCGATGTTCTTTTCCGCATCCGCAAGTTTTTTCTTCTGCCCTTCCAGCTGTTCGTCCAATTTCTTCAGCTGCTCTGCTGTATCGACGACGGATTTTTTCTCTGCCATCTTCTTCCCTCCTATGAAAAATAGAAAACCATACGCGATGCTTACGAATCACCTTTCAAAAACGTGTGCAGCACGCTTTCTCAAAAATGACGCATCGCTCTTCATTCATTCTATCAAAACACAAGATATTGCGCTAGGTGTCACATTTGACACTTGATGTAGTGGCATGAAAATGCTACGATAGAGACAGGTTCGGGGCTTTCGAGGTGCACTTAGGAGTTTCTCCTTTGGAGAAACTCGGGAGCAACGGGGCGCTTTTGGCGCAGAACTGCAAAAATGCAGATTTAATCATTTTCAAAGAATATGCTTTTCACACTTTGATAATGCCATCGTGCCAGTTTGGCACGATCGTCCGGACGCTTTTGCATCCAGACGTTTGCCCATCGCCTTCGCGCTGTGAACCTTCGGTTTTGGAAAACAAAGAGAACGA
>CAJPRR010000015.1 GCA_905373085.1 uncultured Selenomonas sp.
AAAAAATCCTGTTTTCCCTCTTGCCACGAAATAACTTTTAAGGCATAATAAAGAAAGGAGGCACACCTATGTATCGAGTCTATTTTTATTGCGACAAACACGGTCATAGACCGATTGCAGACTATATTGCTAAACTTGCATTGAAAGGCGACAAGGACAGTCGCATCAAACTGAACAAAATTCGCGATTATATCAAGGCGCTCAGCTTATATGGAACACAAGCCGGAGAACCTTATATGAAGCATCTTGACGGCGATATATGGGAACTGCGTCCGATCCGCGATCGAATCCTTTTTGCCGCATGGTATCAAGGCAGTTTTATCCTCCTGCATCATTTTATGAAAAAGACACAGAAAACACCTGCACGTGAAATACAAAGAGCAAAGCAAAATCTTTCTGATCTTATCGAAAGGGGCGTTACCTATGAGCAAGAATGATACACTGCAAGATGATGCGATTGCCTATATCGATTCTTTTCTGACCCCCGAAGAAATCGCCGAGAGCAATCTGCGCGTCGCCTTGATCGGCGAACTTATCAAGGCGAGGAATGAGCGGGGCGTCACACAGAAGCAGCTCGAAGAGATGAGCGGCGTCAGCCAGCCTGTCATTGCACGCTTGGAGCGCGGCACGACGAGTCCAAACATCTCGACCGTCATGAAGCTTCTCGCTCCCTTGGGCAAAAAACTTGCCATCGTTCCCTTGGAAAGCTAGGGATTACGAATAAATTCAAAGCTGCCCTAAAAAAAACCGCCCGCTGCAGAAGCAAAAGCTCCTGCAGTGGGCGGTTTTTCTCTTCTTTTTATTCTTGCCCCATCGCATCGAGCAACCACTGCCGCAGTACGAGGACGTGATTTTCCACGGCGTTCTTGTTGGCGTAGACGAGCGTCACGGGGGATTCCTGCAGCCAGCCCCGGCACTTCACGGCGAAGGCGGCGGCTTCGGGACTTTTCTTCAACTCTTCGAGGTATGCCTTTCCGAAGAGATCGAAGTTCATCTCGCCACTGTGGTAGAGCTTGCGCAATTCGGACGACGGCGTGACTTCCTTCGCCCACTCGCTCAAGGCGGCACGCTCCTTCTTCATGCCGCGCGGCCACAGGCGATCGACAAGGATGCGTCTGCCGTCCGTCGGCGCAGGCTCTTCGTATATACGCTTCATCTGCAGTTCGTATGCCATCGTGAAGACTCCCTTCCTTTGCGAAACTTCAAGTTCACCCTCTCATTCTAGCACGAACGCAGGATTTTTCCAGAGACAGATGCTAGGGAATCTGCCTCACTCACGAAGAAAGTCCCTGTGTTACGCCTTGCTATCTCCTGCTGTTTCCGCTAGAATAAAAGTGTCATTCATCAAATCTTCCCAAGGAAAAGGAGACAATCCGATGGAAAAAATGCTGGAAAACGTGTTTCACTTGAAGGAAAACCGCACGACGGTGCAGACGGAGCTTCTGGCGGGGCTTACGACGTTCATGACGATGGCGTACATCCTCGCCGTGAACCCGCTGATCTTAAGCGCTGCGGGCATGGATGCGGGAGCCGTATTCACGGCGACGGCGCTCGCTTCGGGCATTGCGTGCGTCCTCATGGCGTCGTTCGCCAATCTGCCGTTCGCGCTGTCGTCCGCGATGGGACTCAACGCCTTCTTCGCCTACACGGTCGTCGGGCAGATGGGCTACTCGTGGCAGCTCGCGCTGACGGCGGTGCTCGTCGAGGGACTGATCTTCATCGTGCTCTCCGTGACGAATGTGCGCGAGGCGCTTTTCAATGCGATCCCGCTGACCTTGAAGAGCGCCGTCACCGTCGGCATCGGCTTCTTCATCACCTTCATCGGCCTGCAGAACGCGCACGTCGTCGTCGCAGGGCCGAAGCTCGTCGCACTCTTCTCGATTCCCAAGGCGATGGCAGAAGGAAGATTCCACTCGGAAGGAATCACCGTCCTCCTCGCGCTCTTCGGCATCCTCCTGACCGCCGTGCTCGTCATAAGAAACATCAAGGGGAACATCCTCATCGGCATCTTCGCCACTTGGGGGCTGGGCATCGTCCTGGAGCTTCTCGGCATTTACATCCCCGATCCTGCCCGCGGCTACTTCAGCCTCATGCCTGCAGGCATCATCGCGCCGCCCGTATCGCTCGCGCCGACTTTCCTGCAATTCGACTTCCATGCGATCCTCTCGCTCGATTTCATCGTCGTCATCTTCGCCTTTCTCTTCGTCGACCTCTTCGATACGCTCGGCACGCTGATCGGCTGCGCCTCACGCGCCAACATGCTCGACGAGAAGGGGCGGCTGCCGCGCGTCAAGGGAGCGCTTCTCGCCGACGCCTGCGGCACGTCGCTCGGCGCCTGTCTGGGCACGTCGACAATTTCGACTTACGTCGAGTCCTCGGCCGGCATCGTCGAGGGCGGGCGCACGGGACTGACGGCCGTGACGACGGCAATCTTCTTCCTCATCGCGCTCTTCTTCTCGCCGCTCTTCCTCGCCGTGCCGGGCTTCGCGACGGCGCCGGCGCTCGTCATCGTCGGCTTCCTCATGATGCAGCAGGTCGCGAAGATTCCCTGGTCGGACATCACCGAGGCGATCCCCTCCTTCATCTGCATCGCCGTCATGCCGTTCGCCTACTCCATCGCCGAGGGCATCGCCTTCGGCGTCATCTCCTACACGCTGCTGCACGTCGCCGCAGGCAAGTTCCGCAACGTGACATGGCTCATGTACATCCTGACCGTGCTCTTCATCTTGAAGTACGCTTGGCTCTGAGACATATCAACGTCAGAAAAGGGCGGAGCATCCATCAAAACCGGTGGATGCGCCGCCCTTTTCCCATATTCATTCATACCTTCCGGCAAAGACCTTCTCGGCAGGCCCCGTCATGTAGACATGATTGTTCGCCGCCCACTCGATCTGCAGCCTTCCTCCGTCGAGCTGCACCTCGGCTTCTCTCTTCGTGCGTCCCGTGAGCGCGGCGGCGACAAGCGTCGCGCATGAGCCTGTGCCGCACGCGAGCGTCACGGCAGCGCCGCGCTCCCAGACGCGCATGCGGATGTGGGAATCGTCCTTGATTTCGGCAAACTCCACGTTTGTCTTCTTTGGGAACTTCTCGTGCCGCTCAAGAAGAGGCCCGAACTTTTCCATCGGCACGGCTTCTGCATCCTCGACGAAGATCACGCAGTGCGGGTTGCCCATGGAAACGCAGGTCATGGAAAATGACTCTCCCGCCGCCTCGATCGGCTGCCCGATGACGCGCGATGCGCCGAAGCCCAGAACAGGAATGCTCTCGCCTTCAAGAATCGGCTCGCCCATATCGACGCGCACGCCCGTGAGCCTGCTGCCCGCAAGCTGCAGGCGCGGCACGAGGACGCCCGCACCCGTCTCGACCGTGAACTCCTCCTCGTCGCTCAGCCCTTCCGCATGGACGACGCCCGCGAAGCAGCGGATGCCATTGCCGCACATCTCCGCCTCCGTGCCGTCCGCATTAAAAATGCGCATGCGAAAATCCGCCTGCTCCGACGGCAGCACGAGGATCAGCCCGTCCGCGCCGATACCATAGTGACGGTCACAGATCCTTCGGGAGAGTGCTGCAAGATCATCCGGGATCTGCTCCCGAAAGCCGTTCACAAGCACGAAATCGTTGCCGCAGCCCTGCCATTTCGTAAAGGAAAACGCCATATTCTTACCCCCAGGAATGTTTTGCGAGGAAAGACCAGAAGGACGCGCCGAAAACTCGCTCCTTTTGGCGGCTTTCCTCCAGCACGCGCGCATCTGCCGCCATGCAGTTTTCCTTCATTGTAGCGAAGAACGAGCGCTTTGCCAAGCCTTTTTTGCCCGCCTTGCCCTTGTGCAGCGACAACGGAGCGCCTTTTCCCAAAACGTTCATAACAATCCTCCTTTGCACATACCCCTATTGGTATTTTATTATACACATAGGGGTATATGCTGTCAAGAGGAAGATGCACCTTCGCCTCCCCACAGCGCCAACAATCATACGGATGCACGGTCAGATACAAGAATCTACTATCTGTCTGTAACTATGTATACATAATACCTTAGCAAAACAGTATACTTTTTCTGCCATTTGCGCTATGATATATGAGTGCTTAGCCACACGATAGTTTTTTCTTATGAAGTTTCAAAGCAAAGGGGTAAATACGCATGACGGAAATGCAGCAGTATGTAGAGGACATCCTCGCCTCTATCGAAAAGAAGGATCCGCAGGAGAAGGAATATCACAACGTGGTCAAGGAAGTCCTGACCTCGATCGTGCCTGTCCTTGAGCAGCATCCCGAGTACAAGAAGCACAAGATCCTGGAGCGCATGGTCGAGCCGGAGCGAGTCGTCATGTTCCGCGTGCCTTGGCAGGACGACAAGGGCGAGGTGCAGGTCAACCGCGGCTACCGCGTGCAGGCGAACAGCGCCGTCGGCACCTACAAGGGCGGCCTGCGCTTCCATCCGAGCGTGACGCTCTCCATTTTGAAGTTCCTCGCTTTCGAGCAGACGTTCAAGAACTCTTTGACGGGACTTCCCATCGGCGGCGCCAAGGGCGGTTCGGACTTCGACCCGAAGGGCAAGAGCGACAACGAGGTCATGCGCTTCTGCCAGAGCTTCATGACGGAGCTTTATCGCCACATCGGCTCGATGGTCGATACGCCGGCGGGCGACATCGGCGTCGGCGGCCGTGAGATCGGCTACCTCTACGGCCAGTACAAGCGCATCGTCAACTCCTTTGATTCCGCCGTCCTCACGGGCAAGGGCCTCGGCTACGGCGGCAGCCTCGCACGCACGGAAGCCACGGGCTACGGTCTCCTCTACTTCATGAAGGAGATGCTCGAAGACAACGGCAAGAGCCTCCAAGGCAAGACCGTCGTCGTCTCCGGCTCGGGCAACGTCGCGACGTATGCGATTGAAAAGGCCATCGAATTTGGCGCAAAGCCCGTGACCTGCTCCGACTCGAACGGCTACGTCTATGACCCCGATGGCATCGACCTCGCGCTCGTCAAGGAGATCAAGCAGGTGCGCCGCGGCCGCATCAAGGAGTACGTCGAAAAGCGTCCGAATGCCGAGTACCACGAGGGATGCCGTGGCGTCTGGACGGTCAAGTGCGACATCGCCCTGCCCTGCGCGACGCAGAGCGAGCTTGACATCGAGGGCGTCAAGGCGCTCACAGCGAACGGCGTCATGGCCGTCGGCGAAGGCGCGAACATGCCGACGACGCTCGACGCGACGGAATATCTCTTGGAAAAGGGCGTTCTCTTCGCCCCTGCGAAAGCGGCAAATGCCGGCGGCGTCGCCGTCTCTGCGCTTGAGATGAGCCAGAACTCCGAGCGCCTGCACTGGACGTTCGAGGAAGTCGACAATCGCCTCAAGGGCATCATGAAGAACATCTACCAAAACTCCAAGAAGAACGCGGAGAAGTACGGCATGAAGGGCAACCTCATCGCCGGCGCCAACATCACGGCGTTCCTCCACGTCGCGGACACGATGGTCGCACAGGGATTGGTGTAACGCCAAACCGTATAGGAAAGACAGCAAGCAGCCCGACGGGAAAACTCCCGTCGGGCTGTTCGTTGTCTCATGGCTTATTGTATATCACACCTTGAATTTGCCGACCTCGCCGTTGAGATCCATGGCAACGCTCGCCAGACCTTCGCTCGCTTCGGCGATGTCCTGCAAGGAGTGCGTCTGCGTCTCGACGGCGGCGTTTCCTTCCTCGCTCGTCGCAGCGTTTTCTTCTGCGAGCGCCGAAAGTCCCTGCACGACCTCCGCGATGGAGTGGTTCTTGGCTGTGATGTCCTCCGTGGACTTGTTCATCGTGAGCATGACCTTCTGCGTCGTATCGACAGCTTCGGTGATCTTCTGGAATTTCCCCTGCGTCTCAGCAAGACTGTCCTGCGTCTCGGCGAACAGCTTCTTGGAAATCGCCATGGTGTTGACGGCTTCCTGCGATTTCGTCTTGAGTCCGACGATGATCGCGCTGATTTCGTCAGTGAAGCTCTTCGACTGTTCCGCGAGCGTGCGGATCTCCTCCGCTACGACGGCGAAGCCGCGTCCCGCATCGCCCGCACGCGCCGCCTCGATCGCGGCGTTCAGCGCGAGGAGGTTCGTCTGCGCGGAAATCGACTGGATCATCTCACTCGCCTTCTCGATGTCCTCGGCGCTCTTGTTCGTCTCTTCGACGACGCGTGCGACATCTTCCGTAGCCCGTGCCGTTTCCGCGGATTTCTTTACAAGATTGTTGAGAATCTCCGCGCCCTCGTCCTTTTCGCGGCGGATGTTATCGGTCGATTCATTAATCTGGCGCAAGATCTCCTTGTTCTCATCCATGAGCTCCATGATCTTATCGATGTGCTCCGACGCGTTCTGCGTGTCCTGCGCCTGGCTCGTCGCGCCGTCGGCGATGTTGTGGATGGCGGCCGCCACATCGCGCGCGGAATCCGCCGTAGACTGCGCCGTCGCCGTCAGTTCCTCGCTCGTAGCCGCGACGGACTGCGAGGAGTTGCTGATCTTGTCGATGATGCCGCGCAGGTTGTTCCTGAGTTCGGCGATGCTGCGCGCCATCGTGCCGATCTCGTCGCCGCGCTCGCGCAAGGCGGCCTGCGACTCGTCCGCACGCACGTCGAGGTGGGCGAGCTTCTCGATGATGCCCGTGATGCCGCCCAAGGGAACAGCGACGCGCTTGTGAATGAAGAAGCTCATGAATACGAGCAGGAGGATGCAGCAGACGACAGCGATGGCGATGGCAGACCAGACCATCTTCTTTGCCGCTGCCGTGAACACGTCGCGCTCCGTCGCGGAAAACACCATCCACTCGGCATCCACGCCTTCGAGATGCATAGGATAGAAGCAATAGACGGAATCCTCTCCTGTCTGCGGCGATTCGTGATCGACGGCCGTGACGGTACTCTCGTCAAAGGCCTCGGCGATTTCCGCATCGGTCATGGGGAAGGAATCGTAGAAGCGCTTGAGGATGAAATCTACATTCAGTCCGTGAGCGATCGTCGTTCCCTTCCGCGTGAATACGCCGTAGTAATTCTCAGTCTTGCTGATTCCCTCCGTGTACTTCTGAATCTCCGCCAAGCTGATGTTCGCACAGACGACGCCGACAATCTGCCCGTTCACCTCGACAGGCGCGACATAACGTGCCACCAGTTTTCCATTCTGCGTCTGTTCCGGATCTGCAAGGAGCGGCTTTCCCGTGCTCTTCACCGTCTTGTACCAGTCGCTCTGCATGGCGCCCTGCACCGCGCCCGTCTTCCCCTCATTGTCTGCGTAGACGTTTACAGCCTCCGCGCCCGAGGAAGATTCGAGGATGACCGAGACCGAGCGGATGCCGGCGCTTTCGGACATCTCATCGGCCAGCATGTTTCGGATCGCATCCGCGCTGGCCTCGGGCGGCACAGAGGCCAGCTGCTTCTGCACGTCCCTCTCCAAGCGTCCGGCAATGCGCACGGTGCGCCCGTAGCGCTGCTCGATCTGGTAGGCGATCTGCTTGTTGGTGAGCATCGTCTCGCGCTTTCCCGCATCAATCAGCGCGTCAAAGCTCATGTAGGCGATGAACGCCGTGACGACGATGAGCATGAAGGCTATGCCGACGGCATTCACCGCATTGATCTGAAAGCCTATCCCTCCCCCTAGAGCGCTTGTCTTTCCTCTTCCTTCATCCATGATCCAGTTCCTCCTTCTGACGCACGTGCGTCTGATAATGTTTTTCTTCCATCATGAAAGTCTCCGATGCCGCTGTCTCTTAAGCCTCTTAAGCCTCTTAAGCCTCTTAAGCTGTCCACTGGAGAGAAACTTTCTCTTCTGCGTCGAACATGCGAGAAACATGCATCGCGCAGCGCCTCACAGCGTCCGCTTCGCAGGGATTCGAACTTTCATGGCAGTATAAGTATGATAGAACTTTACAAGGAAGCTTCTGCAAAAGTTTAAAAAATCCTGCTGTCTTTTTATACGTTTGCAAATATTTTGTCCGTGAGTCAAGGACAATGAGAATCTTTGGAAAAGAATAATATCTGCAAAATACGTATATGGGATTTTTCTCCCTGCTGCAGAAAGATACGCAAAGCGCACGAGGAAGAACGCGGCCGGCATGTTCCGTCGAGCCGGACTCACCTTGAGGCTCGTTCAGGCAAACAAAAATCCCGCCTGCCGCAGCTCTCGACCTGCGGCAGGCGGGATTTTCTATGACGGAAAATGTGGGAACGTGTGCGCTTGCTGGAAGCAATTCAGGCCTTCCAGGGACTTTTCTCCATAAATATTGACAAGAATCTCTTCTCAAAATTTTGGTGTGCGCAAGATCGGCTCGACCACCTGCGGAAATCTCGCTCGCAGGTAGTTGCTGATCGTCTCGCCGATGAAACGCTTCGCCGCGCTGTCGGGATGCAGTCCGTCGGTCGTGTAGATGTCCTCAAGCTGACCCCGATCATCGGAGAGAACCGTCGTGACGTCGACGCAGTAGGGCTGCGACAAGATCCAGCGGTTGAGCGCCGCCTGCTCGTCGCTCCAGTTGGCGGGCGGGTTCTGCGCGTACTGCAGCTTGGCGATCTTCGCGGGATTGAGCGATGTGGCGGTCGCGAAAACGGGCGTGATGCCTTGCGCCGTGCACTTGTCGCGGATGCGTGCGAGCACGGCGATGATGTCCGCCGCTCTTCCTCCCACGCGGTAGTTGTTCACGCCGCCCATGATGACGAGAATCTTCGGGCGAAAAGGCAGCACGTCGCGCTCGAAACGCGCCTCCATCGCCTCGACGGTATCGCCCGAGTAGCCAAGGTTCTTGATGGGAAAGGCCGCGTACGTTTCCCAGTCGTAGAGTGCGCGGTCAGGGCCGTAGACGACGGCGCCGCCGCCGTGCGTGATGCTGTCGCCGAGCGCAGCGACGACGACGGGGGACTTGACCTCGAAAGGCACGTTCTCCGACCAGCCGCCGACGGGCTGATGCACCGCGTCGAGGGCGCGCACCTTCCAGTAGTAGCTGCCGGGCGTCGTGAAGCCGTAGGGGTCGTAACACGTAAGGTCGGTCGCGTAAAGCATGTGCAGAAGCTCCGGCTCCGTCCTGCCCCGCTTCCAGACAGAGACTTCGTACTCGGCTGCGCCCTGCACGGGAATCCACGAGTAGGTCGGATAGAGCGGCACATAGTCCATCTTCTGGAACTCGCTCGTCGGATGCGGCGCCGCAGGATCCTTCTCCGCCAGCTCGACGGCGGCGGGCGGCGAAAAAGCCGAGCGTGCATTGCCGTCGTAATCGAGCGCACGCACACGCCAATAGTGGTTCGCATCGAGCCAGCCGCGTCCTGCGAGCGCAATTTCCACGCCGTTGTTGAAGACGTGCGTATCGCGGTAGACGGCCTCCGCCTTGTCGCCCGCGCCCTCTTCGATGACGAACTCGTAGCGCACGGCGTCGGCGACGGGCTGCCACAGGAAGCGCAGCTTCTTCGGCAGCTTGCGCACGGCTTCCTTCGTCTCGGGATTCATGGACATCGGCGGCTTCGCGCCTTCTGCCGCCCTCTCGTCCGTTGGCTCATTCTTTGCATTCGCATCCGCCTCCACGGGAGCATTCGCCTCCTTCTGCGCCGTGTCGCGCTCCAGCACGATCGTGCGGTCCTTCGTCGCGGCATGCGCCGCGTATGCCTCGCCCAAGGTTGCCGCAGCCTCCGTGCGCTCCGCGCCCTGCGGCGAAAGGGCCGCCGCCGCAAGGCACAGAGCTAGGGCGGCGGCGCTTTTTTTCCAAAAGCAACGATATTTTCTTTGCACAATCAACCCTTCTCCTCCGGATCGAGCGGCATGGGCCGAAGCTCGCGCGACTCGTCGTATTGCATGTTCGTGATGATGCGGCCGAGACGCGTGCCCGACAGGAGGTTCCACGTCCACTTCAACAGCACCGTCGTGTTCGTATGTGCGCCCGCAAGCCGCAGCAGGTGGACGAACATCCAGACGACCCAAGCGACAAACCCCTTCATCTTCGTGCCGTTCATGTTGACGACAGCCTCCGTCCTGCCGATCGTCGCCATCGCGCCCTGATCCTTGTAGCAGAAAGTCTCCAAGTTCTCGCCGCCCGCGATCAGACGCTTGATGTTTCGCGCGGCGACAACGGCTTCCTGCGTCGCCACGGGCGCGACCGTCGGCAGCGGGCGCTCCGTGCCATGGCAGAAGGAAGCGCAGTCGCCGATGGCGAAGATGTCGCGCTCGCCCTCGACCTGCAGCTTCTCGTTGACGATGACGCGTCCCGCGCGGTCACACGCGAAGCCAAGCTTACTGATGATCGGCACCGCCTTGACGCCCGCCGCCCAAATGACCGTGTTCGTCGGGATGACCCGGCCGTCCTTCAAGGTCAGGCTGTTCTTGTCGCAGCCCGCGACCTGCGTGTTGAGCATGACCTCTATTCCCTTCTTCTCCAAGACGCGCACCGTTTCCTGCTGCAAATCGGGCGGCATCATGGGCAGAAGCCCGCCCGTCGCCTCGACGAGCTTGACGCTGATCTCGTCGGGCGAGAGATTGTGGTACTCATCCTTCATGATGAGGTTGATGACCTCGGCCAAAGAGCCTGCGAGTTCGACGCCCGTCGGTCCGCCGCCGACGACGACAAAGTTCAGCATGCGGCGGCGCTCCTCCTCGCTCTTCTCGATCTTGTTGGCACGCTCGAACATGTGGATGACATGATTGCGGATGTGCAGAGCCTCCTGCAGCGTCTTCATCGGGAAGGAATTCTCCTCGACGCTCTCCATGCCGAAGAAGTTCGTTGTCGCACCTGCCGCAAGAATCACATAGTCGTAAGGGATCTCGCCGTGGTTCGTGATGACGACCTTGCGCTCCTTGTCGAGGCCGCGGAGCTTTGCCATGAAGAGATCGACGTTCTTGTTATGGCGGAAGAAGGAGCGGATCGGATAGGCGATCTCGTCGGTCGAAAGAAGCGAAGTCGCGAGCTGATAGAGCAGCGGCTGAAAAAGATGGAAATTGCGCCGGTCGATGATCGTGATGTCGAGGCTCTTGTCCTTCGCCAGTTCGCGCACGGCCTTGACTCCGCCGAATCCTGCGCCGACGACGACGATGCGTGTTTTGTTGCTCATGGTCTTTCTCCCTTCCTGGGTGCGGGGAACTTCCCCGACTTGGCAGCAGCGCGTAAGAAGCGCCGCCCGATTCGGCGGTCATCATTCGCTCTGCGTCTGAAAAACTTATTGACATATAAATTTTATATATAGAAAAAGCGGCGCGGAGGTCATGTCCTCCGCGCCGCTTCCGCTTCCCTATGGCTCTTCCGCTTGCTTGTCAAATCCTGCATCCTTGATCCTTCCCTTTTCCCATGCCCATACAGAAACTCCAAGCGAATCGCCGCATTCACTGCTTCGGCAGGACTTCGAGCCAATAGCCGTCGGGATCGCTGATGAAGTAGATGCCCATCGCCGCATTTTCGTAGCAGATGCAGCCCATCTCCTCGTGCAGCTTGTGCGCCGCCGCAAAGTCGTCGACGCCGAAAGCGAGGTGGAACTCGTTGTCGCCGAGATCGTACGGCTCCTCGCGCCCCTTGAGCCACGTCAGCTCCAGCTCGTGCGGCGTCGAGCCGCCGTCGCCAAGGTAGACGAGCGTGAAATCGGGCAGCTCCTTGCGGCGCACTTCCTTGAGTCCAAGCGCCTTCTCGTAGAAGGCAAGCGAGCGTGCGAGGTCGCGCACGTTGATGTTGTTGTGCAGAAATTTGAACTTCATATATGTCTCCTCACTTCTCCATGTCGAAGAATGCGAAATTCTTGCAATAGTCGATGACGAGGAACTCTTCCTTGTCCCTGCCCGAGCCATCCCAATCCGCGCAGAAGCGCATGCCTCTGCCAAGCATCTGGCTGAACTTGCTCAGCGAGTGCACCTTGCGGAAGAAGACGAGGTTCACGACGGACGGCATGTCAAAGCCCGTGTCCAAGACGTCGACGGAAACGGCGATCGTCAGCTGCTCATCGGGCAGCGTGAACGCCTCCACCGCCTCGGCGAGATCGGGCGTGCGTGCATCGAGCGCCCGGATGAAGTCGGCGCCGTACTCGGGATGGAGCCGCTGGAAGATGAAGGCGATCGCCTTCGCCTGCAGGCTGTTCTTCGCGAAGATGATCGTCTTGCCGAGCTTGCCGTCCTGCCTTCTTATGCCGTGCTGCAAAAGGTTTTCCAGCATCGCCTGAATCTTTTCCTCGCTGAAGAGCCAGTTGTTCACGGCGGGCACGTCGAAATCCTTGCTCGCGATCACGCCCGTATCGGAATACTCCATCTCGGCGATTGTGCGCTGCTCAGCCGTAAGGTCGGTATAGTGAAGGTGCGGCTTCATGATGCCTTCGGGCGCCTCGTCGCGAAGCGTGAAGTCAACGAGCCAGCCATCGCGGCGCGCCTCTGCCAGACTGTAAGCAAAGGTCGGCTCGCCGGGTGCGAGATCGTAGAAGCGGTAGACGTCCTCCTCGCCCGGCGCCATGGGAGCAAGCGACGAGAAGCCCAAGAGGATTGCATCGAAATAATTCAAGAGGATGAAATGGTCTTCGTAGATGCTCGGATGCGATTCGTCGATGACGACGAGGTCGAAGTGTGCAGGGTCGTAGAGCCGCGCCCCCGTCTCCGTGCGGCTCTCGTTCACGGCGTCCATCATGACGGTCGCCGTCGCAAAAGCGATGTCCGCCTGCGCCTCTTCGCGCACATCGCCGAGGAGGTCGACGAGCTTCGCGTCGGGCAGCAGCATGCGAAACTGTGCACAAGCCTGGTGCACGAGTTCTTCGCGATCGGCGAGATAGAGCGCCTTGCCGATCGCCTTCTGCTGGAGCAGCGCCTCGATGGCGCCCGCTGCCATGCGCGTCTTGCCCGTGCCCGGCGGCGTGGAGACGAGGAGACGGCGCATCCCCTTGTGGACATCCTCGCAGATGTGCCAGACGGCTTCCTGCTGATACGGGCGGTTCACGATGTCGCCCGAGAGGTCGGGGTGAGACTCGGGATCGTAAGAGCGGCGGAAGCTCATGCGCCGCTCCAAGTCAGTGCGCGAGAAGCAGCCGTGGACGCGGCGCAGGACGCCGCGCCGTTCGTTCAAGAACCAGCATTTCCCTTCCCGCAGGACGAAGATGAACGGGCGCTCGCCATGCAGCTTCTCTATCGCCGTCGCCCACTCCTTCGCTTGGGAGAGGCCGTCTTCTGCGGAGTGCGCCGCCGCCTTGACCGCCATGACGGCGAGCGGCTTTCCCGCCTCGTCCGCAAAGAGGATATCGACCGTCAGGCTCTTGCCCGCCCCTTCGATCTCCTTGTTCATGAAGCAGTCTTTGTCCAAGGTCCAGCCCGCCTGTGCGCCATCGACCAGCAGGTAGCGGCCGCGGCACTCGGCGACGAGGTCGGCGGACACCGTGACGGCGCTGCCGTTCCTGTTCTTTTGACGCAGCTCGGCGAGCTGTCTCGCCAGCTCGCGGTTCTTCTTGCGCTGCGGCAAAAGCGCGCCGCCCTCAAACGGCTCCTTGTAAATCTCCAAGAGCTTCAAAGGCTCCGCATTCGCCTCCTTGCCGCCCTTCGGCAGAAGACGCTCATCGAAGGGGCGCGGCGAAAAATCGGCCGCGTAGCATGCCGCCATCCACGAAAGAGCGGCGTGCAGTCCGCGCAGCGCGAGCACGGCCGCTTCACGAGAGACGTCCAAGCCGCGGTAAGCGACAATGTTGCCGAGATGCAGGATGTAATGCACGAGAGAATCCATTCCCTCGGGACGCAGTTTCTTAAGCGTCGGCTCATGTATGAGGCGTGCAACCGCCTCGCGATACGGCAGCGCAAGCCCCGCATCGTGCGTGAACATCCAGCGCACCGCCAGCTTGACCGCACGCTCCGCCAAAATCACGCACTTCGGATAGGAAGCGCCGAATTGCCGCTCCGCTTCCATCGCGACCTTCGCAATCGCCTTGTAATCCTTTTGCCCCAACAAGAAATCAAAATTTGATGCCATGTCCTCACCGTTCTTTCCCTGCTCCGGCTGCGGCGGAAGCATCTTCCCCGACAACCCCGGCTTCCCTCGCGGGAATCTTCCCTCTATCAACTCTTTCGAACGCCTCTCCCATCCCTGCGGCGTCCGGCTATATGCCTTGCGGCGTCAGCCTTGCACGACTGCGTGAGATCGACGATCTCAACATGCTCCTTCTGCGGCTCGTGTCCGAGGCGGCAAAGGACGCGCGTGACGCGCACGCCCTCGGTCTCCTCGACGAAGAACTGCGCATCACCGAAAGCCGCTTTCTGTCCGACGCGCGGCGGGTTTTCGACGTGCGCCGAGAGCCAGCCGCCCACGCTGTCGATCTCCTCCTCATCTATGTTGACTTCCAAGATGTCCTCAAGCTCCTCCAAGAGCATCTTGGCATCGACGGAGTAAAGGCACGCGCCCCTCTTTTCCACCAAGGGACGATCCGTATCGAACTCATCCTGTATGTCGCCGACGATTTCCTCGATGACGTCCTCAATCGTGACCATGCCCGCCGTGCCGCCGTACTCATCGACGACGATGGCAAGCTGCGAACGCTCCTGCTGCATCGTCTGCAGAAGGCGGCTGACCGCCATGACCTCGGGCACGATGAGCACATGACGCGCAAGCTTTCTAAGATCAGGATCTTCCTTCTTGTAGAGCGTCTGCACGAAGTCCTTGATGTGCAGAAAGCCGATGATGTTGTCCTTGCCCCCGTCGCAGATCGGATAGCGCGTAAGCCTTTCCTCCATCGCCGTCCTCATGTTTTCCTCCAAGGAATCCTCAAGGTCGAGGCAGATCATGTCCGTGCGCGGAATCATGATCTCGCGCACGGACAGATCGGCGAAGTCGAACACATTGTCGACAAATTCCAGCTCCGTCTTGTCGATGAACCCTTGCCGGTGGCTCTCCTCCATGAGGACGCGGATCTCCTCTTCCGTATGCGCCACATCCTCCTCCTTCGTCACGACAGAAAAGCCCATGCGTTCCTCCGCCCAATTCGCGACGTGGTTCAAGAGCCAGACGAAAGGATACATGACGCGTTGAAAGGCGAGGAGCGGCAAGGCGACCGTGAGAGCGACGCTCTCGACCTTGCGGATCGCGACGTTCTTCGGAATCAGCTCGCCGCCCACGATGTGCAGCGATGTGATGAGAAAGAATGCTATGGCGAAGGAAATGGTCTCAACCGCGCTTTCGGGCACGCCGAGCCACAAAAATATCGGATACAGCAAGGACGCGACGACAGGCTCGCCGAGCCAGCCGAGTCCCAAGGACACGATGGTGATGCCGAGCTGCGTGACGGAAAGAGCCACGTCGAGGCGATCGGCCAGCTTCTTCGCGTAGGAAGCGCGGCGGTTGCCCTCGGCGATGAGCACATCGAGGCGCGAGCTGCGCATCTTGACGATGGAGAACTCCGCCGCGACGAAGAACGCATTGCCGAAGACGAGCAGGAAGACGACGACGATCTTCAATGCCAATAAAAAAGGATCTTCCAAGAACACTCCCCCATCAAAAGGCAGTACGGCGGCAGGGAGAAGCCTCCCGTTCGCTCAAAATGCGTCATGCCGCTCCTCCAACGAAGAGGTTGAGAGGATTCGCCGACATATCTCTTTCTTTTATTCTACAACCGCTTTTGCTTTTCCTGCTGTCTTTTGCTGTGCAAAGAGGAATTCATCATCTCTTGTGCGGACGGCAGCGGCGCATACTCGGCGAGAAACGCCGCCATCTCTTCCTCTGAAAGCGAGGACGCGCCAAAACCGCGGGCAGGGCGCACATCCTTCTGCCCTGCGCGAAAAGATGCGCCAGACGGCGCAGGCCTCGCTGACGCTGCCCGCGCCGCACGCGCGTCAAAATCGGGCTTGCCCTCCTTGTCGTCGCAGCTCATGCGGCAGCGCGGGTAGTTCGAGCAGCCCCAGAAGTCGCCGTTTTTGCCGCTGCGCTTGACGAGGACGCCGTTTTGACAGCGCGGGCACGGATGCTCGCCCCCGCGCTCGATCTTCGCGTCGAGCGCCTTCGCCACGAGGCGGCGCGTGAAGGCGACCTGCGCCGACAAGAATTCTTCGAGCGTGCCCTCGCCCGCCGCCATCGAGTGCAGCTTGTCCTCCCAAAGCGCCGTGGCGTCCGGATAGACGAGATCGTCGGGCAGGGCGTCAACGAGAAGGTACGCCGTATCGGTCGGATAGAGCAGCTTCTTCTTGCCCTTCGCCGAAAGGAAGCGACGCTTGATAAGGTCGTCAATAATCGCCGCACGCGTCGCCTCCGTACCGATGCCGTAGACGTCCTTGAGGCGTTTCTTCGCCTCGGGATCGAGCACGTACTTGTGGATCTCCTTCATGCCCTGCAGAAGCGTCGCCGGCGTGAAGCGCGGCGGCGGCTTCGTCGCACGCTTCTTGAGCGTGCCGCCTGCGTACGCCACGGCGTCGCCCTTCTTCAAGGGCGGCAGGACGCCGCTCGCTTCTTCCTCGCCGTCTGCGCCGTCCGCATCAGCTTCTTCGCCCGTATCCTTCTTCGCCGTGCGGTAAATGGCACGCCAGCCCGCCTGAATCTCGCGCCGCCCATTCACGGCAAACGCCTCGCCGTGATGATCGAGCGTCGCACGCGTCTTTTCGTAGACGTGCTCGGGATAGAACTGCGCGATGAACGCCTGCGCGATCAGGCGGTAGATGTTCTGCTCCGCCTCCGTGAGCGTCGTCAGCCGCGCACGCACGCGCGTCGGGATGATCGCATGGTGCGCCGTCACCTTCTTGTCGTTCCATGCGCGGCTTCTGATCTTCGCGTCCGCGCCGCCCGCCCAGTGCGACAGGGCAGCATCGTCGCCGTCCCTGAGATGCGCGAGGATCGCGGGCGCGTCCTTTCGCTGGTTCAGCGGCAGATATTCCGAATCCGAGCGCGGGTACGTCGTGAGCTTCTTCTCGTAGAGCTTCTGCGCCGTATCGAGCACAAGCTGCGGCTCGTAGCCGTACTTCTTTCCCGCGAGCACCTGCAGCGACGAAAGCGAAAACGGCAGCCTCTGCCCCTCCGTCTTCTTCGCGCGATGCAGCTCCGTCACTCGCCCGTCTGCAGGCGGCTCGGCGAAACCCGCAAGGCGCGCCTGCGCCGCCGCCTCGTCGACGAGCCTTCCCTCGCGGTCAAGCCCCGCTTCCTCCTCGCGCGGCTTCCAGACGGCCGTGAAGTCTCCCTTTGCATGGCGGAACTTCACGCGAAGCTCGAAGTAATCGACGGGCTTGAAGCTCTCGATCTCGCGCTCGCGGCGCACGACGAGGGCCAGCGTCGGCGTCTTGACCCTGCCCACGGGCAGCACGAGCTTCTTGTGCCCCGCACGCCGCGCCGCAAGCGTATAGGCGCGCGAGAGGTTCATGCCGATGAGCCAATCGGCTCTGGCACGCGCCAATGCCGACTGCTTGAGCGCGTAGAAATCGCTGTTCTCGCGAAGAGCCGCGTTCGCCTCGCGGATGCTCTTCTCGTCGAGCGCATTGAGAAGGATGCGCTTGACAGGCTTCTCGTTGCCGACGAAGTCGAGCACCTCGTCGATCAGAAGCTGCCCCTCGCGGTCGGGGTCGCCCGCATGGACGATCTCGTCGGCACGCGCGATGAGCTCCTTGACGATGCGAAACTGCCGCGCTGCGGACGGTTCGACGACGAGCTGCCATTCGGCGGGCACGATGGGCAGATCCTCCGTGCGCCAGAACTTGTACTTCTCGCTGTACTCCTGCGGCTCCTTCTGCCGCAGGATATGACCGAAGCCCCACGTCACCGCGCCTTCCGCCGTCTCCAGCCAGCCGTCGTGCGAACGCACGGGGCCTTCGAGGCACTTGGCAATCTCGCGCCCCATGCTCGGTTTCTCCGCAATGTAGAGCCGCAAGGCCTCCCCTCCTTTCCGCGCACAGCGAGCTTCTCATACAAATCAAATATTTCTTCTATTATACCACAAATCGCGTTCATTGACAGCCCTGCGCTGCATTGTTATAATGGCGAAGGAATCCACGCCGCCGCACAGGCGGCTTTTCGCCCCGTCAGAAACATTTTGGGAGGCATCTTCATGACAGAAAAAGTTTTCCCCATAAGCCGCGAGAGACTTGAGGAAATCATCGAACAATATCCGACGCCCTTTCACATCTACGACGAAAAGGCCATGCGCGAGAACTTCCGCCGCTTCAAGAGAGCCTTCTCGTGGGCGCCGCACTTCACCGAGCACTTCGCCGTCAAGGCGACGCCGAATCCGCGCCTCCTGCAGATCCTCTACGAAGAGGGCGCGGGCACGGACTGCAGCTCCATCGCCGAACTTCTCCTCTCCGAGGCCGCCGGCGTCAAGGGCGAGGCGATCATGCTGACCTCGAACGACACGCCCGCCGAGGAATTCCAGAAGGCGCGAGAACTCGGAGCCATCATCAACCTCGACGACATCAGCCACATCGACTATCTCGAAAAGTGCGCGGACTTCCCCGCCTGCCTCTCCTTCCGCTACAATCCCGGCCCCCTCGTCGAAGGCAACGACATCATCGGCAAGCCGACCGAGGCGAAGTTCGGCCTTACGCATCACCAGATCTTCGACGCTTACAAGATCGCGCGTGAAAAGGGCATCCGTCGCTTCGGTCTGCACACCATGGTCATATCAAGCGAGCTTAGGAGCGAAGCCTTCCTCTTCACGGCGGAACTCATGTTCAACCTCGCCGTCGAAATCAAGAAGCGTCTCGGCATCTCGCTCGAATTCGTCAACCTCGGCGGCGGCTTCGGCATCCCCTACCGCCCCGAAGAAGAAGCCATCGACGTAGAGCGCGTCGCCGGCGGCATCGAAGCGCTCTACAAGAAGATCATCGAGCCGGCAGGCCTTGCGGGACTCGCCATCAAGGCCGAATCGGGCCGCTACATCACGGGTCCCTACGGCTGGCTCGTCACGACGGCGCTGCATGAAAAGAAGACGTACAAGGACTACATCGGACTCGACGCCTGCATGGCGAACCTCATGCGCCCCGCCATCTACGGCGCTTACCACCACATCACCGTCGTCGGCAAGGAAGACGCCTTCTGTGACCATATCTACGACATCACCGGCTCGCTCTGCGAGAACAACGACAAATTCGCCATCGACCGCAAGCTGCCCAAGATCGACATCGGCGACCGCATCGTCATCCACGACACGGGCGCACACGGCCACGCCATGGGATTCAACTACAACGGCAAGCTCAGAAGCGCGGAGCTGCTTTTGAGAGAAGACGGCAGCGTCGAACTCATCCGCCGCGCCGAAACCTTGGACGACTACTTCGCCACCCTCGACATCCCCGGCGGTTTGATGAAGCCGCACGCTTGACAGGAACTTGCAAAAAATCTATGAATATCATCGCGTAGCTATTCCAAGTTCGTCTATTTTCCAGATAGATATGAAAATCTCTTTTGCTGTAGTTCACATTCTATAACAAGAGGGATTTTATTCGCTACTCGTATGAAGAGAGGTGTGCTTTCCAAAACCCATTGGATAAATTTATATCATCAAGCAGGAGTGAAAGTATGGCTGATCCTCACGAAATGTTTACCTGCAAATCCTTTCTGCTCAGACCCAAAGTGCGTATATCCGATTTGAACCATATCGACCCTGCATGGTTTATAGATGTCGATAACACCGAAGAAGTTCAAAGAATCGCCAGGTATGTAGATAAAAAATATATAGACGGCGCCATTCTATTGAACTGTTTTGATAAAGAAATATTAACCTTCCGTGAATGGGAAGCCCTTAATCATCTCTGGATTTACCTCGCCGTCGCCATTGATAAACTGCTACAAGATGGAACAGCCTCCATGTCCTTTCCGGATGCTCCAATGGAGATGGACTTTGAAGAATATGACAGAGGTTTTATAAAATTGCATACAAAGTGGAACAATAAGCGCTTTTTTGTCCCAGAAAAGGAACTGCTGCTCACCTTGCTGCAGGGATCTGTCCATTTTTTTGACGCCATCAATAAGCCGTTGGATCTACACAGTACATATGCATTAGAGCGGCAGTACTTTGACGATCTATTGCAGCGAGTCTACGGCAAATTCTTGTGAAAGAATGCGTCTTTGCACTCGCTGCATTTTCCGTTCGTATTCTATAAATTCTATAGATCTTAAGTTTTCATTACAAGAAAAGAGGATTCCATGTTTATTCCAAAATTCCGTATGCACATACTCATCTGCGCCCTGCTTCTCTTAACGGAAAGCTATACAGCACCGACACAGGCAGCAGAACATTCCGAGTCGGGCAATCAGACTCCGCCTCCGATAATCATGAAAATGCCCAAGGATTTATCCACGCTTTCCGAAGGGGAGACCATCACCCCGGAGTCGATGCTCGAACTAGAGCCCATTGCTCTGCGCACCCACGACGAGCAACTCATCATGGAACTGCCGCCTCTTGGCGAGCCATTCGCGGTCTATGAACTTGCCACCGGAGTCACTACATTCATCAACGCGAATTTTTTGAATGCAGGCGTACAATTGCCGATGTCCGCTCTCATCCTTCGCATCCCGCCCGACGCCAAGACCAACGTTCCTGCCGAACAAGGATTGAAAGAGACCATTGATGGTTTTATCCATTCGTATCAAAAAAACTCTCGTATAAAGAACCTGAAGATCCTTGTCAATGAACCGACGATGCAGGACGGACATCCTGCTCGACGCCTCACCATGCGAGCTAATCTCGAAGAAGCAGACACTATTTTCGATGTCTTGGTCATCTCTTCGGAAAAGGGAACCTGGTTCATTCAACTGAACTACGACCCGAATGACAAGAACATCGACAACCATGAACATTATCTTCTCGATTCCATACTACTCCGCGAGGATTCCGAAAAATAATCACGGTAAGCTACACGCACAAACATCCACGTTGCGGACATTGTGCGCCCTCCTTACAGAAACCTAGCCAATCGGTCTGCGCTTTCAGTTTGACTTCTTGGGGGATTCATGGTCACACCGTTCTCTTCAAGCAGAGACAGACCTACAGTGCCGTCATCGACAGCCCTGCTTGACAGGAACACACAAAAAATCTATAATGCCAAAAGAAGAGTGACTGGCGTTTGGTCGCGTCGGTCTCTCCCTTGAATTTTTAGTTCTTGAAAGAGGAGCCGCCGCAACCGCGCTGCGGTTCTTTTTTCTACTTACATATCAAGCAGATGAAAAGTGACGTCGACTGCAAGCGCAAGCGCTGCAAGCAGGAGTGACAGCTTTTCATAAACTTGCCGGACATGTTCCATGTCCACCCGCCTTACATGAAAGAGCCAATCGGTCTGCGTCCTTCGGACTTGACCTCTTGGACTTTCATTGTAAAGCGTCACGCGCATCACCTCCTCGCATGGAGGAGAACCGACTGTCGCCAGTCACTACGGCGATTATGGCATGTGACGCTACGCAGCGCAAGAAGAAGGGCGCCGTCGGCGGACGGCGCCCTTCCTGTTGTGATTCGCAAAACATCAAAACCTGTGCACACAATTATATGAAAGCTATGTCTTCCTGCATACATTTTTTCCCTCTCGAATCAGCCAGGCGATACGCGCACTTTCTTCTAATTCTTCCAAGGCATAAAAAGTATCAAGAATATTTTTCCTGCCAAGAATAGGGCCATGGTTTTTCAGGATGTAGCCATCACTCTCCCGGACTCGTTCACGGAAAAGTTCAAAAAGTTCCTGACTGCCTGGTGCAGCATAAGGAATACAGCCTATGCGACCAACTTTCATCTTTAGGTATGGCGTATGATTGGGCACAATATCCGATAAGGTTTCATGATCCAAGCAAGACCACAGCACAGAATACGTGCTATGCGTGTGGATGACACATTGTATGGTTTCGCTTTTTTGAAACAATATCCTATGCAGCGGGAATTCCTTGCTGGGCTTCCGCTCCCCCCATAAATGCCTCCCGCTGTCGATACAGACAAAATCATCCTGTGTCAATCTGCCAAAACATGTGCCGCTCGCCGTGACAAAGAATTTGTCGCCATGGCGAAAACTCATATTTGCTGACGAACCGCTCGTTTTATTCCGTTCAAAAAGGCTTTTTGCCACCCAAATGGCATCCGCAAATTTTTGCTGCAAAACTTTGTCCATTTTCTACCTCCGTGTCATATCCAAGGCACGTCGGAAAAAGTCTTCCTGTCCGAAATTCCCAGATTTCAATACCACGCGCATATTTTCCGCATCGGTCGGTATCATGACCGGCACTCCCGGAGCCACGCTTTTACTGATGACAAATGCAGGAAATCCCAACGCCCGTACCACAGCGCCCGAGGTTTCTCCCCCCGCCACGATGAACCGCTTGACTCCTGCATGCCGCGCTTTTTTCGCCAAGCAGGCAAACGCCTGCTCCAAAAGTTCCGCAGCCGCGACATCTTGATGTGCACGAACATTTTCCGGCGTATCGGAGCTATAAAGAAGCACTTCCTGATCCAAGCGCTCTTTCGCCCAAGACCAAACTTCTTCGAGATAATGAGCGCCTTGTCGCAATGCTGCGGGATTCATCTTGAAACTCTTGCCACCCGCTTCCTGAAACGTCGCTATCTGACGCAGTGTCGTCTCGGAACAGCTTCCGGCAAAAACGATTCCAGCCCCTTCCGTTTTGTTCTGCGGCGGTTTTGCCGTATATTTGCCCCCCTTATATTGTTCAGCCAGTTCCGTCAGCAAACCCGAACCGCCGCTCAAAAGAGGAAGCGACGAAAAAACCTGTGCGATCTTTCTTGCATGTTCTTGATTCATATAATCAGGAACTACATAGAAGCGAGGATGCTCCTTTTGGAAACGCTCAAGTTCCCTGCCTATCTCTTCGGGCTTCGCTTCATCAAGACGCTTATGTGGAATTTCCAGGCAAGGATACGCACTTTGCGGTCGCATAAGATCCTGCAAACGCGAAGCCCACATAGGATTCAACGGATGATCCTTCATCGGACTTTCCGCCAGAGGCGTTCCATGGACAAAGAGTACGCCATCCTTCACGATTCGCCCATTGACAGGTAATGCCGGGCAAAGAACCGTATAGGGAACATCCAGCTCTTTCATGCAGGCGTCAAGAATCGGCCCTATATTCCCTTCACGCGTGGAGTCAAAAGTCGAACAATACTTCACGTAAATGTGCTTTGCTCCTCGCGCTTGAAGCGCCTGCAAGGCGGCGAGGCTTTCCTTCACTGCTTCTTTCGGGGGCGCACTCCTCGTCTTCAAAGCGACAACGATCGCCTCAGCATCCAGCTCCGCCAAACTGCCAATTTCCCCGTTGACAAGAATCGTTTTCAGACCAGCTTCTGCCAAAAAGGAGGCAGCGTCACTCGATCCCGTAAAGTCATCTCCAATACATCCAAGCAAAAGTTCCATTTCCTTCATCTCAAACCTTCTTTCTTATTTCACAACCCAGTTCGTCAAGGCGGGAACATAGGTAATGAGCAGCAAGACGAGAATCATCACACACCAAAAAGGCATCATGCGCATGCTGAGACGTCCAAGCGGCACCTTCGACACATTGCTTGAAACATAAAGAGCCGTGCCAACAGGCGGCGTCAAAAGTCCGATGGTGAGGTTGATGACCATGAGCAAGCCGAACTGCACAAAGTTCATTTCCAAAGATACCGCAACCGGCGCCAAAATAGGCGCCAACAACATGATTGCCGGACTGCTGTCAAGAAACATGCCGCAAAAGAGCAGCAGTACGTTGATAATGAGCAGAAGCAGTATCTTGTTATCTGTAATACCGATCAACGCGGTGGTGATAGCCTGCGGTATCTGTTCACTTGAAAGCAGCCAGCTGAAGAGCGATGTCGCCGCAATAATCGAGGAAATAACCGCAGTGTTCACAGCCGCTTTATAACAGATGTTCGGCAAATCTCGCACTTTGATTTCTCGATAAACAAACATGCCGATAAAAAGCGCATATACCGATATGACGGCGCCGCCTTCCGTCGCCGTAAAAATGCCGCCGCGAATGCCTACGATGATCAAAACCGGCATGACGAGCGCCCACACAGCATTGCGAAAGCGTTTTGCCTTATCGGAAAAACTGCTGCCACCTTCTTTTGGGTATTCATGCTTATGCGCATAATAGACAGAATAAATGAGAAATCCCATGCCAATCAGCACGCCCGGCACGACCGCCGCCAAAAACAAATCCCCGATGGACGTCTGTGTTGTCACGCCATATATGATGATGGCAATACTCGGCGGAATAATGAGTCCGATGCTGCCTGCCGCAGCAACCATTGCCGCCGAAAACTCTACATCGTAACCGCGCTTCTTCATCTCCGGAACCATGACTGTGCCGAGAGCAGCCGTATCTGCGACGCCCGAACCCGATATTCCGCCCATGATAATGCCGCTGATCGCCACCACATGTGCGAGACTCCCCCGTATATTCCCCACAAAGGCCAGCGCGAAATCAAGTATCGTACGGGTAATCCCGCCTTGGCTCATCAGAGTTCCTGCCAGCATAAAAAGCGGGATTGCCATGAGCGGAAACGAATCGAGAGCAGCAAACAGCCTTTGGGCAAATATGGAAACAGGATATTCCGCAAAACCGATCGCGCCCAAGGAAGCCAATGCCAGTACAAACGCGACAGGAATGCCGAGGACGAGGAAAAGAGCGAAGCTGCCAAACAAGATTGCACCGATCACACCTTGCCACCTCCCGCATTTTTCCACGTCTCTGCCATCTCTCGAAAAGTATAATAGAACATCAAGACGCCGCTGAAAGGAATCACAGCGTAAACAAAATGCATCGGCAGTCGGACAGCAGAACTGTTCTGCAACATGCCATACTGCACAAGGAAAAACCCGCTTGCCGTCAGTGATCCAGACAAGAAAAGCAGAAGCAATCCATTGAATAGAACAACCGCCCTTTTCGAGACCCCCGTCAAATGCTGCAGCAAGATGTCGAGTGCAACATGCGCCTTTTCCCGAATCGCTGTCGCCATGCCCAAAAAAGACATCCAAACAAAAATATACCGGCCCACCTCCTCCGACCATGTCAAAGAATTGCCGAAAGCATACCGTGCCAAA
>CAJPRR010000016.1 GCA_905373085.1 uncultured Selenomonas sp.
TCACTGTAGGAAAATCTTGGGCGGGCATGGAGAGGAATGTGAAGTTGGAGGCGCCCGATTGGATCTTGCTGATATTCTCGTCAATTGCTTGGGAAATCGTGACGGTATCTCCGGGGAGGCGACGGATGACTTCCTGCAAATAGCGTCCGGAGAGGACGAGCTTTCCTTCTTGTTCGACTTCAGAAGGGATGATGCTGATGATGCCCATCTCGTTGTCTGTGGCGTGAAGTTCCACTTGATTGTCTCTTGCCTCGATGTATATGCCTGAGAGAATCGGCGTTTGCGGTTTGTTGGCAATGGCTTTGGAAACAAGTTGGATTGCCTGTGCGAGTTCGTTCTTATGGCAGGTGAATTTCATAAGGTTCTCCTTTATTCGGTAGTGTGAGACTTGTGCTTTGCCTTTATTGACTTATATGACAAGAATATAGGTAAAGCATAGTCGTCATAGTAGTAGGGGCTGTGGAAATGTGGAAAAGGTTGCGGACGCTTTTGATACTGATGAGAAAAGCGTGTGCAAAAGATGTTGATAAGCCGGAGCTGGATATCCACATCTGCACAGGGAAAGATGTGAGCGCCTGTTGTCCACATATTGTGCACAGCATGGCGGGGCGCTTTTGCACAGGGTTATGCACGGATGGCGCAGCATGCAGCAAAGCGATGCGATAAGAGACGCTTTCTATAAGCTTTCGATGCGTTGCATCAGCTGCTCGATCGTGCGGTCGAGTTTAGAATCCTCTTGGCGTTCCTTGCCAATCTTTTCGCAGGCGTGGAGGACCGTCGTGTGATCGCGTCCGCCGAAAGAATTGCCGATCTGAAGCAGGGAGCTTTGTGTGAGTTCACGACACAAGTACATGGCGATCTGGCGCGGTATGGCGAGGTTTCTCGTCCTTTTTTTGGCGTGGAGATCATCGAGGCGCAGCTTGAAGTAGGAGGCGACGACTTCCTGGATGAGTTCCATCGTTACCTCGCGCGTCTTTTCCGTTGGAAAGATCGTGTCGAGCGCCTCGTTGACGAGGGCGGTTGTGACGGGCTGCTTCGTGATGGAAGAATAGGCGACGACTCTCGTCAACGCGCCTTCCAGCTCGCGGATGTTGTTGTCGATGCGGTTGGCGATGGAGAACATCACGTCGTTCGGCACGTCGAGATGCTCAAGAGCGGCTTTCTTTCGGAGGATTGCTATGCGCGTTTCGAGATCGGGCGCTTGGATGTCCGTGATGAGGCCCCATTCAAAGCGCGAGCGCAGACGGTCTTCGAGCGTTTGGATCTCTCGCGGATGACGGTCGCTCGACAGGATGATGTGCTTGTTCGCATCGTGCAGCGTGTTGAACGTATGGAAGAATTCTTCCTGCGTATGCTCTTTCTTCGAGAGGAATTGGATGTCGTCGACGAGCAGGACGTCGATGTTGCGGTATTTTTGCCGGAAGGATTCGGGATTGCCGTCTCGAATGGAGTTGATGAGTTCGTTCGTGAATTTTTCGCTCGAAATGTAGAGGACGCGCATCTCGGGGAAATTCTCCAAAATCTTGTGCCCGATGGCGTGCATGAGATGCGTCTTGCCGAGTCCCACGCCGCCGTACATGAAGAAGGGATTGTAGACCCGGCCCGGTGATTCGGCGACGGCGAGCGCCGCCGCATGGGCGAAGCGATTGGAATTGCCCGTGACGAAGGTGTCGAAGGTATAGTTCGCGCTCAAGGACGAGGCGTCTCCAGGAGCGATCATGCCCGGCGCTTCATAAGATCGGCTGCCGTCCTCTCTTTTTTGCGGGGCATTCATCGCATGCATCGAGGCGTTTTGCGAAGCGGAGAAATCTTTCTTTGCGCTGATCTCTTCTCGAACCAAGGAAGGTGCAGCGCTCGTTTCGGTCAGAAGCGTTTCCTGTACGGGAGGGAGAGTGGAGGAAGGCTCGATATTGAGGTTCTTGATCTCGATCTGGAGTTTTTTCTTTGCAATATCGAAGACGGCGTCTTCCAGGAAGGGAATATAACGTTTCACGATCCATTCCCGTGCGAGCGATGTCGGTGCACCGAGCACGAGAGCAGTGTCGGAAAGAGAAAGCGGCTTCACGGGGCGCAGCCAGTCGTTGAGCGCCAGTTCCGTCAAGGAGCGCTGGTCGAGAACCTTCTGCAGGATTTGTTCCCAAATCGCTTGCAGTTTTGATTGTTCCATGGATCTGTCCTTTCTTATCAACATATATCCTGAAAGTTTATGCACAAGTGTACAATTTATCCACATTTTTATTCACATACTGTGGATAAAAACGAAGGCGGCGAAAGATCTATGAGAGCGAAATGGCAGGAATGATGTGAGATCCGGGGAAGGAAACCCTTCTTTAATATAATGAAGGAAAGATTTTTCAAATCCTGTGGAAATATGCCCTCTTCCTGTGGATAATGTGTATATCTCTGTGTATAACTCCTGCTTCAGCTATGAATATCTTAGCAGACTGCAAAAAAGTTATCAACAGGCAATTCGTTCTGAAAAGGGAAAAAAGCTCCCTTGCTTGACAAAAAGGTATGAGAAACAGTGCAGATTGCCATGGAATCATGGAAAATCCTTGACACTATGTTGTCTCTGGGCTATAATTTAGCATAGTTAAAAGCGATAGTAGGGACGTTTTTGTTCTTTTGCATTTTGACTGGAAGGAATACGAAGAGTGATTCCTAAAACTTTTTTTTGGGGAGGTGGATCGTGATGAAGATGACGTATCAGCCGAACAACCATTGGCGCAAGAAGACGCATGGTTTCCGTGAGCGCATGAAGACGAAGGGTGGCCGTCTCATCCTGAAGAGAAGACGCGCAAAAGGCAGGAAGAAATTGTCGGCGTAAACTTTCAGGACATATGTTCAGCCGTCACGCGGAGCGACATGGCGTGCTTTTGTGTCCGTTTCCTGCGATGGCGTCATCACAGTGTCATGCTGTACATATGTCCTCACGCCTTACAGAAACCTAACCAATCGGTCTGCGCCCTTTGGGCTTGACCTCTTGGGGTTTCATGGTAAACGCTCATTAGGTCACTCCGGTGACCTTTTTTCATGAAATGACAAAGCATTTTGATTTATTGAAAGGGTTCTTGCATGTTGGGTTTGCCTAGAAGCCGCGTCTTGAAAAAGAAGAAGGATTTCCAGGCGGTCTATTCCCGTGGAAAATCGTATGCAAACAGATTTCTCGTGCTTTATGTCTTTCGTTCGCATGTACTTCAAGGAAAAGTCGGCTTTGCCGCAGGAAAGAAGCTCGGCAATGCCGTGAGGCGCAACCGAGTCAAGAGATTGCTGCGCGAGTCTTATCGTCTGCATCAAGATGAGATCGAAGAGGGATTTTCCCTCTTGCTCGTGGGCAGGAAGGCGGCTCTCAGCGTCAAATGCCAGGAATTGGAGAGAGCTTTTCTCGCCTTGAGCAGGAAGGCCGGCATTCTTGCTGGAGAGGGGCGTTTCGACAGGAAAGAGGGAAGGCGCAGCAGATGAAGATCGTTTTGCTTCTTCTCATTCGTTTTTACCGCAGTTTTATTTCTCCATGGAAGCCCCCTTCGTGCCGCTATATTCCGACTTGTTCGGAATATGCAATGATCGCTGTTGGAAGATACGGAGCGGCAAAGGGCGGTCTTCTTGCCGTCAAGAGGCTTCTGCGCTGCCATCCTTTTCATGAGGGTGGCTATGATCCTGTGCCATAAAGAAGATTAGGATGTGGTGATTTGGAATTTTTATCGTCGTTGTTTCACCCTTTTATCGCGGTGATTCAGTTTATGTTGGAGAATCTGTACCTTTTTACTGGTCTGTTCGGTTTTGAAAATTACGGGATCGCCATCATCCTGCTGACGATCCTCATCAAGGTGTGCCTCTATCCTCTGACGGTCAAGCAGGTTCGCTCAATGAAGGGGATGCAGGAACTGCAGCCGAAGATGAAGAAGCTGCAGGAAAAGTACAAGAACAATCCGCAGATGATGCAGCAGAAGATCGGCGAGCTTTACAAGGAAGCCGGCGTGAATCCTCTGGCGGGATGCCTGCCGCTCCTCATACAGATGCCGATCCTCATGGGCATGTTCTATGCCCTCCAGGGCTACGCATATTCGGGGACGCCGTCCTTTTTGTGGCTCACGTCGCTTTCCGAGCCGGATCCGCACTATATACTGCCGGCGCTTTCCGCGCTTTCGACATGGTTCGTGCAGAGGCAGACTTCGACGGAAATGAATCAGCAGATGAAGATCATGATGATCATCATGCCGATCTTTATCGGCTGGATCAGCCTGAGCTTCGCTTCGGGACTCGTCCTCTATTGGGTGACGATGAACCTCGTGCAGATCGTGCAGCAGTGGTGGATGTATCGCAACGAGGACGGCGAAGGAAAGAAGGGGGTTGCCTGATATGGCGGATTTCGTGGAAAAGACCGGAAAGACGGTGGAAGAGGCGATCGAAGCTGCACTCTTCGCCCTGCATCTTCCGAAGGAGCGCTGCACGGTCGAGATTCTTGAAGAACCGTCGAACGGCTTCTTCGGACTCATCGGCAAGCGTGCGGCAAAGGTGCGCGTGATCGTGAAGGAAGAGCCTTTGCCGTCGCAGCAAGAGTTTCGGATGCAGGAAGAGCAGGAAACGGACGTCTCGGAATCTCCTGCTGCGCCTGTGGAAGAAGAGCATCGAGAGGAGGCTTCGGAACAGGAGACTCTTTCGACGCAGCGAGCGCCGGCAAGAGACATGCCTTTCGTTTCTCGCGAAGATTCGTCGAGAAGAGAGGCCAGCATTGCAGATCATGGTTTTTCTTATGCTCCTTCACGCGAGGAGCGCTCATTTTCCGCGCCGCGCCGCGAGCGCTTCTCTTCGGTCAGACGCTCTTTCGCTTCTGATTCGTCCTCCGTCCGTTCTCGAAGCGAAAGAGTTCGCGCATCTGCGAGTCCTGCAAATGCCGAGGCGTCTTTGAAGAAGGCGGAAGATTTCCTGCAGCAGATCTTTCAGGCGATGGAGCTGGATGTCGCCATAGAGAGGCGCCAGCGCCCTCATTCGTTCGAGCTGAACCTCTCGGGGCACAACCTCGGCATCCTCATCGGCAAGCACGGGCAGACGCTCGACGCCTTGCAGTATCTCGTCAATCTCGCAGCCAACCAGGGAGCGACGGAAGAGCGCGTGCGCATCATCTTGGATATCGAGGATTATCGCGAGCGTCGCGAGGAGACGCTCTACCGCTTGGCAGCGCGTCTGGCGGAACGCTGCTGCCGCACGAATCAGCGCGTCGTTTTGGAGCCGATGAACCGTCATGAGCGGAAGATCATACATCTCGCTCTTCAGGACAACCATCGCGTCCTCACCTACAGCGCAGGAGACGAGCCTTTCCGCAAGGTCGTCATCGAGCCGAAGCATCGCGTTTCGCGCATGGACGGTTCTATGCGTGAAGAGGATTATTGATGGTTTGATTATGGACTTGAATCGGGCTGTTGCAGCGAGCGACAGCCCTTTTCTTTCCTTGCAGGGGGTGGCATATTGAAGCAGGCGGATACGATCAGCGCCATTGCGACGGCAATGGGAGAAGGAGGCATCGGCATCGTGCGCCTCTCCGGCGCGTCTGCCATAGAGACGGCTGAGCGGATGTTTCGCGCTGCAGACGGCAGGAATCTTGTCGATGCGGGTGTACGCGAGCTTCTCTATGGCACGGTCGTGCGAGAGAATGGATGTCTTGTCGATGAGGCTCTTTGCCTCGTCATGCGTGCGCCTCATTCTTATACGAGGGAAGATGTCGTGGAGCTGCAATGCCATGGCGGAGCTGTCTCCCTGCGCGAGGTTCTGGCATTGACCTATCGTCACGGTGCGCGTGCGGCAGAGCGCGGCGAGTTCACGAAACGCGCCTTCTTGAACGGCAGGCTTGATCTCGCTGAGGCGCAGGCTGTCATGGATGTCGTGCGCGCGAAGACGGAAAAAGGCTTGGAAATGGCGGCGGGGCATCTCGCCGGTCACTTTTCTCAGCGCATACGCGCCATGCGGGAGGATATTCTGGCGCTTCTGGCGCATTTGGAAGCCGTCATTGATTTTCCGGAAGAAGGCGTCGATGAAGTCGTCATCGAAGAGGTGCGGGAAAAGGTGTCGAAAATCCGTGCGTCGCTTCTTCGCATCCTGCAGACGGCGCATACGGGGCGCATCCTGCGCGATGGCTTGGAAACGGCGATCGTGGGGAAACCGAATGTAGGAAAGTCGAGTCTCCTGAATGCCTTGTTGCGCGAAGATCGCGCCATCGTCACGGACATTCCGGGGACGACGCGTGATACCATTGAGGAGTATGCCGATATCGGCGGCGTGCCTCTGAAGATCATCGACACGGCGGGCATCCGCTCTACGGAGGACGCCGTAGAGCGCATCGGCGTGGAGAAGGCGCGTGCGCATGTGAAGAGCGCCGCACTCGTGCTCGCCCTTTTTGACGGTTCGCGCCCTTTTGAGCAAGAGGATGAAGAGATTCTTTCGCTGCTTGAGGGAAAGGAAGCGCTGCTTGTCGTAACGAAGAGCGATCTTGCACGTGTTCTTGATGCCGATCGGCTGGGAAGGTTGGCAGGATTCCCGCTCGTCGAGATCACGACGAAGGAGGAGGAAGGACTTTCTCCTCTGGTGGACGCCATTTTGAGGAAAGTCTATGATGGCGAGGATCGATCGGGGGAAGGGGCTTTCGTCGCCGATCTGCGTACGAAGAATCTTCTGGAGGAGGCCGAAGGTCATATTGCCGCTGCAATTTCCACGATGGATCAAGGGCTTGGCCTCGATTTTATCTCCATTGATCTGCGTTCCTCGTTGGAAAAGCTCGGAGAGATCACGGGGGAAACGGCGGGAGATGATGTATTGGATGAAATATTTTCACGCTTCTGCGTCGGCAAGTGAGGTGGGATTCTTTGTTTATCGCCGGTGAATATGACATCATCGTCCTCGGTGCGGGGCATGCGGGTGTCGAGGCGGCGCTTGCTGCAGCGAAGCTTGGCTGCCGTGCGCTTTTGGCGACGCTTTCCTTGGACAACATTGCGCTCATGCCCTGCAATCCCTCTATCGGCGGTCCAGCGAAGAGCCACCTCGTGCGTGAGATCGACGCGCTTGGCGGCGCCATGGCGCTGAACGCCGATGCGGCGGCTCTGCAGTATCGCCTGCTGAATACGGGAAAAGGGCCTGCCGTGCATGCTTTGCGTGCACAGGAGGACAAGAAGTTCTATCAATTCTTGATGAAGGAGCGCTGTGAGAAGCAGGACGGGCTGGAAGTTAGGCAGCTTCTGGCAGAAAAGCTCCTCATCGAGGACGAAGAGGCGAGAGGCGTCGTGGCGGAGACGGGGGAAGCGTATCTCGCGCGTGCTGTCATTCTCGCGACGGGGACATATCTCAAGGGGCGTATCGTCATCGGCGATCATACGACGAGCGGCGGGCCGAACGGACAGCGTGCTGCAAAGAAACTGTCGCGCTCTCTTATAGAGAATGGTATCAAGATCATGCGTTTCAAGACGGGTACGCCCGCGCGTCTCGATGCGCGTTCCCTCGACTACGCGAAGATGCAGATACAGCCAGGGGATGCACAGGCGCACAGTTTTTCTTTTCTGACGGAGGAGAAGACGCGCGAGCAGCTGCCGTGCTATCTGACGTATACGAACGAGAAGACGCATGCGATCATTCGGGCGAACATCGCGCGCGCCCCGATGGCAAATGGTATCATCGAAGGTGTCGGTCCGCGCTACTGCCCGTCTATCGAATCGAAGATCCTGCGCTTCCCCGACAAGGAGCGACACCAGCTCTTTTTGGAGCCGGAGGGATGGCATACGCAGGAAGTCTATGTGCAAGGCATGTCGACGAGCCTTCCCATAGATGTGCAGGAAGCGTTTTTGCATACGATTCCGGGATTGGAAAAGGCGCGGATCATGCGCCCGGGTTACGCCATCGAGTATGACTGCATCGACCCTTTGCAGCTTTTGCCGAGCCTCATGTTCAAGAAGGTACGAGGCCTCTTCTCAGCGGGACAGTCGAACGGCACGTCGGGCTACGAGGAAGCGGCGGCGCAGGGCTTGATGGCGGGCGTCAATGCCGTGCGTTACGTTCGCGGCGAGAGTCCTTTCATCTTGAGTCGCGCGGAGGCGTATATCGGCGTCCTCATCGACGATCTCGTGACGAAGGGGACAGAGGAGCCGTACCGCATGATGACGTCTCGTGCCGAGTATCGTCTGCTGCTGCGCCAGGACAATGCCGACCTGCGCCTGACGGAGAAGGGACGCGCCATAGGCCTTGTGGAAGATGTGCGCTGGCAGAGGTTCTTGGCGAAAAAGAATGGTATCATCGAGGCGAGGAAGAAGCTCGATGATACCATCCTTCATCCATCGCTTGAAAATCTCGCTCGCCTTAAAGCGGCGGGACTTGCGCCCATACGCACATCGACGACGCTTGCCGAGCTTCTGCGCCGTCCCGAGATGAGCTATGGCAAGGCTTGCAGCATCTTCGGCTTGGAGCGTCTGCCATCGGAAATCGAGGAGCAGATCGAGATCGACATCCGCTACGAAGGCTATATAAGGAAGCAGAAGGAGCAGGTCGAGCGCTTGGAGCATTTGGAAGCTCGCTGTCTGCCTGCCGATCTCGACTACAGCGCCGTGCCGAGTCTCAGGGATGAGGCGCGTGAAAAGCTCGCCGCCGTCCGTCCGCTTTCCGTGGGACAGGCGAGCCGCATATCGGGCGTTTCTCCTGCGGATGTGTCCGTGCTGTTGGTCTGGCTGGAGCAGGAGCGCCGCCGGAGGAGGCAAGAGGATGTTTGAAGAAGAGCTGGAAAAAGCGGCGTCCTTCTATGGTTTCCCTCTGGAAGCGAACCAAATAAGGAAATTTGGCGTTTACTATGCTCTGCTTATCGAATGGAATGCAAAGATGAACCTTACGGCGATCACAGAGCCGCAGGAATTTGCCGTCAAGCATATCATTGACTCCTTGACGGCGCTTCGAGGAATCGAGGGCGCGGCTTCCTTCCGTCTCATCGACGTTGGAACGGGCGCGGGGTTCCCGGGCATTCCGCTGAAGATCGTGCGGCCTGACATGAAACTCGTGCTTCTTGATTCCTTGAAGAAACGCGTGCATTTTCTTGCTGCAGCTGTAGAAGCGTTGGGACTCAAGGATGTCGAGTGCCTGCATGGACGCGCGGAGGAGGCGGCGCGGCAGCATGCATTGCGCGAGAGCTTCGATGTCGCTGTCTCGCGTGCCGTAGCGCGTCTTTCCGTACTTGCCGAGTATCTCCTGCCCTTCGTGCGCCTCGGCGGCAGGGCGATCGCTCTCAAGGGCCTGCACTCGGAAGAGGAGGCGAAAGAGGCGGGGCGAGCCGTACAACTTCTCGGAAGTGCGGCGATCGAGGCGATTCCTGTTCGATTGCCGGGTCTTTCGGACAAGCGTGCGGTTCTCGTCATGAAGAAGGAGCGTCTCACGCCGAAAGAATATCCGCGCAAGGCCGGCAAGCCGGCGAAGGAACCGTTGCTCTGAGTCGGCATTAAAGATGCACAGGAAAAAAGACGATATATGAAAAGACGGATTTTGAAAGGACGGTGCTCCAAGGTGTGGAAGAAGAAAATCGCGGCTACTTTGAGCGTGGCTTTTTTGGCAAGCAGCCTGACATTTGGTTCGACGGCTTCGGCATATATCATAGATGTAGGCATGGCGGATCTTGCTGCGAAGGAGAAAGCCGAGAAAGATAAGAAGGAAGCCGCGCAGAAGGCGGAGCAGGAAAAGATAGCACGGGAAAAGGCTGCAAGGGAGCAGAGGGCTGCTGCAGAGAAGAGAGCGGAGGCACAGACCGCGCAGTCCAAGAACAAAAACGATGAAAGAAAGCAGGAGAGCCGGGAGCGCGAGACGCAGAGCAGTCTTCTGCAGGACAAGGCTGTGAATCAGACAGCAAACAAAGCGGACAAGAAGACGAACGATGATGCGGGAAAAGCGATGGCAGAGGCGGCAAGTGCGAGAGCGCCCATGCAGGACAAGAAAGCAGCTGAGCCGAAGCTTCCCGTGTCGGAGAAGAAGACGAATGCGCTGGAAGCGCCTGTGCAGAATACGAAAAAAGATGCACCAAAAGCGCCTGTGCAGGAGAAGAAGACAGAAGAGCCGCATAAGGGAAGCGGCGGTCTCAGCAAGACCAAGAAGGGATTGGAGAAGGAGCGTTTCCAGGAGCTGCTGCGTGACGGGTCTTTCGTTTACTACATGGATATGAAGAGCGTGCGCTATGTCCCCATCCCGAACCGACAGGAGAAAATGATCGACGTCTGGGTGAAGCTCAAGCCAAATAGCTTCTCCGATGAGGGATACAGTTCGTCGGGGAAATATTATCTGGAACATTACTACATCAACCCGAAGGAAAGGAAGATCCAGTTCCTCTGCGAATTGGAAGTCACGGGAAGGCCGTCGAACGCCATCAAGGAGCGTCCTTACAGTTCGCAGAATTGGGAAAATCTCGTGCCGGGCAGTGTGGAAGATGACATATATCATGCTGTCGTGAAGCAGGTGAAGAGTTCTTCCGGTCTTGGCGGTTCAATGGCGCCTTCGGCTTCGGATATCCTCGATATGTTGAATATCGGACTCTGATGCCTTTGAGGAATTTGTGGACAAAATATGGATTTATCCACAGAATTCAGTATAATTTGGTTCGTATGTGGATAAAAATGTGGATAAATCATGGAAGATCCGATGGAATGCAACCAAAGCATAAGAAAGGGCTGCCGCATATATTTGCAGCAGCCCTTTCTTTTTGGTCGCATTGCATCCGGTATCAATGGTGGAAGAGACGGATGTGCGTCAACGCCATGAACATGCCATGCTTGTCAGCCGTTTCGATGACATTGTCGTCACGTATGGAGCCGCCGCTCTGGGCAACGTAGGAAACGCCGCTCTTGTGAGCGCGTTCGATATTGTCGCCGAAGGGGAAGAAGGCGTCGGAGCCGAGCGAGACGCCTGTCTGCGTCTTGAGCCATGCCGCTTTCTCTTCGGGCAGGAAAAGGGGCGGCTTCTCCTTGAAGAGGCGCTTCCACTCGTCAGTTCCGAGGAGATCCATGCATTCATCGGACAGGTATACGTCGATGGCATTGTCGCGGTCGGGACGGCGCACATCGCTCTTGAAGGGAAGCGAGAGAACCTGCGGGCTTTGTCTCAGATACCAAACGTCCGCCTTGTTTCCCGCGAGGCGCGTGCAATGGACGCGCGACTGCTGTCCGGCGCCGATGCCGATCGCCTGTCCGTCCTTGGCGTAGCAGACGGAATTGGATTGGGTGTACTTCAAGGTGATGAGGGAGAGCAGCAGGTCGCGTTTGGCGTCTTCGGGCAGATTCTTGTTCTTCGTTGCGACATCTTTTAGGCAGTCTTCGGTGATAGCTACATCGTTGCGCTTTTGCTCGAAAGTCACGCCGAAGACAGTCTTCGTTTCCCTTTCCGGAGGAACGTAGGAAGGATTCATCTGAATGACGAGATAGCTTCCCTTGCGCTTCGTCTTGAGGATTTCGAGCGCCGCTTCGGAATAGGCGGGTGCTATGATGCCGTCGGAAACCTCGCGCTTCAGGAAGGAAGCCGTCTGGGCGTCGCACGGGTCGGAGAGGGCGACGAAATCGCCGTACGACGACATGCGGTCTGCACCGCGTGCACGGATGTAGGCGGTCGCAACGGGAGAAAGCTCGACGCCTTCAACGAAGTACGCCTGCTTCAATGTGTCGGACAGGGGAACGGCGACGGCGGCGCCTGCGGGACTCACATGCTTGAAGGAAGCAGCTGCAGGAAGCTTCGTCGCCTCTTTCAGCTCCTGTACGAGCTGCCAGCTGTTCATGGCGTCAAGCAGATTGATGTAGCCGGGCTTGCCGTTCAAGACCGCAAAAGGGAGGTTTCCTTTTTCCATATAAATACGCGCGGGTTTTTGGTTCGGATTGCAGCCGTATTTCAATTCGAGTTCTTGCATCGGATTCTCTCCTTTATATGAGTTGTTGTGAAATCAAAAAAGACCGTGGGCATACTGAACCATTGAGGCTGCCCGGACGGTCGGCTCTTCCTGCTGCACTTCCTTGTGGTCGTCCACTTCCGTCAGTTATGCAGCACTGTTTCAATGTATCATTCCCTTTCTTTTTTGTCAAGTACGTTTATTTCCCAGCTCTGATGTGGTATGATGTAAGAAAGGTTTTACTTTGATCGGGTGAGCGAGGCTTTCCCGTCATGGGTATGGGAGGGATTTTACGATGTTGAATTGTATCGGCGTCTTGACGAGCGGCGGCGACAGTCCCGGCATGAACGCGACGACGCGTGCTGTCGTGCGCACGGCGCTCTTCGAGGGTGCAGAGGTGTGGGGCATCCATAACGGCTATCGCGGCATCTTGGACGGGGAGATGTTCAAGATGGAGAGGAAGGATGTCGGCGACATCATCCAGCGCGGCGGCACGTTCCTCGGCACGGCTCGCTGCCATCGCTTCATGACGCCTGAAGGCCGTGCAGAGGCGTATGAGAAGCTCAAGGAGAAGGGCATTGAAGGACTCGTCATCATCGGCGGGGACGGCAGTCTGCGCGGTGCGTCTCTCTTGAGCGAGGAGCACGGCATTCCCATCGTGGGGCTTCCGGGGACGATCGACAACGACGTTTGGGGTACGGACTATACGATCGGCAGCGATACGGCAGCGAATACGATCATCGATGCCATCAACAAGCTGCGCGATACGGCGTCGGCGCATCGCCGCGTCGTCGTCTTGGAGGTCATGGGAAGGCATTGCGGCTGGCTCGCGCTGATGAGCGGCATTTCGGGCGGTGCGGAATATATCCTCGTGCCCGAAGAGGACTTTGATCTCGAAGAAATCAGCAACGAGATCAAGGAAGCTTATAAGAAAGGAAAGCGTTATATCCTCATCGTTGTCGCCGAGGGTGCAGGAAGCGGCATCGAGGTTGGCAATTTCATTGCCGAGCATACGGAGATTGAGACGCGCGTTTCGGTTCTCGGTCACATCCAGCGCGGCGGCACGCCGTCTGTCATCGACCGCGTGAAGGCGAGCCAGCTTGGCGAGAGGGCGGCTCTTGCGATTCTCTCGGGTCTTTCCAACGTCGTTTTTGGTTTCCATCGTGGCAATGTCGTCGCCATCGACTTGCACGACGCCGTGACAAACAAGAAGAAGCTCGATCCTGAATATATGCGCCTTGCCAAGGTTTTGGCATAGGGACGAAGCAGAAGAAGGAGCCTCCTTTGCGGGAAGCTCCTTCTTTTTCTATGTTTGCATGTTTCACGTGAAACATCGCTTTCTTTGCAGTTGATGGTTCGTGGCATATCGTGATTCTTTTCAGCGTCTGGGTGTTTCACGTGAAACATTGTGCCCTATTCGCCGACGAAGTCCTTGGCAATCTTGACAGCGCTGACGCCATCGTTGGCATAGGCGTCAGCGCCTGCACTCGTGGCATAGTCCGCAGTCACGGCGGCGCCGCCGACGATGACCCGCGCCGCCGAGCCGGCTTCGCGCAGTTTTCGGATGACCTTGTCGATCTGTGTCATGGTCGTCGTCATCAAGGCGCTCAGGCCTACGATGTCGGCTTCCTTTTCGAGCGCCGTGCGCACAATGGTATCGGCATCGACGTCCTTGCCGAGGTCGATGAGCTTGAAGCCGCTGTTCGAGAGAAGCGCCGAGACGATGTTCTTGCCGAGATCGTGCACATCGCCCTTGACCGTCGCCATGACGACCGTTCCCTTGTTGGCCTCCTGCTGTGCGGGCAGCATTTCCTTGATTTTCTGGAAGGCGGCGCGCATGGCTTCGGCGGATAGGAGAACTTGGGGCAGGAAGACGCGACCTGCCCCGAAGTCGATGCCGATGTCGTTCATGGCAGCTGTCAGAGCCTTCTCTGTGATCTCGTTTGAGGAATGGCCTTCGCGGATCGCTCGTTCAGTCAGCATGGCGATGCTCTCGGAAGCGCCGTCGATGACCGCTTGCTTGATGGCAGAGAGGACGTCGCCCTCGATCGGCTTCGCTGTCGCCGCTTTCTTCGGCGTCTTGAGGTTCGCTTCGTTGCGGCTGAAGTCGATGCCGCGCGGATCCTTGCCCAGGAGCGCCGCACTCGCCATGAGGGCGTCCTGCATCTTCTCGTCGTAGGGATTCATGATCGGCGCGTCGAGTCCTGCTGCAAGGCACATGGCGAAAAAGGTGCTGTTGATCAGGGGGCGGTTCGGCAGACCGAAGGAAATGTTGGAAAGCCCCATCGTTGCCGGATAGCCGAAGCGCTTGCGGTAGAGCTGCAAGGTGTTCAATACTTCGTGGCAGGCGTTCTGGTCTGCAGATATGGTCATGACGAGGGCGTCGAGCAAGAAGTCTCCGTCTTCGAGACCGTTCTTCTTTGCCTCTCTGATGATACCATTGACGACCTCAATGCGATCTTCTGCTGTCTTTGGTACGCCGTCCTCCGTGATGGGCAGGCAGAGGATCGCCGCGCCGTACTTCTTTGCCAGAGGAAGGAATTCCTCGATGCGCTCCTTCTCGGCACTGACGGAATTGATGAGGGCGCGTCCCGGATATGCTCTGAGTCCGGCTTCAAGAGTTTTGGTATCACTGGTATCAATCGCAAGAGGAGCGTCGGTAATTTGTGCTACCTCGCGAATGGCATCGTGCATTGCCTTGGCTTGGTCGATGCCGCCGACGCCCATGTTGACATCGAGGAGATGTGCGCCCGCACGAACCTGATCGATGGCTTCGCGCTTGACGGAGAAGAGGGAACCATTCTTGATTTCTTCGGCGAGCTTCTTGCGGCCCGTCGGATTGATGCGTTCGCCGATCAATGTGGTCGGCAGATCCTTGTCGATGATGACAGTCTTGCTGCGGCTTGTGAGACGCAGACGATTGTCGCGGGACTTGCGCTCGGCCGGCGGCAAGTCCTTGACGGCAGCAGCAAGCGCTCGGATATGTGCGGGCGTCGTGCCGCAGCAGCCGCCGAGATATGTCGCTCCGGCAGCGACGAGCTTCGTGCCCCACGAGGCGAATTCCTCAGGACCCATGGGGAAGATGGTTCTGCCATTTTCCAGCCGGGGCATGCCCGCGTTGGGCAGGACGCTGACGGGAACGGAACAGTTCTCTGCGAGCGCCTCGACGATGGGGACGAGTTCCTGCGGACCGAGCGAGCAGTTCACGCCAATGATGTCAGCGCCGAGCGCTTCCAAGGTGATGGCGGCCGTCTGCGGATCCGTGCCCGTGACGGAGCGTCCGTCCTCGCTGTAGGAAAGTTGGCAGATGATGGGAAGTTTCGTTGCATCCTTGGCCGCCAAGAGGCCTGCACGCATTTCCTGTATGTCGATGCATGTCTCGAAGATCAGGCAGTCTGCGCCTGCATCGGCAAGCGCTTTTGATTGTTCGTAGAAGGCACGATAGGCCTCTTCAAACTCAAGGTCGCCGAGCGGGACGATGAAGCGGCCTGTAGGGCCGAGCGAGCCGACGATCTTGGCGCGTCCCCGTGAGGCTTCACGTGCGATCTTTACGGCGGCTTCATTGAGTTCCGCTACGCGGTCTTCCAATCCGTAATGATCGAGCTTCAGGCAAGAGGCGCCGAAAGTGTTCGTCTCGATCATCGTGGCGCCGGCCTCGATATAGGCTTCGTGGATCTTTTGCACGACGTCGGGCTGTTCGAGGTTCATCAGTTCGGGGCAGCCGCCCGGCTTCAAGCCTCCTTCCTGCAGCATCGTTCCCATGGCGCCGTCAAAAATATGGATCATCAAGATTCTCCTTACTTTGGCATCATATAGAAAAGCAGCCAATGAGTCAAGTTTGGTTCAGGCATTATCCGGTTTCCGTTATTTTTCTTGAAGGGCAGTCGAATTTGTCGCAGGCGGCGCAGCCGTTCGGCGTATGCATTTCCTTTTCCGTTTGCTGCGGCACGAGACCGATGACGGCGGTGATGGATTTGCGCGGCACGAGCATGGAGGCGTCGCTGAGATGGACGCCGATCTTCTCGCTTTGAGCCAGGCGAACCATTTCTGGCTGCTGGTCGAGCGGCCAATCGCCGTAGCCCGGGCTGAAACGCCAGCGCATCGTATAGCCTTCCTTCGCGACCTTCGGTTCGATGGCTTTCTCCATCGCATCGGCGACCTGCTCGACGGCTGCCGTGGCGGCGGCGTCGAGGATGACGGAATAAGCGTAGCGACCATCGGCGAAGTATTTTGTCACATGCTCTTCGATGGCGTCTCCGACGCTTGCCGACAGGATGATGACCTTCTGAGCCTTGGCGAGATGCTTGCCGATGAGCTTGCCTCTCATGGTGAAGGGCGGGTCGGCGAGCACCGTCTGCGCATCTGCATCGTAGTCGTACATCTGCCATATACCGCGCGGCTCGGCGAGGAGACGCGCTTCCAGACAGGCTTCTTCGATGAGCTTTTCATCGAAATCCTTCGCCTTGTTCAAGCCGGCATAGCGGCGCGTTTCCTTCGCGTCAATATCGAGCAGGACCGTATTGTAAACGGGCATAAGATTCCTTCTTTCTTGCGGCAGCACGGATAGATTCAGCGCCGTCCTATATCCTGAAAGTTTATCGGTGATTCTTTGCAGATGTTTCACGTGAAACATCCATGTCATTCATAAGGACAGGATACTTTCCCCCATCAGTATATCATGCTATAATAGGAAAAGAAATGCTTATGGAGGAAAAGAATGTGGCGAAAATCATAGCGGTCGCCAATCAAAAGGGCGGCGTAGGAAAGACGACGACATCGGTAAACTTGAGCGCCGGTCTTGCCATGCTAGGCAAACGTGTACTGCTCATTGACTCTGATCCGCAGGGAAACGCAACGAGCGGCTTCGGTATCAATAAATCGGATCTGACAACAACGATCTACCAAGTACTGATTGAAAATCTTGCCATAGAGAAGGCAGTTCTTCATACGGGCTATGAGGTTGACGTCTTGCCTGCAAATATCGAACTTGCAGGAGCGGAAATCGAGCTTGTCGCTGCCATCTCGCGTGAGAATCGCTTGAAGCGGTCGGTCGATGCCGTGCGCGAGCAGTATGATTTCATCTTGATCGACTGCCCGCCATCTTTGGGACTGCTGACGCTCAATGCTCTGACAGCAGCGGATACCGTTCTGATGCCGATTCAATGTGAATTTTACGCCTTGGAAGGTTTGGCGCAGCTGATGAATACGATGACATTGGTACAGAACAACTTGAATCCGGCCTTGGAAGTCGAGGGCGTCTTGCTGACAATGTTCGATGCAAGAACCAATCTTTCGGTGCAGGTTGCAGAAGAGGTGCGCACGCATTTCGGCAGCAAGGTCTATCGTACCGTCATCCCGCGCACGGTGCGTTTGAGCGAGGCGCCGTCCTATGGACAGCCCATCGTTGCTTATGATAGGAATTGCAAAGGCGCCGTTGTCTATATGGACTTGGCAAAGGAGGTCGCAGAGCGTGACAGCTAGGAAGCATCAAGCGTTGGGCAAGGGGCTTGGCGCGCTCTTTCCTGCAGAATTGAAGGTGCAGGAAGCGCCAAAGGAAGATTCCCTGCAAGATTGTGATACTGATGTTGGAAAGAATGAAGGCATGGAATCCCGGCAGGAAGGTGCAGCAAAGCAAAGGGGAAAAGAGAGCAGTTTGCACAAAGTCCAGGAGGACGGAGAAGATGCTTTGATACCGAAAAAGAACGGTATCATCGTACATCGTATTCCTTTGAGCGAGATACGCGCCAATCGGTATCAACCGCGCCATGAATTTGACGAGAGCGCATTGGAAGAGCTCAAGGAATCCATCGTGCAGCATGGCGTATTGCAGCCTGTTCTCGTGCGCCGACTCCCGGAGGGACAAGGATACGAGCTTGTTGCGGGAGAGCGGCGCTTTCGTGCGGCGAAACTGGCGGGACTCGAAACAGTTCCCGCGCTCGTGCGCCCCTTGAATGATGCCGCGAGCACGGAGATCGCCTTGATCGAAAATCTGCAGCGGGAAGACCTCAATGCGATAGAAGAGGCCAATGCCTACCAGACTCTCTTGCAGAAGTTCGGGCTGACGCAGGAAGCCTTGGCGGAGCGCGTAGGACGAAGCCGCTCGCATATCACGAATATGATGCGGCTCTTGAAGCTCGATGCACGTGTGCAGGAATATCTGTCAAACGGCAGCCTGAGCATGGGTCAGGCAAGGCCGCTCGTCGTCTTGACGGACGCCGCCTTGCAGAGGGAAGCGGCCGACATCATCATGGCGCGCGAATGTTCGGCTCGCCAAGCCGAAGAGCTTGTGAAGCGTCTGCAGAGGAGTGCGGCAGAAGCCGGGATGTCTGAAGAAGCGAAGCCTTCGACGGAGACGGCGCGGCTCTTCCTGCAGGAAGCGGAAGACAAGCTCAAGATGTTTTTCGGCACGCAGGTGCGCATTCGGGCACAAGGCAAGAAGAACCGCATAGAGATTGATTTTTCATCCGAAGAAGACTTGAATCGCATCTTGGACTCTTTGTTGGAGAGGAAGAGTAAGCTTTTGGAGGACAAGAAGGCGGCTTTGCGCCAGTTCTCCGCAGGGGAAAGATTCACGGTATGATACCGATGTTTCACGTGAAACATCGCGAATACAAGATGGCTTGCCCGTCTGATGGGGGCAGCCGGAAGCGTTGGATATTTGGATTCGACGCGCAGATAGAGGAGAAATGATTGGAATGAATACGAAACAGTTGGCGGAGGTCTTGAGCAGCAATGAGGCATTCCTTGTGGTTTTCCTTTTAGTTTTGAGCATTGTGCTTTTGTTTTTGGTTATTTACCAGATTTACAGCGTATCGCGCATGAAGAGCCGCTATCAGGAATTGATGACAGGAGTTGAAGGCGCAAACCTCGAAAATATGCTCCTTGCACATATCAAGGAAATGAAGAGGGTCTCCGAGGAAAGCCGAAAGCTCAAGGAAGAAAACAAGCGCTTGGATACGCTCCTCAAGACGGCTACGACGCGCATCGGCGTCGTGCGTTTCAGCGCCTTTGCTGATATGGGAAGTGATCTCAGCTATGCTGTTGCCATGCTCGACTCGCATAACAACGGCGTGATCTTCTCAAGCATCTTTGCTCGCGAGGACTCGCGCAGCTACGTCAAGCCCATCGAGGCGGGGCGTTCTACGTATAAACTCACGCGCGAGGAGGCGGAAGCGCTCGAAAAGGCGATGAGCGTGCGGCCGGAGTAGTACGGCGCTTATGATGGAGGGTTGTTCTTGTGTAGGGAGAAGATGTCTCTTCCTTGCAGTTTGGAGATGGGTTTTTGCATAAGGAAAATGGTTTCACCATCAAGATCGTGCCCGATATTTCTGATACCGTTCATACGATTCATCTTTCTGCGAAGATGGCGAAGATCGGTATCATCTCTGTCGTCGCTGGCTTGCTGCTTTCTTGCGTGACATTTTCGTATTCGCTCTATACGACATTTTTTGTCAAGAGCGATGATACCGAATTGGAAAGGATGCGCCAGATCAGCAACATGCAGCAGGAGCAGCTTCTGCAGCTTTCCAAGAAGGCGGACGGACTGCAGAGGGAATTGGATGAGTTGACGCAGATGGAAAACGATCTGCGCCGCATGTCGGGAACGGCCGCTGCACCCGATGCGGCGGGAACGCCCGCAGACGCCGCGGATGCTGCGACAGGTGCAAAGGACGGGCAGGGCGGACCGATTGTGAAGCCTCAGCTGAAAAATGTCGATGCAGCGCTTGAAAATATCGAAAAGCGCGTGGCGGTTCGCCGCGCCAGCCTGCAGCAGCTCAAGCAGATCCTGGAGGCTCAGCAGCAGGAGTTCGCTGCTCTTCTGCCCTATGGAAATACGCCGTATGCCTTGACGGGCATCTCTGTCACGATTCCATCTATATGGCCGGCACGCGGCGAGGTCAGTTCGCCCTTCGGCCTGCGCTGGAATGGTTCGGACTTCCATCCGGGCATCGACATTGCCAACGACTTCGGCACGCCCATCGTAGCGACAGCCGACGGAGTGGTGACAGACGCCGGCTGGAACGCAGGAGGCTACGGCAATAAGGTCGACATCGATCATGGGAATGGTATCATGACGCGCTACGGCCATGCGCAGTCCATCGTCGTGCACACAGGACAGCAGGTGAGGCGCGGTCAGGTCATCGCCTATATGGGCAGCACGGGATTCTCCACGGGCCCGCATGTGCATTATGAAGTCCGCATCCATGGCGAACCTGTGAATCCGGCGCCATATCTGTAGAGGAGAGCGCAAAGAAAATATAGCCGAAGAAGATGAGATATGCTACAATATAAACAGGATTTTTTATCTTGAAGGAGGAGATATCATGGCGAAGAAGTTTTTTATTTGCAAGGAGACGGGAGACATCGTCGGTCTGATTCATGACGGCGGCGGCAAGCTGTCATGCGACGGCAAGGAGATGAAGGAGCTGAAGGCGAACACGACAGATGCGGCGCAGGAGAAGCATGTGCCTGTGGCGACGTATGACAAGGCGGCACGCAAGGTCACGGTCGTCGTCGGTTCGGTCGCGCATCCGATGACGCCCGAGCATCTGATCTCGTGGATTCATCTTGAGACGAAGAAGGGTGCACAGATCTGTCATCTGACGCCCGAGGACAAGCCCGAGGCGACGTTCTGTCTCGCCGAGGGTGACGAGCCGGTGGCGGTCTACGAGTACTGCAACCTGCACGGCCTTTGGAAGGCGGATCTCTGATTTTTGAGCTGTAACGAAAAAGAGTCGAGTCAAAACTCGGCTCTTTTTTCCTTTGACTATCCCTTCGATACGACGCTCCAGATCGTATAGAGGCAGGCGGCGTAGAGGACGAGGAAGATCAGGCGGCGCAGGAGGCTCGTGGGGATGAAGCGTGCGAGCGCGTGCCCGAGGGAGAGACCTGCGGCGAGGGCGGGCAGGAGGCAGATGAACTCGTGGACAGCAGCGGTCAGCGGGTGGCCGCCGATGAGGTAGCCGATGAGCGACGTCGAGTTGCAGCATAGGAAGAAGACGAAGCACGTGGCGCGGAAGGTCTCAGCGCTCATTTTCGTGTAGGCGAGGTAGATGAGGAACGGCGGTCCCGCCATGCCCGTCGTCATGGAGGAAAAGCCTGCGCATATCCCCGTGATGATCGTGTTGCGCCTTGATTCCGGGATGTGACGGTGGGATACCTGCATGATGAGGAGCGAGAGGAAGACGACGGTGCTGATCCAGATCTTCAAGGTGTCACTTGATACATAGTCGAAGACGAGAAAGCCGATGGGAACGCCGAGCATGACGCCGATCGCGAGGTGTCCGATCAGGGGCAGGTTCGCTTTCTTGCGCATCAAGAAGGCCTGCACGGTGTTGCCCGAACACGCGAGGAGCAGCATGACGGGCACGACGATCTTCGGATCGTAGAAAAACATCAAGAGGGGCGCCGCCACGATGACGAGGCCGAAGCCTGTGATCGACTGCAGGAAGGCGGCGAAGAAGATGGCGAGCAGGGGACCTGTATGGGTCGCGAGCGCCGAAAGATAATTTTCCATGAGGGTGGAGCCTCCTTGAGAAGGCGCATGAACGCATCTGTTTGCCTTTCTATTATATCATGCGGAAGGCACGATTGGCAGGTTTTTGCTTGGGGCGCATAGAAAAACAGCGAAAAATTTCCAAAAAATTTCTAAAAAGGGAGAGGATTTTCCTTCTATTTCACGAACTATACAGGTAGAAAGACAGACCATGGTGGAAGGAGGTGCCAAGGTGAAGGATAAGATGAAGTTCCTCGTGCCGGTGGACGGTTCGCTGCATTCCAAGAAGGCGCTGGAGATGGCGGTGAAGCTCGCAGGCCCGGTCGGAGCGCATATCGACATCCTCTTCGTGTCCTATTTTGAGAGGGAGACCGACGGCGATCCCGATCATCCGTCATGGCTTCCTCTGAGCGTGATGGCGAAGGGCGTATCTTCCGCCGAGGAGGTCTTGGAAGAAGCACGGGAGGGTCTGCCTGAAGGCATCGACGCCGAGAGTCACGTCGTGGTCGGCATGCCGTCCCGCAAGATCGTGGAGTTCGCGGCTGCGAACGGGCACGATCTCATCATCATGGGTGGCCGGGGTCTGTCCCCTGTCACGGGCTTCCTGCTGGGCAGTGTGAGCCAGGAGGTCATGGAGGAGGCGAAATGCGCCGTCCTCGTTGCCAAGTGAGTCAGGAGCGGCGCATGGCGCAGCTTTGATGAAGATGTCTGGTAGAAGGAGGGTTTATACCATGTTGAAGAACATTCTCGTCCCCATAGACGGCTCGGAAGGTTCGGATCGCGCCGTAGCGGAGGCGATCAAGCTCGCGGAAGTCTGCGAGGCGAAGCTGAACTTCCTCTACATCGCGAACATCAACCAGCTCGCGATCAACGCTTGCCTGTCCGATGTGGTGCTTGAGGCGGTCACGAAGGCGGGCAACGTGATCTTGGATCGCGCCATGCAGATGGTGCCGTCGGGCATCAAGAAGGAAGCGTTTTCGGAGACCGGCTCGCCCGCCGTCGCGATCCTCGATTTCGCGGAGCACAGCGGCACGGACATCATCGTCATGGGCAGCCGCGGTCTCGGCGTCGTCAAGGGCGTGCTTCTGGGCAGCGTGAGCCAGTACATCGTCGAGCAGGCGAAGTGCCCCGTGCTCGTCGTCAAATAGCTCCCGCTTGAGCGCTCCTCGTCAGGAATATTTAAAGCCCCGCAGATGGTCTGTGGGGCTTTTTTCCTGCAGAAGGGATAGAGAAATTCCTTTGAAAAAATCTTTCTTTTGTTTTATAATGAAAAAGGCTGCATCATAACTGGAAGTAACCCATGCATGCCTTGAATGATGTACGACTGGATAGGAGTTTTATGATGAAAAGCACCGATATGAGAAGAAAACATGCTCTGAAGGTCAGCGGGGCACGGCCTGTGGAGGCTCCAAATTTCCCTCCGCCGGTATCGAACGATCTGACGACGGAGGAAAAAGGACAGGAGGAAGCATCCAGGGATGCAATCCTGCGCGTCTTCCTGGAAAAGACGAACATGGTAGCATACCGTTACGAAGTGGCGAAGGACGAGACGACGCTCTGGCATGCCGCTCCCGGCGAAGAGATGACAGAAACGCGCAAACGGAACTTCTATGATTATTTTGCCAACGAAGTGCTTGCCGATCCCGAGCAGCGTGAGGACGTGCTCGGACGCTTGACGGACGCCTGCCGAAGGGTGCGCGACGACGTCGTCGAGTATCGCGTCAAGACGCCGGACGGCAGCCCGCTTTGGCGGCGCACGTCGTACCGCAGTCTGACAGCGGAGGACGGGAAGATCTATGCCGTCGTCGGCCTCATGGAAGATCTGCATGATGCGGCGCACATGATGGAGCGGCAGGAAGCGCAGCTGAAGCGAGACCCGCAGACGAGGCTTTTTGATCGAGACGGACTGGAGCTTCTCGTCAATCACCAGCTCATGGAGCTTTCACGCGGCGAGAAGGGCGTGCTCTTCATCGTGGGCATTGACAACTACGAAGGGCTTGCCGAAGCGTTGGGCGAACCTTCGTGCAATGGCTATATCGGCACGCTCTCCGACTCCGTTCGCGCGGATTTTCGCGGCGTCGACGTCTTCGGGCGCGTCCATGTGGACGAGGTCGCCGTCTTCATCTCGGGGCGCATTTCCATCGACATCATAGAAAAGCGTGCGCAGCGTATCTTGGACCTTTTCCTGCGCGTGCAGCCGCAGGACTATGGACAGGTGTCGTTCAGCATGGGCATATCGGTCACGGGATCGCCCGCAGAGACGTTCAGTCACATGGTAGAGGAGGCGGAGGAGGCCATGCTGTCGGCACGCCGATTCGGCCCGAACCGCTGTCGCATGTATGACGAGATTAAGTGACGGGATCTGTCTTTCGACATAAAAAGAGGGATCGCTCTTGGGCGATCCCCCTTTTTCATCAGATTGGCTGGCGTTCGTTCGTGATCGGCATGCCTGAGATGTGGGCGTGCAAGATCTTCCAGCCATCCTGCGACATGCGGCGGTACGTCTGGCTCGTGCGTCCCTTCTGCTCGATTTCGGTGCCGTCGGAGCGCAGCTTGCCGTGGAAGTCCCACATATACATGGCGATCGCTGTGTCGCGGTAGACTTCAATCTCGAGGTCACGGAATTCGAAGCAACGTTCCGTGTAGAGCTTCTGCAGGCGGTCGATGTAGAAGTGCTGGCGGATGTTTTCCCAACCGATGTCTTCGCCGCGCGGGTGCACCATGGTCGTCTTCGGTCCCGGCTGCCAGATGCTGTCGGCGAGTGTGGTGTTCGCGTCATTCAGGGTCTTTCTGTAGAGATCGACGAACTGCTCCACAATGGCGGCGTCTCCTTCACGGACTGTCATGGACGATTCCTCCTTTTGGTTGGGGAGGCGGCCGCATGAATCGAGCGCCCCGCTCAGGGCAAAGAGCCGCGCTTCCCGCTGTTGAAATTTTCCACAATTCTCTATTTTTATTGTACCATGAAAATCCAAGAGGTCAAGCCCGAAGGGCGCAGACGGATTGGCTTTTTCATGTAAGGGCGGCGCACAATGTCCACAAAGTGGACGTTTGTGCGTGTAGTTTACCATGAAAATCCAAGAGGTCAAGCCCGAAGGGCGCAG
>CAJPRR010000017.1 GCA_905373085.1 uncultured Selenomonas sp.
AGGCAGAACAAAATAGATGGGAGCCGCTTTATCGCTTGGACAGCGATGCCAAAAGCATATTTAAGTCGGCAAACGTAACCCGTATCAATAGTGTGACCATGCCATGGGTTCATCTATCGTCTACCTACGAGGATGGTTTCAGTTCCCGTGATTCTGCCAAAAGCCGATTGGATAAGCTTCGGGAAAGCTATGCTGAAGAATGTAATTGGTATTTGGGTCCCAGACGCTCCCCCAACATTTGTGGAATCTTAGGGAAGGCGTATTCCAAGCAAATTTTCGAATGCCTTTCCGGAATAAAAACCAAATTGGAGAATGCTATCCGGCAAGCCGGAAAAACCGATATACTGAACGCCGGAATATCCATACGAACAGAAGTCTATATGGGCGGCGATGAGGTATCGTTCTATTTTGATCTTGACGGTAAATCACTTTGTTATGGAAAAGATTGGAGGGAAGGAGCATACGAGGAGCATTTCGATAGATTTATCACGCGATTTCGCGGTAAGGTACACCGTAGCAGTATAGATTGGTCCGTTGACTCATATACCAGTTACGAAAGCGGTTGGTTCGGCGGCGAGAAAAAAGTGAGAAAGTATAGCTTTTCGCTGAACTATGGGGATGGACAAGGCACGCTTGATGAGGTTGCCGACCGTGCTTGTGAATTTTTGTACGAGGCAGCAAATCTTGACGAACTGCACAGGCAAATCATGGACGGCTTGGAACGTTCGTTTCAGCAGGAAGTCATACAAAAATTGGCGAATCGCGCGGGCATGGACGTTTCCGTTTCCTCAGCCTATGATAGCAAGCGCAGACAAGCAGAACGCCTGCAAAACGAACTGCAATCCAATTTTCGGGAGTGCCTCGACGGATTGTGCGCGCTTGAAAATGTCAGCGACCTTCCCACCATTCAGGACGCGCAAAAACGTCCGTCGTATTACTGCGAGAATATGGGCGATCTCGTGAGCGGTGTAAAGGACGATATTGACGAGAGAACTCTGGCGGAGCTTGCCGACGAACGAGAGGAAATTATTCGGAACGATAAAGTTGCTGCTGAGATTGAAACTATGCAACTGGATGGGTAAAGGCGCAGTACACTGATCGTTACAGCAAAGAAAACGGTGGAGCATTGTCATTTGGGGGGATATTGCCGATGGGAACAGAATATATGCAACAGAGTGCAGCAGATTTTCTGAACAATCTTGACCATATCCAAGCGGAGTTAGCCGGATTCTCCGAGGAAATCGACGCCAAAAGCAACGAGGTAGCGAAATTGCTGACCCTTTTTGAACAGCAAAGCGAGGCGATCAAAGGGAATTTCACGCAATATATAGACAGTCGTGATCGCATCGGTATGGCGCTTGCCGCCAATCTGACAGCTAAGAACGAGGCCATCAAGACATGGAAAACCAAGATAGAGAAAGACCGCAAGGGCAGAGAGTTTATGTCCAAGCATGAGAAGTATTTGGTCGTTTTGGTCTTCGGCGCGGTAAAAAGCGGCAAAAGCTCCTTGGGCAATTTTATCGGTGGACGCTATTTTAGAAACGCAGAGTTTGATAATGCTTACAAACACCTGCCTATGCCGATCTTTGAAACGGAGGAAGAAGCGCGTAAAAAGGGCGGCATCAAAGCAGATGACAAAGGCGAAATCTGGTTTGAAGAAGGTGTGACGGACACTACCGGCTCTATTCAGTATTTCACGTTATCCGGCTTGCGTTGGATGGACTCGCCCGGCACGGGTGCCGTGGGCAAAGAAGGTGATATGCGTTCCATGGATGAAATGGTAGATGAGTACATATCCTACGCAGATATGTGCATCTTCCTCATGAATTCAGCAGAACCGGGCTTGCAGAAGGATATGCACTATATGTCCAAAATGTCCCGTGAAGGACAGGAGGCCATCATTCTCCTGACACGTTCCGATAAAATAAAAACGGAAATCAAGGACGGAAAAATTACTCGGAATCTCATACCTAAAGATAGCCGCCAAAAACAGGAGGATGATGTTTACCGAAGGACGCTGGCCGATTATCCAAACATCAAGGAGAATCAATGCCGTGCAATAAGCATTTCCTCACGCTTGGCTCAACAAGGCATAGAAAATATGGATGAAGATGCGTATCGAGCAGGCAATCTTGATCAGCTGATGCAAATTTTGGGACGCAAGGCGGCGGGAGATGCCGCCAGACTCAAAGAAAAGCGTCCGCGCCGTGCATTCAATTCTTTTATCGAGGAAATATTAGGCGAGAATAGTGCCGAAGGCAATGAAGGAATAGACGCTTTGCAAACAGGCCTGTCCCGTATTAGTGAGGCAATTGCCGATAAAAAAAGAGCCTTGGATGAAACAGCTCGGTCTTTGGAACTTTCTTGTAAGAGAGAACTCAAGCGTAACATACTGGCAGAGCTATCTTCATGGGAACGAGAAGTACATCAAAGCGGAGGCACACTTTCTGCCGAGGAGATTTCACGGCGCGTTGTAAACATGATGCGGCAAGTTGTGCAGCAACGGCTTAACGAAACGGTAAGCAAGATAATTTCCGATTATGAAGAGCAGGAGATACAAAGTTTCGCCATTCGGTTTAATATGCAGGGATTAGAAAACAAAACCGAAACATATACCTATGAATATTTTACCCTGGATTATGTAGAGCGCGAGGCAGAGGGATTCAAAGAAAATCTGTTAAGTCTTTTCGGAAAGAAATATTATCGTCCAGTCAAGAAAAAGCATACCCAATCACAGGTCATTGATATGGGAACGAATCGTGAGGATGTATGCGACGCCTTGTTACTGCAAGTTGAGCAGGAGATTAAGCCTATTGTGGGGCGCGAAATAGCGCATTTGAGGGATTCTTACTTTGTGCCGCAAGAAAGTTATGTGCAGTCCATGACAAAAATCCTTCAAGAACTTAAAGCAGGTTTGCAAAAGTTAAAATTTGCGGAGTGATTATTATACCGGGAGGGAGCATTATGGAAGATTCCGTTTTGAAAAATTATCAAGCAGAGCTTGCAGCCAAGTGGGAAACTCTTCTTTCGATAACACGGCCGTATGCGGATAATGGAATAATTGACGGGGAACTCCAAAGCATTGACTCCTTGTATGACAAGGTGAAGAATGCTAAACCGGAAATTATGTTCTACGGCATTTACAATGCGGGCAAGAGCAGTATTCTCAATGAACTCTTGGGCAGTGATCAAGCCAAAGTGGACGATGTACCGACCACCGACAGGATTGACAGGTATGAATGGAACGGTTACTCCATCGTGGATACGCCCGGGGTGGATGCACCGATCGAACACGAAAAGGTCACGGAAGAGCATCTTGAACACGCAGACGTGGTGTTGTTTGTAATATCCGCTGCCGGATCTCACGAGTATTTGGAAAATTATCGTCGCTTAAAAGCTATTGCCCAGCGGGGTAAAAAAATCATTATTGTTCTGAATGACAAGGATGGCAAACTTGGCGACTCCTCCGAAGGTGAGCAAGATTTATTGGTTGTGAAGCGGCAGGTAACTGCCAATGCCAAGGCTGTCGGTTTGACCGATGATGATTATGTCATTTTGGAAGTCAATGCCGATTATGCCAAAGCGGGACGAATTGAAGGTTCCGCTGAACTTATGAAATTGAGCAAAGTTCAGAACCTTGAAAAGTGCATTTTATCCGAGTTGAAACGTATGCCTACTTTCGAGATACTGCGCCGCAGTATTTTGGAAATAGAAAGACACTTGGATGTGATAATCAATGAATTGGGTAAAGGCGAGGCTGACGCCGATATTCAAGCCATGAATGAATTTTTGGAGGATATTCGCGAAGAGAAAAAAACAGCCCGGCAGGAGATTATATCCTTTATTGAACGACGGTCGAGCCGAATGGCAAAGGAACTTCCCCACATGATTTGGGAGCATCGCAGCGAAGGGCAAGAAGCGATCAATGCTTTGGCTCAGAAATATCAAGATGCCTTTTTGCAGGATGTACAAAAACAGATGCAAATTGTCCTGCAAGAGATTTCCGAGAGTTTAAACAGGGCTGCCGACAGCTTTTCGGAGCATGTGTCTGCTTTACAAATGGACTCCACAGCAGATATTCCACTTCCGATTGACGGCTCAAAAAATATCCCTGCTGTTCCTTCGCAGCAGGATGGTTGGAAAGATAAAATAAGCAATGTAGCCAATGAGTTGCAAAGGATTCTGGAAGAAGCTGAGGAATATAAGCGATATGCTGTCAGGGACGAAAATCCCCTTTCAGGAATGGTGAAAAGCGCTGGACAAGGTGCATTCATGGTTCCGGTAGCCGAACAGATTACCAAAAGCATAGGTAAATCCGCGATCGGCAAGGCTTTGTCCGGGACGGCCGTAGCTTCCTTCTTGCCGCAAATACCACCGATAGCGGTGCCTATAATTTTCAAGCTGTTAAAATCCCTTATTTTTGACGATGATGATAAACGCAAACGGGAGGAGGTCATTGCCGAAAACGAATATCGTCGGCGTGCAGCCGAAGCGGAGGCTCAAGCGAGGCAGGATTTGCAACAGCGGTGTTTGTATGCTGCAGAAGATATGGCCGAGAAAATCCGCTTGCAAATGAATCTTATACTGAATCAGATTATAGAGGATTTGCGGCGTCCCGTCAGGGAGCAGATTGAAACTGGCAAAGGCGAAAAAAAGAACCGTTTGTCTGCCCTAACAGATTTGCGGCATCTGTATGAAGAATATGAAGCAATTCGGTATGAGTTGGGTGCTGTCAAATGAACATCCGTATATAATATCGGTCTTGCAGGGAGGGCGATGTTCGTCTATGAATCGATATGCCTCTCGTCGATTCCTTTTGTGAAGAATGACGCCGCTTTTTTTAGGAAAAGATTTTCTTTTCGCGCTTCTGCAAGTTTTTCGCGTAAGCGGCGGTTCCCCTTCATGAGATCCGGATATTTCGGGCAGTTGGTTTGATGCAGGAAAAGCCGCAAAAAGAGGCGGGAAGCAAGTCTCTGCGCTAAACAGCAGAATAGAAAGTGCGCGATGCAAGATGCTGCGGTTCTATGTTTTGATACAGAGATCTGCGGCCTTTTGTTTGAAAAGAGTAGTTTTTCCCAGAAGGAAGAAGAAATACATCCCAAAGTCGGATTCTGCCAAATATTTTTCTAAAGTACTTATATTTTATGGTCACTTTCACGATATAATGAAATATAGCGGAAATCTTTTTCATGTTTTCGTTTCGTGAGTGTGCAAAGCAAAGCATGGATGCCGTTGTTTCTTTGGAGTGCGTAGGTAGAGGAGTTGTATTTCTATGGTTTACCCCGATACGATCAAGACGGATCAAGATGTTTTGGATGCGTTCATTGCCGTCGCGCCTTATTTGGATCATGTCGTTCGCCAGGATGTTGCTGTTGGCGTAACGGATAAGGAGACGACCTTGGCGTTGATACCGAATGCCAAGCTGGAGTTCTCGCCTGCGGTCGGCACGCCCATTTCGCCCAATACGAGACATGTCATCGATACAGGGCGAGACTATGTTGGCTTGATTGATGAGAAGCTCTACGGACCCGGTGTCCGCAGCATGATCACGCCGATCTACGGCGTGAACGGCAGCATCATCGGCACGCTTGTGACGGCGATGGATGTTGCGCAGGACATCAAGCTCGCCCATGCGGTCGACGAGGTCACGAAGTCGACGGAGACGGTTTACCATGCTGTCGAGCAGGTCGCGGAGAGTGCGAGCGAACTGGCAAGGTCGGGACAGGAGGCTGTGCAGCAGGCGGCCGACCTCAAGGAGCGCAATGCCGAGACGATCAAGGTCATCGAGTTCATCAACAACATCGCGCAGCAGACGAATCTCCTCGGGCTTAATGCCGCCATCGAAGCGGCGCGCGCGGGCGAGCAGGGCAGAGGTTTCGCCGTTGTTGCAGAGGAAGTTCGCAAGCTCGCTGAGCAGTCGCGCGAAGCGACGGAGAAGATTCAGGCGACGCTCGCGGAGATGAACAAGGCGGTCGAGGAGATCTCGAAGACGATCGAGACGACGGGCGCGATCAGCGAGGAGCAGGCGGCTTCGACCGAGGAGATCACGGCGAATCTGTCGCGTGTCACAAATGCGGCGGAGGAACTGGGCACCTTTGTCGTGCGCACGGATTGAAAAAATCGTGAGATGGAAAGAGGGGCAGATGCGCCCCTCTTTTTTTGCGCCGGGCATAGTTCTGCGTGCACTGACAGGAGCGGCACGATTTTTTGAATTATTTTCACTTTTTTCTGGATTTTTTTGCGTTCTCGCGCTATACTATATGTTAGAATAGCTTCGCCATTTCATGGGGATGCATGGGGAAGTTATCGGGGAGGCATTGGTAGTTATGCTTGTCTATCTTGAGGGGGTTATATTATGGGAAAATATAAGACTCCGATAGCAGGTTACGAGAATCAATGCGTAGAGCTGTTATTGGAAAAACTGGGTGTAGTCACGTTTGACTACGATATTGAGCACGATGCGCTTCTCTTGGCGAAGGCGCGCGACGGTATGAAGGAGAAGCGCTTCGAGGGATTCTGCCGCACGCTTTGCACCGAAAATCGCGGCATGGTTCATCCCGATTCGGCCGAGCGGCTCGTGGCTCTTTTTCGAGGGCAGACGACGGGCGTGCGCGAGGTCTTGCTCGATATGGCGGAAGCGCCGCAGGGACGCTATTCGTGGTACGAGGTTGCCGTGAAGCTTCTGCGCGACGAGACGGGGCGCGTGCAGCGCACGATCGGCATTCTCTGGGACATTGAATCGAGCATGGGCAGGATGGAGCAGAGCTTCGCGCATTTCCGCTCGGAGCGCGATTCGGTCACGGGCATTTTGAACGGCGCAGGATTGGAGAAGGCGGTGCAGACGTATCTCACGGGTCATGGCCGAGACGAGAGCAATGCTCTGATGGTCATCTCCTTCGGCAATATCCGTCAGCTGGCAGAGCAGCGCGGCAAGCATTGGACGGATCAGCTTCTCGTGCGTATATGCAAGGCGGTCGGCAGTTTCTTCCGTGCGGGCGACGTGCTCGCGCATCTGGGGGACGGCCAGTTCGCCGTCTTCGTCAAGGATATGGAGCGCACGGAGGTCATGGACATGAAGGCGCGTGCAATCCGCACGCTGTTCGGCGGCGAGAATACGCAGTTCGGCGGCTACGGCTTAGAGTGCCGTATCGCGGTCGCCTACTATCCCGAGGATGGCACGGCGTTCCACGAGCTTTTGAAAACGGCAGAGAAGAGGCAGTCGCTCGATTGCGGCGAGAAAGCAGCCGCAAGGGAGCTGACGATGGCTTGAAACGTATAGGAATGAGGAAAGGCTGCCCGGCAGGGAAGAGAAGTTTCGCCGGGCGGCTTTTTATGTTATAATACGAGAGGTGCTACTATGACGGTAGGCGGTCAATCTTAGCCCCGGAGAGGGGCGTTGCTTATGACGATAAACGATTTGATTGCGTTGCTCTTGGTGACGCTTTTTATTCTCGTCGTTCTGAAAGCATAAGAAATCCCGCCTCCGGCTTCCAATCGTAGGCGGGTTTCTTACCTCAATTACTGTTGGGGCTGACCGTTTACCAGTAGCACCCTTGCTATATTTATTATAATGCATGATGCAACATACGTCAATCGCCAGCAGAAATGCTATAGCATTTCTGCTGGCGGTAGTGTATAATGAAGCTGTATGGTTGTTTCTCTTGAGGAAGGGCAGGGCGTATGGAGCAGTTCACGCAGACATTTTTGGAGTTCATTGATGCCTGGGGCTATGTGGCGGTCGCCGTCCTGATGGCCTTGGAGAATGCCTGTATACCGATTCCGAGCGAGCTGATCCTCGGCTTTTCGGGCTATCTGATCTTTGCTGACCGCATGGGTTTCGTCGGGGCGTTGGTCGCCGGCATGGTCGGCGGCATGGCGGGGTCGATCTTCGCTTATCTCGTCGGGCGCTACGGCGGGCGCTCGTTTGTCGACAAGTATGGCAAGTATTTCTTCGTGAAGAAGTCGCACGTCGATATCGCGCAGCGCTGGTTTGACAAGTACGGCGTCAAGGCGGTGTTTTTCAGCCGCATGCTTCCCGTCGTGCGCACGTTCATCTCGCTTCCGGCGGGCTTCGCGCATGTGGACATGAAGAAGTTTCTCCTCTACACGTTCCTCGGCTCTCTGCCGTGGACGGCGCTGATCCTCGGCATCGGCATGGCGCTTGGCGAGAGCTGGCAGATCATGCTCAAGGTCGGACACGAGGTGAGCATCGCCTTTGTTGTTGCAAGCTGCATCATCGTCGCCGGTCTTTACTGGCGCTATCGCCGCAGCCGTCAGCAGAAGGCAAAGGAAGCGCTGATAAAATGAAGTCGGCAGATGTGTGAAGATGGGGGGCTGAGTTTATCCGTGCTTCCTTAATATGGACGTGGAGTGATCCACGTCCATTTTTTAGGAAATGCTGCATGCAGCGCTCCCCTTCAGAAGCTGCCGCCGTGCGTCACGTAGAGAAAGAAGAGCGGGTAGAAGAGCAAGAGGTAGAGGACGGTCGTGACAAGGAAGCTCGCGACGGTGAGGTCTACGTTGAGCTTGTAGAGCCGTGCGGTCAGGACGGCGTTGATCGCCGTCGGCGCGGCGGCGACGAGGAGCATGCTGCCGATGAGCACAGCGTCCGCAAAGAGCAGGCGGCAGAGTCCGAAGAAGAGCAGCGGCGTGAGGAGGAAGCGCAGGGGGATGAGGTCGGCGGTTTTCTTGATGTAGGGACGCGCACGCGAAAAGTCGACGAGACAGCCGACGGGGAAGAGCGCCGTCCAGGCGCCGATATGCACGAGCGCCTGAAACGCTGCGGCTAGTACGGCAGGGCGCTCGACGCCGCAGACGTTGAGCGCGAGTCCCGCGATGAGGCCGAGCACGGGCATCTGGTTCGGCGTGAGAAAGAGCTCCCTAAGCGACAGGTGGACGCGATGCCCGTCTTTCGCCCCTTGTGCACGAAACTTCGCGGCGAGCGGGAAGCAGACGAGCACGAGGAGGCCGACTTGGAACGACGAGACGATCTGCACGTAGGCGAATCCCGCCTCGTCATAGAGGATGAAGGCGGCGAGTCCCGCGATCGTGCCGATGTTCGTGAGCATGGCGCTCATGTAGTAAGCGCCGCGCGAAAGGGCGTTCTTGTGGCGGCGAGCGAAGGTCAAATAGGCGATGGAGCCGGGTACGAGCATGAAGAGCGCACTGAAGAGCGGCAGCCACAGGAGGCTTTTCGACAGCGGCATGACCCAGAAGCTCAAGACGGCGAGCAGCGTCGCCATGACGATGATGTTGAAGCGGATGAGGACATTGCACTGCGCGTCGGAGATGCGGCCTCGCTGATAGGCGATGTAGCCCGCGAGAAGGGGCGCGGCGAGGTCGGTGAATACGTAGAGGATGCGGAAGAGTTTTTCGTCCATGAGAGGCCTCTTTTGCTGGATTTCGTCACGTAGGACAAAGGTTCGTCCTGCGGATTCCCTAAGATTTCATTATCGTGCATGTATCGTAACATGTGCACGGCAGGAATACAAGCCCGGGAGAAAGGATGGATCGAATGATATACCCGATGAAGCTTCGAGCGCCGCTCAAGGACTACCTCTGGGGCGGCACGCGCCTCAAGACGGAGTACGGCAGGAAGACGTCTCTCGCGAAGGTCGCGGAGAGCTGGGAGCTTGCGTGCCACAAGGAGGATCAGAGCGTCATCGAGAACGGCGCGGACGCGGGTCTGACGCTGGAGGCCTACATCGCGCGCGAAGGGGCGCACGCTGCGCTCGGCTCGCACGGTTCGCGCTATCCGTATTTCCCGCTTTTGATCAAGCTCATCGACGCGCACGATGACCTCTCGGTGCAGGTGCATCCCGACGACAGCTACGCCTTCGAGCACGAGGGCGAGTACGGCAAGATGGAGATGTGGTACATCCTCGATGCTGAGCCTGGGGCGGAGATCATCTACGGCTTCAAGGAGGAGATCTCGCGCGAGGAGTGCCGCCGCTGCATCGAGGAGAACACGCTCTTGGACGTCGTGCGGCGCGTCAAGGTGAAGGCGGGCGACGCCGTCGTGATTCCGGCGGGCACGCTCCATGCCATCGGGCGCGGCATCTTCCTCGCGGAGATCCAGCAGAATTCCGATACGACGTACCGCGTCTACGACTATGCGCGGCGCGGCGCGGACGGCAAGCTGCGTGAGCTGCACGTCGACAAGGCGCTCGACGTGCTCTCGTTTGCGCCGCTATCGTATGACGTGAGCCGTGGCGAGAAGTTCTCCATCTTCGCCGAGCATGAGATGACGGTCATAGCACGAACCGAGTTTTTCACGGTCTATCACTTCGCCCTCAAGGGTCGCTGTCACCTGCAGGCGGGACGCGCGAGCTTCCAGTCCATCGTCGCGCTCGAAGGCCCGATGGAGCTTTCGTGGTCGGGCGGCGAGGAGATCTTGGAGAAGGGCGACTCGTACTTCATTCCCGCGAGCTTCGGCGACTACACGATGCGCGGCGAGGGCGCGTTCCTGCTGACCGAGGTCTGAAAGGTGCGGATGCATTCGACTATGGCGCGGCAGAGCCTTTTCGCGCTCGTCTGCAGACGGCGCACAGAAAGCAAAAAATGCGCCCCGAAGAGCGTCTCTCCGGGGCGCATTCTCGCTTTTCGGGATTCAAGGCATTTCGGGCGGCTGGCTGCAAAGCGCCGCGTGGTGCAGGAGGTCTTCGAGGCGCATTTCGATGTCGAGCGCTTCCTTGTGCACGGTTTCCGCCGTATCGAATTCATCGAGGTCGTCCGTTTCAAGAGCGTTGACGAAGTGCTCCCAAGCCGTGATGGAAAGCTCGGTGGATTCTGCACGCAGCTGGCTCAAATAGCGTGCGCCGGGCGGCACGGAGAGCGCCGAGAGCTTTTGCTGGCGCTCCTTGAGGGTCGGGATGATGTCCGTTCGGATGAGTTTCTTCAGCCCGTCTTTCTGCGCACTGGAGAGAAGGCCCGTGCCGTCCCACGGCATGTCGGTCAGCGCGTGAAAACGTTGCTGCTCCTCGGCGAAGCGCTTATTGTACTGCTCGACGATGGGCGCCGATTCTTCAAGGTAGGCGGTGACATCCTTTTCGAGGAGCGGCGTCAGGCGGTCGAGGCAGTCGCGGTAGTTCTTGATGTAGGAGACCTGCCAATGACCGTCGCCCGTCTGCTCCATGGCGAGGAGCAGCGTGAGTTCCGTTCCCGTCAGTTCGTCCTTCGCCTTGACGTGCGCCGTCGCCGTCGCGCCGTCGCGGTCGATGGAGTCGAGTCCGACGATGGCAATGTTCTTGAGCAGGCTGCGCTCGAAGAGGTTCTCAAAGTCGATGCGCAGCTGGCGTCCCTGCAGGAGGCCGCCGGGCTTCTGCCATTCGCCCGTCTCGATGCGGCCTGTGAGCGTCGTGCGCATCCCCGCCGTGACCTGCGGCTTGATGAGTTGGTAGAAACGCACGGCTTCCGTGCGCTCGTCGTTCGTCAGGGAAGTGTCGGCGGCGAAGAGACTGCGCGTGAGATCGTCATAGATTCTGCCCATGCTCAGACTGACATTGACGTAACGCTCGAATTTTTCGGCGTCGTGATTCTCCGCCGCTTCTTGAATCTCGGCAAGCGCGTATTCGGGGCTTCTCGCGTGGATGAAGAAGTACCAGAGCACGGAGCCGACGGCAAGCGCGAAGAAGACGATGACGAGCATCGTGAGCGTGCGATTGTATGAGCTGATCTTTCGGGCGCGCAGCTGCAGCCGCCAAGTATAATCGTCCATAGAAATTCTCCTTATCGTCCTATTATAGCATATATGTCAACGAAAGCAGGAGGTGCAGGCATGAAATGGGTCAGCCATGAGGTTGTGACGGGCATGGCGGTCTACACGCTGACGGGCGCTCTCGTGCCGACGGCGTGCGCCATGGCGGGCGCGGTGCTTCCCGACTGGATCGAGGGCAAGGGCGGCGGCGTGCGCCTGCCGTGGGCGGGACTCCTCGCCCATCGCGGCTGGTCGCACTGGCCGCTCCTCTACGTCCTCGGCTTCCTCGCTCTGGGCGCTGTCGGCGAGGAGCTGGGCGAGGACGCTCGTGCGCTCATTCTCGCGGGGCGTTTCATCCTCCTCGGCGCACTCTTTCATATTGCCGAGGATGCGCTTTGCGGCAAGGTGCCGCTCCTTCATCCGAAGAAGAAGGTCGGCGTGCGCCTCTTCCGCGTCGGCTCGTTCGGCGAGTACATCCTCGCGCTTGTCCTCGTCCTTTTCTTTTATGGAATCGGACGCTTGGTTTTATGAATTTATATTTATAGGAGAAATTTATCTTTGCACCGCCGCAAGCAAGAAGGAAAGCGCCTTGCTTGCGGGGAAGACTATAGGCATAGGAGAAGAGGTCACATTGGAGGGGATCACGATGGAACAGGGCACGCAGAAGAAGAACAAGCTCTTGGGGCTTCTCGCCGAGAAGTACCCGACGCTGGAATCCGTCTACGAAAAGCTCATCTCCCTGCAGGCGCAGCTCGGTCTGCCCAAGGGCATCGAGCATTTCATGAGCGATCTGCACGGCGAGTACGAGTCGTTCTTCCACATCCTGAACAACTGCTCGGGCGTCATTCGCGAGAAGGTCGAATACGTCTTTGCCGACCGCATGACGGCGGAGGAGAAGGCGGAGTTCTGCACGCTCATCTACTACCCGAAGGAGAAGATCGAGCGCATGCACGCCGAGCGCAAGGACACGCCCGCATGGTATCGTGAGAATCTCGCGCGGCTTGTGGAGCTGTCGAAGCTCATGAGCTACAAGTACCCGGCAGCGAAGGTGCGCGGCTTCATCCCCAAGCGTTACGAGTCCGTCATCGTCGAGCTTCTTTACACGCGCCCCGAGGAGGACACGGCGCAGGCGCAGTACCATCGCCGCCTCCTCGCGACCATCGTGCAGATCGACAGCGGCGCGGGCTTCATCGAGGCGTTCTGCGTGCTCGTCAAGCGTCTTGCCGTCGATCGTCTGCACATCGTCGGAGACTTCTTTGACCGCGGCAGCCGTCCCGACGCGATTCTCAACATGATCCTCGACTACCACGATATCGATGTCGAGTGGGGCAACCACGACGTCATGTGGATGGGCGCGGCGGCGGGCAGCGAGGTCTGCATCGCGGGCGTCGTGAGAAACAGCCTGCGCTACCACAACACCGACGTCTTGGAGCGCGGCTACGGCATCAGTTTGCGTCCCCTGTCGCTCTTTTCGACGCGCATCTATCCCGATTCCAATGCCATCCGAGCCTCGGAGAAGGCGATCACGATGATCATGCTGAAGCTCGAAGGCCAGCTCATCGCACGAAATCCCGACTTCGAGATGGAGAGCCGCCGCCTCCTCGACAAGATCAATTACAACTCCTCCTACGTCATGCTCGGCGACCGCCGCTATGAGTTGGAGAGCGCCTACTTCCCGACGATCGACCCGAAAGATCCGTTCGCGCTCTCGGAGGAGGAGGAGCGCATCATCGCCGACCTCAAATCGTACTTCACGGAGAGCGAGATGCTGCAGAAGCACGTCGACTTCCTCTACAAGAAGGGAAGTCTCTACAAGTGCTGCAACGGCAACCTTCTTTACCACGGCTGCGTTCCCGTCAACGAGGACGGCTCGCTTCGCGACGTCATCTTCGACGGCAAGGCTTACAGGGGACGCGCCTACTTCGATTACGCCGACCGCCGCGCGCGCCGCGCCTACCTCTTCCGGGCGCAGGAAGATCTCGACTTCATGTGGTTTCTGTGGTGCGGCAGGACGTCGCCATGCTCGGGACGCGAGGTCAAGACCTTCGAGCGCTCGCTCCTAGAGGACGAGAGCACATGGAAGGAGCCGGCCGATCCCTACTACCGCCTGCTGGACGACGAGGATTTCTGCCGCTCCATCCTCGCAGAATTCGGCCTGCCCGAGAGCGGACACATCATCAACGGTCATGTTCCCGTCAAGGTCAAGAAGGGCGAAACGCCCGTAAAGGCGCACGGCAAGGCCATCATCATCGACGGCGGCTTCTGCCAGGCGTACCACAAGAAAACGGGCATTTCGGGATTCACGCTCATCTCCAACTCGCGCGGCTTCCGCCTCCTCATGCACCAGCAGGTCGCCGACGTGCGCCAAGCGCTGAAGGAGAACAAGGACATCGAATCCGTCTCCGAGACGCTCGAACTGCAGACGAAGCTCACGACGCTCGGCGACACGGACGAGGGCAAGGACATCCAGGAGGAGATCGCCGATCTCTACAACTTGCTCATCGCCTATCAGAACGGCGTGATCGAGCCGAAGGCGTGAGCGCAAGAATCTCCCTGCAAGCCGGTGGAGACAGGAGGCAGATTCATGCTCATGCCTTCGGCAGTTTGCGCTTGCCCGTCATCTCCTCGATATAGAGGAAGCGGGTGCATTTGTCAACAAGAAGGGCAGTCCCTTCGACCGAGGTCGAGGGGACTGCCCTTTTGCGTTCCTGCTTTTTGTGCAGCAGGATGTTTCTTTTGTCAGAACGCCCACTTGACGGATGCGCCGCCCGTGACGCCCTTGCGCTTGCCCTGCCAGCCATTGAGGTGGAGGTCGTAGCTCACGCGGCTGTTCGCAGGCATGAAGCGGTAGCCGAGTTCGAGCATGTAGCTTGAGCCTTTGAGCGAGGGGCTGGGCGCGGCGTCACCCTCGTAGGTTGCGCCCGCCTTGCCCGCAAATTCATGCTCCCAAGCGAGGCCTGCGTAGAACTCGCCTGTCTTCTTGTCCTTGAGGCTGTAGCGCAGCCCGAGGCGCAGACGCTGCGAGTTGACGCTGCCGAATTCGTAGCGGTCGCCCGTGTTGAGTGTCGCCGTCATGCTGTTCTGGTGCGACCAGAAGTAGCGTGCATAGGCGTCGATGGAAGAGTCTTCCTTGACGGCGAAGGTTTTGCCTGCGCCGAGGTGGACGCCGTAGTAGGTGTTCGAGCCGTCGTAGTTCGCCGCCGTGCCGCTAAGGTTGGCGCTGTAATCGCTCTTGGCGCGTCCTGCGCGCAGAGAGCCTTCGAGCCAGAGGCCGTCTTTCTGCGTGAATTTGCCGAGGACGCCCGCGCCGATGTAGCTGATCTTGCCGCTGCCGTGCGTGCCGTCGTCTAGGTAGGAGTCGTAGGTGCCGTGCCCGTATTCGACAAAGGGGCTGAAGAGAACCTTCGTGCCGTCTTTCTGGACATCCTCGCGCGCCCAGCCGACGCCGAGGTTCCAGCCCTTGGAGTCGACATGGGAGCCGCTTTCGGCGCGCATGCTGTTCGCGCCGAGTCCTGCCCAGAGCTGGTAGGATGCGTTGTCGGAGGCGGCCGCCTTGCGCTGGGCGCTCTTGCTGGAGACGCCTGTGCTGACGGACATCTGGGCGGCGGCGAGGCCGTTCTGCACGAGGTAGTCGGCACCCAGGTTGACGAAGCCGGCGAGTCCCGCACGCGTTTCGACGAGGGATTTCGCTTGCTCGGCAAAGCCCGCCTTGGTGACGGTTGCGGTCAGTTCGCCCGTCGCTTCCTGCTTGATCTCGTACTCGTAGCGGCGCGATACGCCCTGCATTCCTTCGACCTTGTTTGGGATGGCGGCATCCGTCGTGAGTGCGCCGCCCGCCGTCTTCATGAGCAGGATCTTGTCGCCCTTGTTGAGCTTCGGCGCGGCGCCGCTTCTGGCAACGCCGATGTTCAGGCCGCGGATGTCCTTCGTCGCCGTGCCGAGCTTGAGCATGGGCGTCGCCGAGCCTGCCGCCATCTCGTCGGTGTAGAAGTGGAGGTTCTGCACGCCTGCGAAGTCGTGCACCTCGGACGGCTTGTAGACGGCGAGGGTGTTGCCCGTGCCGCCTGCAGAGCCGCCCGTGACCGTGCCCGTGACGCGTGCGCCCTTGAGGTTGATCGTGTTGTTCTTCGTCACTGTGCCGAATCCGCCGTAGATGTTGGCGGCGGTCTGGATGGCGCCGAGGTTCACGGTGTTGCCCGAGGCTTCTCCTGCTGCGGCGTAGCCGCCGTAGAGCGTGCCCGTGAGCGTGCCTGCCGTGTAGTTGACGGTGTTGTTCAGGCTGTTGTTCTGCTTGTCGGCGGCGGCTTTCGTGCCTGTGCCGCTCGTCCAGCCGCCATAGACGTTCGTATAGGTCTTGCTGGCATCATCGAGCGTGAGCGTGTTGTCCTGCGTCGTGTTGCCCGCCTTGGAGCGTCCCGCCCAAGTGTCTGCGCCGTAGGTCGTCGCCTGCGTCGAGCCTTTGACGGTATAGCCCTCGTAGATGAGCTTTGTGACGGTGCTGCCCGACTTGACGACGTCGATGTTCGTCTCTATCGTGGCGTCGGTGTTCAGCTCGGATTTCACGGCGTCGCCCGTGCGGCCGCTGATGTTGATGCCGGCGGCATTTTCCATGAGCGTCTTTGGCGTCTCGCTTGCCGCGCCCGTCGCTGTGAGAGTCGTCCAATCGACATCGGTCGTCGCGCCGCCCGTGACTTGGAGCATGGGATTCGCATCGGTGTTCGTCGTATCGAAGGTCAGCTTCTGGAAGCCCGAGATGCTGCCCGCCTTGTTGTTTGTTCCTGTGACATTGAGCGTGTTGCCCGTGCCGTTTGCGGCAGAGCCGCCTTTGAGTGCGCCCGTGACTTGCGCGTTGCCCTTGAGGTTGACGATGTTGTTGTTTGTCGTCGCGCCCTCGCCGCCTGTGACGGAGTTGACGGTGGCATTGGAGAGGTTGACGGTGTTGTTCGAGGCTTCTGCCGCTGCCTTGCCGCCGATGATGTTTGCGGTGGCGAGGTCTTTTTCAACGGTGACGGTGTTTTCCGTCGCTTTGCCGCCCGCCGCTTCGGTATAGACGCCGTAGAGCGTATTTGTGACGTTTGCCGAGCCTTTGACGGTGACGGTGTTTTTGTAGCTCGTGTCTTTGTCTGCCGCCGTCGAGCCGGAGCCGCTTGTCCATCCTCCGTAGACGTTCGTATGTGTGCCGCTTGCGACCTCGACCGTGTTTTCACGCGTCGAGTTGCCCGCCTTGGAGCGTCCGCCGAAGGTGTCTGTGACAGCGCCTTCCGTGACGGTCGTCGCCTGCGTCACGCCCTTGAACTGGTAGCCTTCGTAGGTGATTTCGGTGACGGTGCTGCCCGTCTTTCGGACGTCGATGTTCGTCTCCGTCGTTTCTCCCGTCTCGGACTTCGCCGCGCCCATATAGCCCGTGAGGTTGATGCCGTTCGCGTTCTTTAGGAGCGTGAGAGGTTTCGCCGCCGTACCCGAGGCCTTGAGGTTCGCCCAGTTGACATTGGTTCCGGCAGCGTTCGTGTCCTCAAGCATCGTGTCGTCTTTGGCAAGGCCGGTCGCGTCGAAGTTCATCTTTTGGATGTTTTCGATGCTGCCCGCCTTGTTGTTCTTGCCTTTGACGTTGAGCGTGTTGCCTGTGCCGCTTGCCTGCGAACCGCCTTTGAGTGCGCCTGTGACCTGTGCGCTGCCGTTGAGATTGACCGTGTTGTCGTTCGTCGTTGTGCCGTCGCCGCCTGTGACAGAGTTGACGGTGGCGTTGGCGAGGTTGACAGTGTTGCCCGAGGCTTCACCCGATGCTGCCTTGCCGCCGATGATGTTGGCGGCGAGGTCTTTTTCAACGGTGACGGTGTTGCCCGTCGCTTTGCCGCCTGCGACGTCGGTCAGACCGCCGATGACGGCGCCTGTGGCGTTCGCTGCGCCTTTGACGGTGGCTTTGTTGCCGATGCTGTTCTTCTGCTTCGCAGCGTCTGCGGTCGAGCCTGCGCCGCTTGTCCAGCCGCCGTAGATGTTCGTGTGACTGCCGCTATCGAGGGTGAGATCATTCTCCGTGGTCGTGTTGCCCGCCTTGGAGCGCCCGCCGTAGGTGTCTGTGCCCTCGGTCGTCGCGGTCGTTTTTCCCTTGAACTGATAGCCTTGGTAGGTGATGTCCGTGACAGTGCTGCCTGTTTTTGCAACGTCGATGTTGTATTCCGTTGTTCCGGCTTCGTTGATCTTGGACTTCACTGTGCCGGGCGTATGGTTCGAGAGGTTGATGCCCGCCGTATTTTTGAGGAGGCTTACGCGGTTGACCGATGTGCCGCTGGCGTCGAGGGTGTTCCAGTCGAGGTTTGTTGCGCCGCCTGTGATATTCAGCAGGGGATTGGCTGCTGTCGCACCCGTTGTATCGAAGTGCAGCTTCTGGAAGTTTGAGATGCTTTGCGCCGAGTTCGTGCCTTTGACGTTCAGCTTGTTTTCCTCGCCTGTCGCGCCGGGTGTACCCGTGCCGCCTTTGAGTGCGCCGTTGATGGTCACGCCGCCATTCAAGTTGACGATGTTTTTCTTCGTCGTCGCGCCTTCGCCGCCTTTGACATCGCCCGTAACGGTTGTGCCTGTAAGCGTGACTTCATTGCCGTCTGCCGCCGTCGCACCGTGACCGCCCGTGACGGCACCTGTGTTGAATGCGCCGAGCGTGACTTTGTTTTCGTTCGCTGCGCCGTTCCTGGAGTAGCCGCCGCGCACATCGTTGAAGCCTGTGCCGCCTGTGGCGGTGACGGTGTTGCCGGAGACTTCGCCCGAGCCTGCGCTGTAGCCGCCGTAGACATTGCTGACCGTACCGCCGGAGATGTTCACGTTGTTCTTTTTGACATACCCTGTACCTGCGACTTTGTTTGTGATGCCGCCATAAACGTCGGCATTCACTGTGCCGTTCTTGACCGTGACGGTGTTTTCCTCAGCGTTTCCTGCATCGGTATCGACATAGCCGCCATAGAGGTTGTCTGTCGTGGTGCTACTGCCGTCGAGCGTGACTTCGTTCTTGTAGCTGTTGTCCTTATCGGCTGCAGTCGTGCCCGAGCCTGCTGTCCAACCGCCATAGATGTTCGTATGCGTGCCGCTTCCGACGGTGATCGTGTTGTGGCGCGTGGAGTTGCCGCCAATGGAGCGACCGCCCCATGTGTTTGTCGTGCCGCCTTCCGCGACAGTTGTCGGTGCGGTCTGATAGGCGAACGCGTAGCCTTCGTAGTCAATCTGTTTGTTGTCGGAGGATTTGGCAAGGACGAGTTCCTTGTTTTCGTTCGTCTTGACAAGGCGATTGTTGCCGTCGGAGATCGTGATACCGTGCGTATTTTTCAGCAGCGTGCCTTTGCGCCCGTGTTCGCCGTTCATCTTGAGGTCGCTGAGACTATGGATCGTCGTTCCGCCCACATCACTCAAGGTTAGGAAGGATGTTGACTGATTCACATGTGAATGGAAGTGGAAGTTGATCTCGGCGAAATTGCTGATATTGGCGGCGCTCACATTGCTATGGACGTTCAGCGTGTTGCCTGTGCGGTAGTCTTTCATACCATTCATACCGCCGCCGCCGTAAATGGTTCCTGTGATGCCCGTCGTAAAGGCAGCGCTGCCATCGCCGAGATTGACGGTGTTCCCCGTCGCAGATCCCTGTTCTGAGCGACCGCCGTAAATGTTGGTTACCGTTCCGCCGTTCCCTTTAACATTGACGATGTTTCCTGTCGCATCGCCATTCGTTGTCTTGCCGCCGTAGACGTTACGCACCGAGCCGCCCGTGATATTGACGGTGTTGCCCGTCGCGTTGCCGTTTGTTGAGAAACCGCCGTAGGCATCGTGACCCGCTGCGGAGCCGCCCGTGATGTTGACGATGTTCTCTACAGCATCGCCGTTCTTGGCACTGCCGCCAAAAATATCGCCGGTCAGCGTGCCGCCCTTGAGGGTGGCGGTATTGTCCTTTGCCTTGCCCGCGCCGTCGGACTCGCCGCCGTAGACGGATCGCGCCGTGCCGCCGCTGATTTCGACGGTGTTGTGCTCGGTGTCATTGCTCTTTGCATAGCCGCCATAGACGTCCAGCGCCGAGGCGCTGCCCGAGAGCTGGACGGTGTTGCGCGTTGCCTTGCCCGCGCTTTTGGAATAGCCGCCATAGACCTTTTCTGTCGTGCCGCCCGTGAGCTTGACGGTGTTGCTCGCAGCGTCGCCGTCCCACGTTTTGCCGCCGAAGGCGTCGCCGTTGAGCGTGCCGCCCGTAATGGTGACCTCGTTTGCCTCCGCCTTGCCTGCGTTGCCGGCTGCACCGCCAGTGGTTTGGCCGTACACCCTGCCGTCACTGATGTCGACGAAGTTGCCCGTGGCATTGCCCTTCACGCTTTCGCCGCCGGTCAGATGACCGTTCACCTTGCCGGCTTTCAGAACTGCACGGTTGCCCGCAGCGTCGCCGCCATCCACGTGTGTCGCGCCGCCTTTCATGTTCTGAACCTGCGAAGTCGTGCCCTCAAGCGTGATCCGGTTGCCCTTGCTGTGGTTCTTTTCACTTTCTCCTGTTACGGTTGTGGCGATTTTTGTCGTCCAGCCGCCGTAGGCATTGCCGCTATAATTGCCGTTCAGCGTGACATTGTTGCCCGTCGTCGCATTGCCCGCGAGGGAGCGTCCGCCCCACACGTCCGTGCCGTCGGTGTCCGGCACAGTTGAATCCTTGAATTGGTAGGTGCGATAGGCGATCTTGGTCGTGCCGTCCTTTTGTATGAGGGTTTCCGTCTTTTCTTCCGTGCGTCCCACCGTGCCGGATTCCGCGACATCAATGCCATACGTGTTCTCCATCAGCGTGCCTTTGCCGACTTGCGCATTCTTCACGTGGAGCTGCTTGAGGCTTTGGAGTTTTGTTTTTGCCGTATCCGTGAGAGTGAGCAAGGATTGGGTCGTATTCGTATAAGCGTTGAAATTAAAATTGATGGTCGAGAAGTTCTCAATGTTGTACGCTTTTGCATTGGTATTGACATTGAGCGTATTGTTCGACACTTTATTGGCGTCGGTGGTGTTTTTACCGCCGAGAAGCTTGCCGTTGATCGCGTAGCCTGGCGCCATAGCAGCCGTGCCGTCGCCGAGGTTGACGGTGTTGCCCGACACTTCGCCCGAGCCAGTAGAATAGCCGCCGTAGACTGTCTGCATAATACCGCCCGTAATCGTGACGGTGTTACCCTTCACGGCACCATTACCTTCCGAATAGCCGCCGTAAATTGTTCCTGTTGGGCTAGTGACGGTACCGCCTTCGATTCGTACCTTGTTTTCAATCACATCGCCGTTGGAGCCATTAGCAGCTATGCCGCCGTAGATGTCCTTGTTTGCATTGCCGCCCTTGAGCGTCGCCGTATTGCCCTTGACGATCCCCGTGCCGCCATCTTTTGTCATGCCGCCGACTAAGTCGCCGTTGAGCTGATTGCCGTTGAACTCGGCATGATTGTTCTCGACACTGCCGCCGCCGTTCGCGAGGCCGCCAAAGATTCCGTCGGCAGTAGAAAGAAGCGTTCCCGTTGCCGGATTGACGATGATGCGGTTGCCCGTCACATTGCCCGTGCCGAACGTGAGGCCGCCGAACAACGGTTTGTCATAGGGGGGGGCTGGTCGACCGTTGAAGGTCAGTGTGTTGTTCGTGACATTGCCGCTGTCGGACATATTGCCGATAAAGCCGGCTGCCGTGCCGATCACATTGCTGCTGTTGTTGGGATCCGTGGCGTTGTTGCTTGGTGCATGTGTATCGTCAATCGTCACATTCTGCCCGCTGACATCGGCAGCGTCCGCCGCTGATGGTGCGAGAAACGCGCCGCTGCCGAGGGCGAGGGCGACGAAAAGCGCCAACGAAGGACGCGAGGATTTTTTGTTGAACATTATTTTCCTCCTTTTAGGACTAAAAACTCAATGTCTTTGCGTAAATTGGACTTTTGGATTCATTATAGCAATTTATTGATATTTGGTCAATATTTGCGTCTCCGAACGCCTTTTATTGCGGCTTCGGGCTTTTTTTGCTATACTGCTGTATTGAACTATACAGTCATGAAGGCAGACGGCAGCATCCGTCTGTTACTTATAGGAAAGCAGGGGAAGTTTTGGAGCAGAAGCGCAGTTATCGGCGCATCGGGATCCTCGTCGCCGTCTTGCTCGTTGCCGCGGTCGCGGCGGCTGCGGCGCATTTTTTCGGCGGCGGTCTTGCGCGCCGCACGACGGCGGACGGTATGATTGCAGGAAGTTCCGAGATCCATGTGATGATCTTGGGCGTCGATGAGCGAAAGGACGATGTGGGGCGAAGCGACACCTTGATGGTCGCGACGGTCGATCCCGAGAAGGGGACGGCTTCGCTGCTTTCGATTCCGCGCGATACGCGCGTCGCCATCGAGGGGGCGGGATACGACAAGATCAATGCCGCCTACGCCTACGGCGGCTATGCGCTGACGAAGAAGACGCTTGAGCAGCTGCTAGACGTGCCGATGGACTATTATATCCTCATCGACGTGCATGCCTTTGAGCGCATCATTGACGCCTTGGACGGCATCGACATCGACGTGGAGAAGCGCATGTACTACGAGGACCCTTGGGATGACGACGGCGGACTCGTCATCGACATTTACCCGGGCATGCAACACATGATGGGAGAGAAGGCGATCGAGTATGTGCGCTATCGTGACATGGAGGGCGACATAGGGCGCATTCGCCGCCAACAGCGCTTCATGCGTGCGGTTCTGCAGAAGGTGACCTCGCCCGAGATCTTCGCAAAGCTGCCCGAGATCGTGAGCGAAGTGGCGAAGAGCGTCAAGACCGATCTCGACACGGGCGACATGATCAAGTTCCTGCAGATCATGAAGAAGGTGCAGGAAGACGGGCTGGCGGCGGAGATGGCGCCGGGCAATCCCGCTTGGTTCAAGGGCGTCAGCTACTGGATTCCCGACATCGTGGAGATCCGCCGCATGGCGGCGCGCGCGGCGGGCGTTCCTTTTGCAGGCGAGGCGGCGGAGCGCGCTGAGAGCTATGCGGCGAAGTACAAGGCGGAAATGCCCGAGGGCTTCCGCTTTGACGACACCGAGCCGCAGCAGGCGGGTGCAAAAACGACGGGTGAAGGTGCGGGCGCAGCGGGCGAGAGTGCGGCAAAAAAGAAGGAAGAGCCGACGAAGCCGCCCGCACCGAGCGCGGTCGCCGTCACGGTCGTCAATTCGAGCGGCATCACGGGCGCGGGCGCGGAGGTCGCGGCGATCCTGCAGGCGAAGGGCTTCGTCATCCGCAGCGTCGAGACGGGCAAGAGGAGCGACCGAGCGCAGACGACGATCACGGCGGGCGGCAGGACGGTCGACCTCTTCTACGGCATGCCGTTTCCGTGCATCCTCATGGAGGGCGGCGCGAAGGACGAGGCGCTCGTGAACATCGGCAGGGATTATGTGAAGCGATAAAG